>JBAXNF010000043.1:0-12461 GCA_037133935.1 bacterium
GCTCAAACTTTGCCTTAGACATTTCTGATTACTCCGTTTACGTTGTGTGATGTTTTCAAGGATCGGTATTCGTATTACTCGCCACGTACGCGCTTGATGATTTCTTGTGAAATCACTTCAGGCACTTGCTGGTACGAGTGGAATTGCATGGTGTACGTTGCCCGGCCCTGTGTACGAGACCTGAGATCGGTACTGTATCCGAACATTTCCGAGAGCGGTATCTGGGCACGAACAACCTGCGTATTACCGCGGGCTTCCATTCCTTCAATACGACCACGACGGCTGGAAAGGTCGCCCATCACGTCGCCCATGTATTCATCGGGGGTTACTACTTCAACACCCATGATTGGCTCGAGGAGAACGGGTTTTGCCATCTCGGCGGCCTTTTTAAAGACCATCTGACCGGCAATTTTGAACGCCATTTCACTGGAGTCAACGTCGTGGTACTGGCCATCGACCAAGCTCACCTTGACGTCAACTGTGGGGTACCCAGCGAGAACACCTGCATCGAGGGCTTGTTGAATACCTTGGTTGACTGGCTGAATGTATTCGCGCGGAACTTTACCGCCGGTAATTTTGTCGACGAATATATAGCCGCCACCAGGGCCAGAAGGTTCAATTGTAACTTTTACTACTGCGAACTGACCAGAACCACCGGACTGTTTGATATGGCGATATTCCACAGACTCGACTTTTTTCGTAACGGTTTCACGGTAGGCAACTTGTGGTTTACCTACAGTTGCTTCCACGTTGAATTCACGCTGCATACGGTCAACAAGAATTTCAAGGTGCAATTCACCCATTCCTGAAATAACAGTTTGCGCAGTTTCTTCGTCGGTACGAACGCGGAATGTTGGGTCTTCATCAGACAGTGACTTCAAAGCCTTACCAAGTTTGTCTTGGTCGTCTTTGGTCTTTGGCTCAATTGCCACGTGAATAACTGGCTCAGGGAAAATCATGCGCTCAAGAATGATGGGGTCATTGCGATCGCACAACGTGTCGCCTGTGGTGGTTTCTTTGAAACCAAGACCAGCAACAATGTCGCCGGCCATTGCCACGTCAAGGTCTTCACGTTGGTTTGCGTGCATCAACAAAATACGACCGAGACGCTCTTTGCGCTCTTTCGTGCTGTTGTATACCTCGTCACCTTTGTTGATGGTTCCTGAGTACACGCGGAAGTAAGTGAGTTTGCCAAAAGGATCGGCAACGATTTTAAATGCAAGTGCCGCAAACGGGCCGTTCTCATCGGCTTTGCGCACAAGCTTCTCATCGCCCTTAACGTTTTCACCAGTTGCTGGTGCAATGTCGATTGGGCTTGGCAAGAAGTCAACCACTGCGTCGAGCATTGGTTGCACACCCTTGTTCTTGAATGCGGATCCGCAAAGAACAGGAACGAAGTCGAATGCGAGTGTTCCGAGACGAAGCGTTTCTTTAATTTCAGCCTGTGACATTTCTGCACCACTGAGATATTTCTCCATGAATTCATCACTGCTTGTAGCAATGGTCTCTAACAACAATTCGTGATATTCATTTGCCTGATCAACCATCCCAGCAGGGATATCAGTTTCATCCCATTTCGCACCAAGTTCTTCATCGTGCCAAATGAGTGCTTTCATTTTGATGATGTCGATGAGGCCGATAAACGGTTCGTTACTTTCTGGGCCACCAGCGCCAATGGGCAGCTGAATGATGGCAGGTACTGCCTGCAGACGATCTTTCATCATTTCCACAGTGCGATAGAAGTTTGCACCAATGCGGTCCATCTTATTGATGAAGCACATCCGGGGAACTTTGTACTTGTTGGCTTGGCGCCACACGGTTTCCGTTTGTGGTTCAACACCAGCAACGGAGTCAAAAACAGTGACCGCGCCGTCGAGTACGCGCAATGAGCGCTCTACTTCAATGGTGAAGTCCACGTGACCAGGAGTATCGATGATGTTAATGCGGTGGTTATTCCAGATGCAGGTAGTTGCAGCGGAAGTAATGGTGATTCCACGCTCTTGCTCTTGGGCCATGTGGTCCATGGTTGCTGCACCTTCGTGCACTTCACCGATCTTGTAGCTCTTACCGGTGTAGAACAAAATACGCTCGGTCGTTGTGGTTTTACCGGCATCGATGTGCGCCATGATGCCGATGTTACGAGTGCGATCAAGAGGGTATTCGCGCTTAGCCATTTTATTTCACTTCCGCATGTGGGGGGGTTTGGTAACTGCTTGCTCGAACTACCAACGGTAGTGAGCAAACGCCTTGTTGGATTCGGCCATCTTTTGCATGTCATCACGCTTTTTAACTGAAGCACCAAGACCATTTGCGGCATCGAGCAACTCGTTAGCCAAGCATTCAGCCATTGTTTTTTCGCGACGGTTACGTGAATATTCCACTACCCAGCGAATTGCCAAAGTGCTTGCACGACGTGGGCGAACTTCAACAGGAACCTGATATGTGGCTCCACCAACACGACGACTGCGCACCTCAAGTGGTGGCTTCACGTTGTCGATTGCGCGCTTCACAGTCGATAGCGGCTCTGTACCAGTTTTTACTTCAATGAGTTTCATTGCGTCGTACACAATGTTTTCTGCAATGCTCTTTTTTCCATGAAGCATGATTTTGTTCGTGAGCTGAGTAATGAGCAATGAACGATAAACAGGGTCTACTGTCATTTCACGGCGAGTTGCGGGACCTTTACGAGGCATGTTTTCTCCAGATACTTTCTTACTTGACGCGCTTCGCGCCGTAACGGCTACGAGATTGCTTACGATTTTTTACGCCGGCTGCGTCGAGCGCGCCGCGAATGACCTTGTAACGAACACCTGGCAAGTCGCGAACACGACCACCACGAACTAGAACAATGGAGTGCTCTTGCAGGTTGTGACCCTCGCCCGGAATGTAAGCAGTAATTTCCACACCACTCGTGAGACGTACGCGAGCTACTTTGCGTAATGCCGAGTTTGGCTTTTTAGGTGTGGTAGTAAATACACGCGTACAAACACCACGACGCTGTGGAGACCCTTTCAATGCGGGGGTCTTCGTCTTTGTTGTTTTCACCGTGCGACCCTGGCGGATCAACTGCTGAATTGTGGGCACGCCTAAACCTCTTGTCTGTAGAAACTCTTCGCCGAGCGGGGGAAACCCCCTCTTTGGGACTCTGTGATGTTATGGGTGCTCGAGCACTGGCAACAACCCGCTACCTGCGTTAGAGCACTCCAGAACGTGAACTTTTTCTGCACTGCGTTGGGGAATGCCCTACTCAGCCGTTTTCTGCTTCTGGCACATAGGTGCCTTGAATACCAGCAAGGAACGCTGCTGGGTCTTCTTCATCGCTGGAATAGAAGGCCATTGGTTCATAATCGGGGGCTTCGATACCGAAGTTGCGATAGATGTCCATACCTGTACCAGCAGGGATGAGCTTGCCAATGATGATGTTTTCCTTCAAACCAATGAGCTTGTCACCGCGGCCGTCAATTGCTGCCTCGGTGAGAACACGAGTGGTTTCCTGGAACGATGCTGCCGACAACCAAGATTCGGTTGCCAATGATGCCTTGGTGATACCCATCAATTCAGGGCGACCTTCTGCTGGGCGCTTTGACTCTTCCACCATGCGGCGGTTGGTGTCGCGGAATACCTTTGCGTCGAGGCGTGCACCTGGCAAGAAGCCAGTGTCACCAGGCTCTTGTACACCAACACGACGTGTCATTTGGCGAACAATGAGCTCGATGTGCTTGTCGTGAATAGAAACACCTTGGTCGCGATACACCTTTTGCACTTCTTCTACTAAGTACACCTGTGTTTCACGAGTGCCCTTAATTTCCAAAAGTTCTTTCGGATCGAATGGACCGTCGGTGAGTGGTTCGCCAGCTTTCACATCGCTGCCATCTTTAATGCCTGGCATGACGCGGCTACCGGTGGGCAAAAGCACCAAATGCTCTTCACCTTGATCGTCGATGACGTTGACAGGAATACCCTTGCCTTCGTCTTCGCCAATGCGCACAATTCCTGTGGCGCCGGCCAAGCGAGCAGAACCACGTGGTGTACGTGCTTCAAAGAGTTCAACAACGCGTGGCAAACCACCAGCAATGTCTTTTCCTGCAACACCACCAGTGTGGAACGTACGCATGGTGAGCTGTGTACCAGGCTCACCAATGGACTGAGCGGCAATAACGCCAACTGCTTCACCGAGTTCAATGGTTTTACCTGTTGCAAGTGAACGGCCGTAGCACAATGCGCACACGCCCATTTCCGCATCGCAGGTAAGTACTGAACGCACACGCAAGCGACCAATGGAATCGTCGTCGCGCAATTGCTCAACTTGGAAGTCGGTCAAGATGGTGTTCTTTGGAATCACCGTTCCGTCACTGAGTGGCACGTCGTTCAATACAGCACGACCAAATAGTTTGGTATCGAGGTATGCACGCATGTTGGCGGTGTCTTTTTGAATGTTCTCTACCCACACGCCAAGTGTTGTACCGCAATCGATTTCACGAATGATGAGTTCTTGTGCAACGTCAACAAGACGACGTGTGAGGTAACCCGAGTCGGCAGTACGCAATGCGGTGTCGACGAGTCCTTTACGTGCGCCAGGCGTAGCAATGAAGTACTCAAGAGTTTCCAAACCTTCACGGAAGTTGCTCTTAATTGGACGAGGAATCATGTCACCACGAGGGTTAGCCACGAGACCGCGCATACCTGCAATTTGCTTCATCTGGGTCATGTTTCCGCGAGCACCAGAACCAACCATCATTTCAATGGGGTTAAAGCGTTGTGCTTTGAATTCTTTTTCCATTGCAATTTGCACTGCTGCAGTTGCATCGGTCCAAATACGCACTTCTTGCTGACGACGTTCGCCATCGGTGATGATGCCGCGACGGAATTGGTTTTCCACCTTGTCGGCTTGCTTTTCGTGATCATCGAGAATGGCGCGCTTGTCTTTTGGAGTCTTCACGTCATCGATAGAGATGGTGAGACCAGACTGTGCGGCATAGCGATAGCACACGTTTTTAATTGCGTCGAGCGACTGTGAAATTGCTGACTTTGGATAGTGGTCAGAAAGGATTTCAACGATGAGACCCATTTCTTTTTTCTTCAAAGTTGCTGAAATATGCCCAAAGCGTTCTGGGTAGTCGGCTGGCAAAGCTTCCTCGAACAACAAGCGACCAGGAGTGATGTCGATGGTACGACGCTCTCCGGTTGACAAGGTTTCACGGAACCTAATTTTGGTATGCAACAACACTGACTTTTCATCAAGTGCGCGGAATACTTCCCAACGGTTCTGGAACGAACGTCCTTCGCCTGGCAAACCTTCAACGAGTTCGGTGAGGTAGAAACCACCGATGACCATGTCTTGCGAAGGTGCCACAATAGGGCGACCCGATGCTGGTGACAAAATATTGTTTGCCGACAACATGAGAACACGAGCTTCTGCTTGTGCTTCTGCAGACAACGGAAGGTGAACAGCCATCTGGTCGCCGTCGAAGTCGGCGTTGAATGCTGTACACACCAATGGGTGAATTTGAATTGCTTTACCTTCAACGAGCACGGGCTCGAAGGCCTGAATTCCTAAGCGGTGCAAGGTAGGAGCGCGGTTCAAGAGAACCGGGTGCTCTTTAATAACGTCTTCAAGAACGTCCCATACTTGTGGGCGACGACGCTCGACCATGCGCTTTGCCGACTTGATGTTTTGTGCAAGCTCAAGGTCGACGAGGCGCTTCATGACGAATGGCTTGAAAAGTTCAAGTGCCATGAGTTTTGGCAGTCCGCATTGGTGCAAACGCAAGGTTGGCCCTACCACGATGACGGAACGACCGGAATAGTCAACACGCTTACCCAGAAGGTTCTGACGGAAGCGTCCTTGCTTGCCCTTCAACATGTCGGACAACGACTTGAGTGGACGGTTACCTGGTCCGGTCACTGGGCGACCACGACGACCATTGTCGAACAACGCATCGACTGCTTCTTGCAACATGCGCTTTTCGTTGTTCACGATAATTTCTGGTGCACCCAGATCGAGCAAACGGCGCAAGCGGTTGTTGCGGTTAATAACACGACGGTAAAGGTCGTTGAGGTCGGATGTCGCAAAGCGACCACCGTCGAGCTGCACCATTGGGCGCAGTTCTGGCGGAATGACGGGAACAACATCGAGAATCATTGCCTTCGGGCTGTTCAAACGACGGCCCTGTTCATCGCGCTGGTTGAACGAAGCAACGATCTTCAAACGCTTAATTGCCTTTTGGCGACGTTGTGCAGACAATGGCTTTTGGCCATCGGCTGCTTCAATTGCAGTGCGTAGTTTTTCTTCTTCTTTATCGAAATCGAGGCAGTCGATGAGTGCCTTGATGGCATCGGCACCGGTGCCACCTTCGAAGTACTCGGCATATGGGCCAAATGGATCGCGAAGGTTGCGCCACAACATTTCGTCTTCAATGATGAGACGTGGGTGCAAGCGCTTGAATTCATCCCAAGTGCGACGTGAAAGATCTAGGTCACCTTCAAAGCGATCGCGCATGCTCTGGATTTCTTTGTCAATGAGGCGTTGGCGAATTTTGATATCGCTCTCTTTAGTGCCTTCTTTTTCCAAAGTCTTGAGTTCTGCTTCAACATCTTTGAACTTGCGTGCAAGTGCAAGCTCCATATCTTTCTTAATTGCATCTTGTTCAGCAAGGTATTCCTGCTCCAAGTTGGCAAGGTCGTTATGACGACGATCAACATCGACCTTGGTAACGAGGCTTGCAGCAAAATAAATTACTTTTTCAAGTTGCTTTGCCTTCAACTCTTCTTTGGCTTCAATACCGCCGAGAAGGTAGGCAAGCCAGCTACGTGTTCCGCGTAGATACCAAATGTGCACAACTGGCGCAGCAAGTTCAATGTGACCCATGCGCTCACGACGAACTTTTGAACGTGTTACTTCAACGCCGCAGCGCTCGCAAATAATTCCTTTGAAACGAACACGCTTGTACTTACCGCAGTAGCACTCCCAGTCGCGGGTTGGTCCAAAAATCTTTTCACAGAAAAGACCGTCCTTCTCAGGACGCAGTGTGCGGTAGTTGATGGTCTCGGGCTTTTTGACTTCGCCTTTTGACCAGAGACGAATTTGATCGGCTGTTGCAAGGCCAATTCGTAGTTGGTCGAACATATTCACGTCGAGCATGTCGGTTCCGTTTCCTTAAAGATCGTGGTAGTTGATGAAAGATAAAGGTCGTTTGTGTACAAGGATTTCTAGAAGGCGCGTTCGCGGCGGCGCTCGCGGTCGTCGTCATCGGTGCCGCGTTCTGGGCGGCTGATGTCGATGCCAAGAGCTTCTGTTGCGCGGAAGATGTCGTCGTCCATGTTGCCCATTTCAATTTCGGCACCATCGGCTGCGAGAACTTCTACGTCGAGGCAGAGTGCTTGCATTTCCTTCATGAGAACTTTGAAGCTTTCAGGAATTCCGGGCTCAGGAATATTTTCGCCCTTCACAATTGCTTCGTAGACCTTCACACGACCTAGAACGTCGTCAGACTTAATGGTGAGCAGCTCTTGCAAGCAATATGCCGCACCGTAGGCCTCGAGTGCCCACACTTCCATTTCGCCAAATCGCTGACCACCGAATTGTGCTTTACCACCAAGTGGCTGCTGGGTGATCATGGAGTATGGACCAGTTGAACGAGCGTGGATCTTGTCGTCAACAAGGTGAGACAGTTTCAAGATGTACATGTACCCAACAGTGATGGGGTTGTCGTACACCTCTCCTGTTCGTCCGTTACGCAAAAGGGTCTTACCAGTCTTTTGAATGAGACGTTGACCGTCGACACCATCGGGAGTGATATTTTCCAAGATTGTTTGGATTGTCGGATGCGAGTTATGTATGTCTTCCTCGTCCCAATGCGCACCATCGAATACTGGTGTTGCAATGAACGTTGCAGGAGGAGTTGTTGGACGCGTCTTCGTTTCCGTTCCTCGTATTGGAGTACCGATGGTGTTACCTGAGTTGGTTTTTGGATCGGTCCAACCCCAACGTGCGCAGTAACCAAGGTGAGCTTCAAGAACCTGGCCGACGTTCATACGTGATGGAACACCAAGTGGGTTCAAGATGATGTCGACAGGAGTTCCATCGTCCATGTATGGCATGTCTTCAATAGGAAGAATCTTGGAAATAACACCCTTGTTACCGTGACGCCCTGCGAGTTTGTCACCCACGCTGATTTTGCGCTTCTGTGCAACATAAACACGAACGAGTTGGTTGACACCTGGTGGTAATTCGTCGCCGTTCTCGCGAGAGAACACTTTGACGTCGATGATTTTTCCGCTTTCGCCGTGAGGCACCTTCAAGCTGGTGTCACGCACTTCGCGAGCCTTTTCACCAAAGATGGCACGCAACAAACGCTCTTCAGGGGTGAGTTCTGTTTCACCCTTAGGAGTTACTTTGCCCACCAACACATCGCCAGGGCCAACTTCAGCACCAACACGAATGATGCCGCGATCGTCGAGGTCGCGAAGAATGTCGTCGGACAAGTTTGGAATGTCACGGCTAATTTCTTCGGCACCCAACTTGGTATCGCGCGCATCAACTTCATGCTCGTGAATGTGGATGGAAGTAAGTACATCGTCTTTCACTAAACGCTCAGACAAGATGATTGCGTCTTCGAAGTTGTAACCCTCCCACGGCATGAGAGCCACGAGGAGGTTTTTGCCAAGAGCAAGTTCACCAAGGTCGGTACTTGGACCGTCTACCATGAGGTCGCCCTTGTTGACTTTTTGTCCTTCGCGTACACGAACTACTTGGTTGATACATGTGTCTTGGTTAGAGCGACGGAACTTAGCGAGGTTGTAACGCTTCTTGCCAAGTGTGTCGTACTGAACAGTGATGCCGCGACCAGAAACTTCGGTAACGGTTCCATCGTCAAGTGCCAACAAAAGATCGGCACCGTCACGGCCTGCACGTAATTCCATTCCGGTTCCTACGTACGGTGCTTCTGCACGAATAAGTGGAACTGCTTGGCGCTGCATGTTGGCACCCATGAGTGCACGGTTTGCGTCGTCGTGTTCAAGGAACGGAATAAGCGCCGTTGCAACCGAAACAATTTGCTTCGGCGAAACGTCCATATAGTCAACTTCTGTTCCTGGCACAAGCGCAATGTCGGTTGTGGCACCGAAGAACGACTCGGCTTCCAACATTTTGCGCAAGTCTTCAAGGCTGGCTGTTTGCGGAGAACGACGCACCAACACGCGCTCGGCCTTAAATGTTCCGTCGGCATTCAACAGAGTGTTTGCCTGAGCAAGTGTGTAGTTCTCTTCTTCGTCGGCAGCCATGTA
This sequence comes from bacterium, assembly GCA_037133935.1. Taxonomy (GTDB): domain Bacteria; phylum Actinomycetota; class Acidimicrobiia; order Acidimicrobiales; family Ilumatobacteraceae; genus F1-20-MAGs119. Next base: position 9,286 of record JBAXNF010000043.1, read on the forward strand.
GACGATTTGGTCGGTAACGACACCGTTGACAACTTTGCGATAAGGGCTCTCGATGAAACCAAATTCGTTCACACGCGCAAATGTGCTGAGTGCACCAATAAGACCAATGTTTGGACCTTCTGGTGTTTCAATTGGGCACATGCGTCCGTAGTGAGAGAAGTGGACGTCTCGCACTTCAAAGCCAGCGCGCTCGCGGCTGAGACCACCGGGTCCGAGCGCTGACAAACGACGACGGTGAGTTAACCCAGACAATGGGTTCACTTGGTCCATGAACTGCGACAACTGAGAAGTTCCGAAGAACTCTTTGATGGAAGCAACAACCGGACGAATGTTGATGAGTGTCTGTGGTGTGATTGCTTCAACATCTTGTGTTGTCATGCGCTCACGAACAACGCGCTCCATACGCGACAAACCAATGCGTACTTGGTTCTGAATGAGTTCACCCACAGAACGAATACGACGGTTGGCAAAGTGGTCTTGGTCGTCGAGGCGATAACCAGGCTCTTGCTTCACTAGGTGCAACATGTACGAGATGGTGGCAAGTACTTCACACTTAGCAAGTACTGGCTGATCTACTGCAGGCAAATCGAGTTGATCGGCGGTGAGACCGAAGTTCTTTTGCAAGCTTTCAAGTTCTCCGCCAAGTTTACGATTGAGCTTGTAACGACCAACACGGCTGAGGTCGTAGCGGCGATTTTCGAAAAATGCATTTTCGAAATATGCGCGTGCACTTTCTAAGGTTGGTGGTTCACCTGGGCGGGCGCGCTTGTAAATTTCAACAAGTGCTTCATCGCGGGTTGGAGCAATGTTGCGCTCTTTTTCCCACTGGCCTTCAAGGAAATCGAAGTGTGCAACAAAGCGGTCGAGGAAGCCTGGTGCGCCTTCTTCGTCGTAACCAAGTGCGCGCAAGATGGTGAAAACACCAAGGCGACGCTTGCGGGCAACACGTGTGCCTGCTGTAACGTCTTTTCCTGGCTTTTGTTCAACGTCGAATTCGAGCCATTCACCGCGGTATGGGTGAATTGTGCCCTTGACCAATTGGTGCTTCGACAAGTTACGCAAACGGAAACGCTCACCTGGTTCGAAAATAACGCCAGGAGAACGCACGAGCTGCGATACAACTACGCGCTCGGTGCCGTTGATGATGAATGTTCCTTTTTCCGTCATCTTCGGGAAGTCACCCATGAAAACAACTTGCTCTTTAATTTCTCCGGTGTAACCGTTTAAGAAACGAGCACGAACAAAGATGCTTGATGCATAAGACATGTCGCGTTCGCGGCACTCTTCCATGGTGAACTTTGGTGGTGGGCACAGGTCTTCATCGGTGGGGTCAAACTCGAGCTCGAGTTGAAGATTTCCACTGAAGTCTTTGATAGGCGAAATGTCGGCAAATGCTTCCGCAAGACCTTGACGAACAAACCATTCAAAACTTTCGCGTTGGACAGCAATGAGATCGGGAATCTCTAAGGCTTCGCCAAGATTCGCAAATGAATACCGATCGCGGGACAACGAATGAGAGGCCACTATTTACTCCTGTTTGCAAGCGGTAGGGGATGAAATGTGCTCTGCGACAACACGGGAAATGTTGACAAACAAAAGCACACGGCAACAAAACATGCTACCGCCACCCCACCCAAATGAACACGGGAGAGCAAAAAATAGGGCTTATCTTTGGCAGAACTTCCGCGGAAACTCCAGATTGCCCGTCTCGCAGGCAAGATAAGCCAGTTTTCGCCCCGAGTCAAGCATTTCCGACCAAATCAGGCCAGAAAAAGCAAATACCTCGGGCTCTCGCCCGAGGTACCGCCACTTTTTTGGTCTTACTTAACTTCGACGCCTGCGCCAGCTTCTTCAAGCTTGGCTTTTGCCTTCGCAGCATCTTCTTTGCTGACCTTCTCGAGAACAGCTTTTGGAGCACTGTCAACGAGGTCTTTTGCTTCTTTCAAGCCCAAGCTGGTGAGCTCGCGTACGGCCTTGATGACCTGAATCTTTTGAGCTCCGCCATCTTTCAAGATGACGTCGAACTCGTCTTGCTCTTCTTCTGCAGCAGCTGCGCCACCGGCAACTGCAGCAACTGCAACGGCTGCTGGAGCAGCTGCGGTCACGCCAAAGCGCTCTTCGAATGCATCGAGGAGTTCTTTGAGTTCAATAACGGTGAGGGCTGAAATGCCGTCGAGGATGTCTTCTTTGCTAAGAGCCATGTTGCTCTATCTCCTTGTGTAGATCTCCCGTGGGAGAAAACTGAATTTTTGGTTAAAAATGAATGAAAATGAATGAATTAAGCAGCTTTTTGGTCGACGAGCGCCTTCAAGCCGTATGCCATATTGCGAGGCAGTGCCTGCAAGAGACCTGCGGTCTTGACGAGCGGAGCCTGCAGGGCACCAGCGAACTGGGCCAGCAATACTTCGCGCGGTGGCAGATCTGCCAAAACGTCGAGATCTTTTTTCGACAATATGGAGTTTCCCACCACACCGCCTTTGACGATGAGGAGTGGGTTCGCCTTGGCCTGTTCGCGAAGCGCTTTTGCTGCAGCTGCAGCATCGCCTTTCACAAACACAATGGCCGATGGGCCCACCAACATTGATTCGAGGCCTTCGTAGCCTGCTTCACGAGCGGCAAAACGAGCCAATGTGTTTTTGTACACCTTGTACTCGGCACCGGACTTTCGCAGTTCACGACGTAGTTGAGCAAGTGCAGCCACGGTCATTCCTCGGTACTCGGTCACGATGGCTGCATCGGATGCTGCCAACTTTTCCCGAACTTCGGACACCACGGCTGCCTTTTCGGAACGGATGCTTGTAGAAGTCATTTTCACCTCCTTATGTTTCTCTCGGACACGACTCGGCTTGCGCTCTATCGTGTGTGTGGTCGCACGGCGCCCGCAATTGCGAACGCCCTTTGAACACACCACGAGATCGCGAGATCTGTGGTTCTGTGTCCGAAAGTTGTTCGCCTCTTCTGGCAGAGCCCAATTGCTGCTCTCTTAATTGTGCTTGCGCACAAGCCAGATGTCTTTGGCGAGTAACCGAACGGTATATGTAGATCTGTGACGCTATCGGCAAATGCCGAATTACAAACTTTTTAAACTTCTGGCTTTAAACGGATGGTATCGATCTTCACGCCAGGGCCCATCGTGCTGGCAATGACGATTTTGCGCAAATACTTGCCCTTTGATG
>JBAXNF010000044.1:0-12386 GCA_037133935.1 bacterium
GTTCATATCGACCGACTTGAACGCTGCAACACCCAAGATGATGGATGCAACAAGTGTTACTTCGTAGCTTTCGAACAAGTCGGCAGCCATACCGGCACAGTCGCCTACGTTGTCGCCTACGTTGTCGGCAATTGTGGCCGGGTTACGTGGGTCGTCTTCTGGAATGCCTGCTTCAACTTTACCCACGAGGTCTGCACCTACGTCGGCAGCCTTAGTGAAGATTCCGCCACCTACGCGCAAGAAGAGTGCAAGGAGTGATCCACCAAAACCAAAGCCGATGAGCATTGCTGATGATGTGTTTTGGAATACTGCAATGATGAGTGTTGCACCGAGAAGTCCGAGACCAACGGTGAACATTCCTGCAATACCGCCAGTGCGGAAAGCAATTTGCAATGCTTTTGGCATGGAGCCAGTTAATGCAGCAGCTGCTGTTCGCACGTTGCCTCGAGTTGCCAAGGTCATACCGATATAGCCAGTAAGACCAGATGCAAAACATCCGAGGATGAATGAGATGGTGCGGAAGGTACCTGAAGCCATGTAGCTCAGTTTTTCAACACCGTCTGCGTTCTCAATTGATACCGAGGTGAGAAACACCACGATGGCAACGGGAACAAGGATGATTGCAATAGTGCGAAACTGACGCTTGAGGTATGCCCACGCGCCTTCTTGAATCAACAAAGCAATTTCTTTCATTTTTGGCGTACCTTCATCTTCGGCAAGTACCGATTTCATGAGATAAAAACCAACTGCGATGGCAAGTAATGCTGACAAAGCAGAAAGAAGCAAGATGAGCCACTCTCCGCCTTGCAGTGTGAATTCCTGCCAACCGCCTTCAGATGCGAGAAGTCCTGTCACGTGGGGTGACCTTTCGTATGGGGGGGTAAGGCGAACCTTCCCCTGGGTTTGTTTCCGACCTTGAGAGTGTAGGTAACTCACCCACCTCAGGGCGAATATGGTCACAAAACAGTCCATCAATGTTACTGACTGGTAACAAAGACAGCGTGAATTGTGTCGCCCTCTTTGAAGAAGTTCACTTGAGCGGGTCGTGGGGGCTACCGTTTTCAACGCAATGGCTCTTCTCGGCTTTCCGAGCGAGTTTTTTTGAAAGGTACGTCTCGATGGCACAAGTACTCGAATCACAGCGTGGACCCGTGACGGGCACCGCTGTAGCGAAAAAGAAGCGTCGTCCGTTTTTGCTCGACCTCTACAGCACAGCTGTGGGCAAAAAGTACGTCATGGCACTCACCGGAATTGGCCTCATTGGTTTTGTGGTGTTCCACATGATTGGCAACTTGAAGATGTACCTAGGTCAAGCAGACATGGACCATTACGCAGAGTTCCTCAAAGCTCTGCTGTATCCCATTGCGCCGAAGGGCGTGGTGTTGTGGCTATTGCGTGGCGGTTTGCTCACCATGGCGGCATTGCACATACATGCTGCTTATTCGCTGACACAGTTGAATCACAAGGCGCGGCCAGTGAAATACCAAAGTGAGCGCGACTATCAAGTGGCCAATTTTGCAAGTCGCTCAATGCGCTACACCGGTGTCACAGTGTTGTTGTTTCTTATTTGGCACCTACTTGACCTCACATGGGGAGTCGTCAATACCGTCGGAGCCAATGGCGAGTTCGTTAAGGCCGATGTTTACGACAATGTGGTGCGCAGTTTCGATCGTTGGCCAGTTGCTTTGTTTTATATTTTGGCCAACATCATGTTAGGAATCCATCTCTTTCACGGAGTATGGAGCCTTTTCCAGTCGATGGGCTGGAATAGCCCGCGCTTCAATGAATGGCGACGTTCAATTGCAGCAGGAATTGCAACCATCGTTGTTGTAGGAAATGTTTCATTCCCCGTTGCGGTGCTTGCCGGCATCGTGGGCGGCTGAGAGAGCAGGACAAAGGAAAAATCATGAGCACACAATTGAACTCAAAAATCCCTGCTGGCCCACTGGGTGATAAGTGGTCCTCGTACAAAGAAGATGTGAAGTTGGTGAACCCCAACAACAAGCGCAAATTCAAAGTGATTGTGGTGGGAACCGGTCTTGCCGGAGCATCTGCAGCGGCAACGCTCGCAGAACTTGGTTACCAAGTAGACGCATTTACTTTTCACGACTCACCTCGTCGTGCGCACTCCATTGCTGCACAAGGTGGCATTAACGCTGCGAAGAACTACCAAGGCGACGGAGACAGCGTGCATCGCTTGTTCCACGACACCATTAAAGGTGGCGACTTCCGTTCGCGCGAAGCAAACGTGCATCGCTTGGCGGAAGTATCGGTCAACATCATCGACCAGATGGTGGCCCAAGGTGTTCCATTTGCTCGTGAATACGGTGGCCTTCTCGATAACCGCTCATTTGGTGGTGCTCAAGTAAGCAGAACTTTTTACGCCCGTGGTCAAACTGGTCAGCAGTTGTTACTGGGTGCGTATCAGCAACTTGCACGACAAATTGGTTTGGGTGGTGTGCGCCTATTTAATCGCACTGAATTAGTTGATGTGGTCACAGTAGAAGGGCGTGCAGCCGGAATTGTTGTGCGCGACTTGATAACCGGAGAAGTTACTTCACACGCAGCGCATGCTGTGGTCATGGCAACTGGTGGTTACGGAAACGCATTTTTCTTGTCGACAAATGCAATGTCGTGCAACGTCACTGCTGCCTGGCGCGCACACCGTAAGGGTGCATATTTTGCGAACCCTTGCTATACGCAAATTCACCCAACGTGTATTCCGCAGAGCGATGAGTTTCAGTCGAAGCTCACACTCATGTCAGAGTCACTGCGTAACGACGGTCGTGTTTGGGTACCGAAAAGTCCCGACGAGAGTCGCAGGGTTGCCGATATTCCTGAAGAAGATCGCGACTACTACCTTGAGCGTCTGTACCCATCGTTTGGAAACTTGGCACCGCGAGATATTTCTTCTCGCGCGGCAAAGCGTTTGGTGGACAAAGGTCAGGGTGTAGGGCCACTGAAAAATGGTGTGTATCTCGACTTCGCCGATGCAATTGCGCGCTTGGGCATAGATGTGGTGAAAGAGCGCTACGGCAACCTTTTCGACATGTACGAGCGCATTGCCGGAGAGAATCCTTATGACATTCCTATGCGCATTTATCCTGCATCGCACTACACCATGGGTGGCTTGTGGGTTGACTACGAACTGATGACCAGCATCCCTGGCTTGTATGCAGCGGGCGAAGCAAACTTCTCAGACCACGGCGCAAACCGATTGGGTGCATCTGCATTGATGCAAGGTCTTTCCGACGGTTACTTCGTGTTGCCTTACACCATTGGTAATTATTTGGCACCAATGTTGAATAAGGCAATTCCGAGTGTGGATCACCCTGAATTCAAAGCTGCTGAACTTGCAGCACGTGAACGATTCGCTGGGTATCTCAATATTGGTGGAACACGTTCACCCGATTGGTTCCATCGTGAAGTAGGAAAAATTATTTGGGACTATTGCGGCATGGAGCGCACCGAACAAGGTTTGGAAAAAGCCCTGTCGGAACTTCCTGCCTTGTACGACGAGTTCAAAAAAGATCTTCGTGTAACAGGTAGCGGAGAAAGCCTCAACCAAACGTTAGAAAAAGCAGGTCGCGTCGACGACTTCTTCCAACTCGGCATGTTGATGTGCCGCGATGCACTCGAGCGTCAAGAAAGTTGCGGCGGTCACTTCCGCACCGAGTATCAAACAGAAGAAGGCGAAGCGTTGCGTGACGACGACAAGTTCTGTCACGTAGCCGCCTGGGAATGGTCGGGCGATCCGATGACCGCAAAACGCAACATTGAAGAACTTGAATTTGAAAATGTCCACCTCGCAACACGGAGCTACAAGTGAGTAATCATCTCAAGGACATCATCCTTAAAATTTGGCGTCAAAATGGCCCGCAAGACTCAGGTCGTTTTGAAACATATAAAGTCGACGAAATTAGCGACGAAGCATCGTTTCTTGAAATGCTCGACTACCTCAATGAGCAACTCATTACCGATGGAAAAGAAGCCATTGTTTTCGACCACGACTGCCGTGAGGGCATTTGTGGAACATGTTCACTCATGATCAATGGTCAAGCGCATGGTCCAGAGCGCAGTACCGCTACATGCCAATTGCACATGCGCAAGTTCTCAAGTGGAGCGGAAATTGTTATTGAGCCATGGCGTGCTGCAGCGTTCCCCATCATTAAAGACCTCATGGTCGATCGCTCTGCATTTGACCGCATTATCGAGTCGGGTGGCTTCATCACCTCCGTCACCGGTGGTGCTCCAGACGCAAACCTCATTCCCATTCCGAAGCCAGTAGCCGATTCTGCAATGGACTCTGCGGCGTGCATTGGCTGTGGTGCATGTGTGGCAGCGTGCCCGAATGGTGCCGCCAACCTATTTACCTCGGCAAAAATTGCGCATCTGAACTTGCTTCCCCAAGGTCAAGCAGAGCGCTATAAGCGTGCTGAATCAATGATTGAAAAAATGGATGAATATTTCGGCTCCTGCACGAATCACGGGGAATGTGAAGCTGCTTGTCCAAAAGAGATTTCCATCGATGTCATTGCCTTGGCAAATGCCGATTATCGCAAGGCAAAACTTAAGAACAGGAAATTCATTAGTCGAATCTAGTGGGCTAACGTGAGGCTATGACCCTCCATGTCGCGCCTTCTCATTTACCCACCACGCTAGGTGGACTCCGTACATCGGGCTGGATATCGCGTCCAGTCAAAGAGGAATTACGGCGTAATGCCATTGTAAAAATCGCAATAGGCGAACCACTTTTTGCTGGCGTATTGGGATTCGAAAATACCGTCATGCCGCAGTTAGAGAACGCGCTTCTTGCTGGGCACGATGTGGTGTTTCTTGGTGAGCGTGGGCAAGCAAAGTCACGCATTATTCGTTCACTCACTGGGTTGCTCGACGAGTGGATGCCCATCATTGAGGGCAGTGAAATTAATGACGACCCGTATGCACCTGTCTCACGACATGCGCGAGATCTTGTTGAGCAGTTAGGTGAGTCAACTCCTATTGCTTGGGTGCATCAGTCTGAGCGTTTCGGCGAAAAACTTGCTACGCCCGACACGTCAATTGCCGACCTCATTGGTGAAGTTGACCCCATCAAAGTTGCAGAGGGTCGTTACCTGAGCGATGAACTTACTTTGCATTACGGGTTGGTGCCACGTACGAATCGTGGAATTTTTGCCATCAATGAATTGCCAGACCTTGCTGAACGCATTCAAGTGGGTTTATTGAACGTGTTGGAAGAGCGAGATGTGCAAATTCGTGGATACAAAATTCGACTTCCACTCGACGTGATGTTGGTGGCATCGGCAAACCCCGATGACTATACAAACCGTGGGCGCATCATCACCCCGTTGAAAGATCGTTTTGGAAGTCAAATACGTACGCACTACCCGTTAGAAGTGGCAACGGAAGTAGCCATTATTGAACAAGAATCTCGGCCCGCAAGTATTGGCGATGTTGAGGTCGTTGTTCCCGACTTCATGAAAGAAGTTATTGCAACATTCAGCCATCTTGCGCGTCAAAGCAATCACATCAGCCAACGCAGTGGTGTCAGTGTTCGTTTATCGGTAAGCAACTTCGAAATTATGGGTGCAAATGCTGTTCGTCGTGCATTGCGAGCTGGTGAAACTAATGTTGCCCCACGTGTGAGCGACCTGGAAGCACTTGCTGCATCAACATCTGGAAAAGTAGAAATTGAATCGCTTGAAGAGGGCCGCGAAGGCGCAATTCTTGAGCAAATTGTGAAAGCAGCTGTATTGCAGGTCTACAAACGTCTTGCTACACCCGCCACTGTGCACATTGACAAAGTCAATGAAATTCTCGCTGCGTTTGAGTCGGGCACGTTGGCCCATGCAGGCGAAGACATTACTTCGTCGCAACTGGTGCAGTTGCTTTCCGATATCCCTGCATTGAAGTCGGTGGTAGAAGTATTTGTTGGCACCAATGCAAACCCGGCAGTTTTGGCGAGCGGTGTGGAGTTTGTGCTTGAGGGTCTGCACCTCTCAAAACGATTGAATAAAGATTCTTCAGGAGTGCGTGCTACGTATCGCGCTAAAGCGTGAGTAGTCAGTTCATTTTGTGAAGAACCTCATCATCACCGGTGGCTGGGCACATGAGTTTTCGGATAGCGCTGTAGTTTTGAGTGAGGTTTTAGCGGCGCAACCTGTCGATGGCGCTTCTGTACATTCCACGGTTGTTGATGGCATCGACAATGCAATTCAGGCATTGCAAGAAGGTCAATTTGATGTGGTCACTGTGTATGCCTGCTGGTTCACCATGACCGACGAGCGCTACACCCCACAACAGCGTGCACAGTGGGCTAGAACGACCCCAGTAGAACTACGTGAGGCTATTGCAGCACATGTGAAGCGGGGTGGCGGGTTGCTGGTGCTGCACACTGGCATCATTTGCTTCACCGACTGGCCCGAATGGCCGCACTACATCGGAGGAAGTTGGAACTGGGGTGCATCGTGGCACCCTGCCGTTGAAGTATTCGCAGCACGTTGGGCAAGCGCGTTGCGCGAGCCACAACTGCATCCCATCGTGCATGACCTTGGCGAAATTGTGGTGGAAGACGAGCGATATTGCGAGATTGGTGTGGGTCCTCGCGCACAGGTGCTTTTAGAGTCCGATGGCCCAGAGGGTATTCAGGCCTCCATGTGGACGCATGAACAGGGCTCGTCGCGCGCCGTTTTCAGTTCACTGGGGCACGACCACCGATCGCTCAATAATCTGCAACATGGCCGGCTCCTGCGCCGCAGTATTGCGTGGGTAGGGCAACTTTCCGACACCGTTGTACGAGAGGTGCATTAAGCAACTACCATTCGATCGTCTGTTACAACAGGGGGAATTGAATGTCGTTAGTTGGAGCACGTGTACTTCGTAAAGAAGACCCAAATCTCATTACCGGGAATGGACAATATGTCGATGACCTACAGCCAGCAGGTTGTACGTCAATGGTGTTTGTTCGCTCAACCGAAGCACATGCAAAAATTCGGTCCATAGATACGGCTGAAGCGTTGGCCTTACCTGGCGTGCTTGCCGTGTGGACCTCTGCAAATATTGCGCAACTCGCAAACTGCCCAGGTGGGCTGCCAGGTCTCGACCAACCATTACTTGCAAAAGATGTTGTTCGTTTTGTTGGTGAAGGTGTTGCAGTAGTGGTTGCAACCGATCGGTATATTGCTGCTGACGCAGCTGAACTCATTATTGTCGATTATGAACCACTGCCTGCTGTAGCAAGTTTGAGTGCAGCGATGGCACCAGGTGCTGTTGTGCTTCATGAAGTCCTTGGCGGTAACACCGTGCATTTCCAAGATTTTGAGAATCCACTCGATGAGGCATTCGCAGCAGCACCGCGTACTGCATCAATGCACATTGTGAACAACCGCTGCGCACCTTCACCTATTGAACCCAATGTGTGTCTTGCCGATTGGGGACGCAGCGGCCTCACACTTTGGGCGGCTTTCCAAGCTCCTCACCATCTGCGCAACACCATTGCTCAGTACTTTGGCATTCCGCAAGACTCCACTCGCGTTGTTGCCCCCGACGTAGGCGGTGGATTCGGCGCAAAAATTAACTTCGTACCTGAATTTTTCTTAACGGCACTGTTGTCAAAAGAAATTGGTAAGCCAGTGAAGTACACGCAAACACGTAGCGAATGTTTGGTAGCAATGTTGCATGGGCGTGCTCAAGAGCACGATGCAACTGTTGCATTCGACAACGATGGTCGCATTTTGGCTTTGAAGTTAACGGTCACTCAAGATCAAGGTGCATACCCAAATGGCACCGGCATGGGTCTTCCTGTTCTCACCACCGCAATGGCTGCTGGGTGCTATCGCATTCCTGCTGTTGCCATTTCATGGCGAAACGTTGTTACCAACACCACTCCAGTTGCTGCTTACCGTGGTGCTGGGCGTCCAGAAGCGTCTTTCACCATCGAGCGTCTCATCGACCTCATTGCCGATGAAACTGGTGTTGACCCAGTGGAAGTACGTCGCAGAAACTTTATTCCGGTTGATGCATTTCCTTACGCAACGCATAGCCCACTTGCTATGTACGACAGCGGCAACTTTGCCGGGGCACTCGATGAATTGTTGAAGCATGTAAATTATGACGAATTGAAAAAAGAACAAGAGAAGCGTCGTCAAGATCCTGCTGCAAAACTTCTTGGTATCGGTTTTTCATCGTGGTTAGAAATTGCCGGGTTCGGGCCACCTGGGTCGCTTGAAGCTTTCGGGCACTTAGCGTCGTGGGAATCGGCACAAGTGCGTATTCAGCCCGACGGCAGTGCCATTATTTTCACCGGTGCGTCACCTCACGGTCAAGGCACTGTTACCACCTATGCGCAAATTGCAGCCGATGAGCTCGGTATCGATTTCGATCGCATTAGCGTGAAGCACGGTGATACGGCGGTTGTTCCGCAAGGTATTGGAACCATGGGTTCGCGTGCAGTTGCTGTTGGTGGCGAAGGTGTGAAAACTGCAAGTGGTCGTGTGTATGAAAATGCAAAACGTATTGCTGCGCATTTGTTGGAAGCAAGCGCTGAAGACATCATCATCGAAGATGAAAAATTCTTTGTGAAAGGAACGCCTGCACGAAGCGTCCCGTGGAGTGAGGTGGCGTGGAAGAGTTTTCAACCATTGGAGCTTCCCGGTGGAATGGAACCCGGCGCACTTGACTCCACAGTTTTCCAGCAAGTTCCTAACTTCAGTTTCCCCTCTGGCGCATATTGCTGTGTCGTAGAAATTGATCGCGAGACAGGCGGAGTCAACATTGTCAACATGTATCTCGTTGACGATTGCGGAACAGTAATCAACCCACTCTTGGTAGAAGGCCAAGTGCACGGCGGGGTAGCCCAAGGCATTGCCCAGGCGCTCTACGAGCACATGTTGTACGACCCAAGTGGCGTTCCACGCACATCTACATTTATGGACTATCTCGTGCCTGCAGCATCAGATCTGCCCGGGTACATCACGGGTCGCATCAATACACCAAACCCCAGCAACACTCTTGGGGCCAAAGGCGTAGGCGAGTCGGGTTCAGTTGGCGCACCACCTGCAGTGGTGAATGCAGTTGTCGATGCTCTCAGCCACTTGGGCGTGAAACACATCGACATGCCAGTAACACCAATCAAAGTATGGAACATCTTAGAAGGGGCAAAGTGATGACTATTCGTACCTCAATCACAGTGAACGGTAAAGACACTTCGCGCGAAGTAGAAGCTCGCACGCTTCTCGTTCATTACCTGCGTGAAGAATTAGGTTTGACCGGTACCCATGTGGGGTGCGACACCTCAAACTGTGGTGCATGCACGGTTCTCCTCGATGGAGAAGCAGTGAAGTCGTGCACTGTTTTTGCCGCACAAATTCACGATTGCAATATCACCACCATCGAAGGTGCAGCACAGGCCGATGGGTCATTTAGCCCTATGCAAGAAGGGTTCCGTCAAGAGCACGGCCTGCAGTGCGGCTACTGCACACCAGGAATGATTATGGCTTCTACGGCTTTGTTGACAGAAAATCCAAACCCAACAGAAGAAGAAATTCGCCACGCACTTGAGGGCAACCTCTGTCGCTGCACCGGTTACGAAATGATTGTTAATGCGGTTCGTTGGGCAGCAGAACATCCAAACTTCACATCTGGAGGTGCCAAGTGATACCTGCACAATTTGACTACGTTGAAGCTACATCGGTAGCCGATGCAATTCGTTTACTTGCAGAACACGGCGACGAAGCAAAACTTCTTGCAGGTGGGCACTCGCTCATTCCGCTCATGAAGTTGCGTTTGGTGACGCCAGCAACACTCATTGATGTAACACACATTAAAGAGTTGTCATACATTAAAGAAGATGGCAACAACATCATCATTGGTGCCCTCACGCGCCACCGCGATATTGAAGAGTCCGAGCTGGTGAAGAAGCATCTTCCTCTTGTCGCACATGTTGCTGGTGAAGTGGGCGACCCTCAAGTACGTAATCGTGGAACCATTGGTGGTTCATTGGTGCACGGCGACCCGGCAGCAGATCTTCCTGCAGCTGCGTTGGCAACAGGTGCAACCATGGTCATTGCTGGAAAAAATGGCGAGCGACGCATTTCAGCGCAAGACTTTTTCGTTGACTTTTTAGAGACCGATGTTCAGCCAGGAGAAATACTCATAGCAATTGAGTTTCCGAAGCACACCGATGCAGGTTGGGCATATGAAAAGTTTGTACGCCGCGCAATGGACTATTCCATTGTTGGCGTTGCACTTCAACTAGGAGCTAAACCTGGTGTAGCGCTTGTCAACATGTCGAACAAACCACATCTTGCAGTGTCGGCCTCGCAGGCAATTGGTAAAGGTGCAGCAATTGCCGATGTGCTTGCGGTCATTAATGACAACACAAACCCACCAGAAGACCTCAATGCCACCGTGGAGTACCGTCAACATCTTGCACGCGTGCTCACGCAGCGTGCATTTGCCACTGCTTCAAAATAGTTATGCCCATTCGTGCCGAGGTTCTCAAAGACCATTGCATTAGTTCTGGGCGTTGTGTTGGCGACGAGCCAAGTGCTTTTCGTTTTGATGCCGATGAGCTTGTGGAACTCCTCGACGGCGTAAAAACAATGAGCGAGCAAAGGCTCATTCGCATTGCGCGTGATTGCCCCGGTGAAGCAATTGTTTTGTACGACGACAACGATGAAGTGATTGAACTGCACTAACGCTATGGTCCCTTCATTTTTGAGATGCAGAGCATGGTTCGTTGCGCTGCTCCTCGTCGTTGCCTCCTGCGGCGGAGCTTCATCTGCAAGCACCACAACCACGTTGCCTCCAAAAATATACAAAGTTGGTGACGTTGGCCCCGGTGGTGGAGTCATATTTTTCAAGGCGCGGGCATCATTTATATGTGATGACAATGATGGGCTCAATAAGAACCGCTGTAGTTATTTAGAAGTAGCCCCAGAAGATGTGCAGTCTCAGGGAGTTCGTATTGCACAAACGTGGACGTGTTGGGACTTCATCGGCGGCACGAGCACCGATATTGGGACAGGTGAAATCAATACAGGCAAAATTTTGGGTAGCTGTAAAACGCCGAATAGTCCGGCACAGCTTGCTCGGTCGTATACAACGACCGTCAGCGGAATTACTTACAACGATTGGTTTCTCCCTTCACGTGATGAAACAGAATTACTGTGTCTCAGATTTGCCAACGACCCCAAGAGCGCCTATGTCGCTCAAGGGTGGTGGACAAAAGCACAAATTGGTGGATGCAGAGGCGATTACACGCCAACAGGTGGTTTTACGGGAGGTGCATACTGGTCGTCGTCGGAATATGCCGGATCTTACGGTTGGCATTTGCATTTTTACTGCGGCGTTTTTGATCACCACTTAGATAAATATTACGCATCGTGGGTGCGTGCGGTGCGTGCGTTCTAGTCAATATTAAAAATGCGTTTGGCGTTGCCGCCAAGAATTTTTGCCTTGTCACTTGATGACAATTGCAAAGCCTCAATTTTTTCCATGTACTTGTCTTCGAGGTCCCACCCAGCGAAGTTGCTTCCCAGCAGCACCTTGTCGGGGCCTTCAGTTTCCACCAAAAAGGCCAAAGCATCTTGGCGGTGTACAGCGGTGTCGAAAGAGATCTGAGCCCATTGGTCGGCAAAGGGGCGTGTGAGGAGCCCCTTGCCCCAAGGGCGTCGCTCGAGGGCTTGCTCGAGGCGCCCCTTTTGGAAGGCCGCAAAACCGCCTCCGTGTGCCACATGGACGTGCAAACCAGGGTGGCGGTCAAGAATGCCACTGAAGAGAAAATGAGCCACAGCCAAGCCCTCGTCCATGGCAAAGCCAAAAATGATGTCGAGATCCCAGGGGTCAAAGAAGGGGTCGGAGCCCCCGTAGCCCGTGCGTGGTTCAGGGTGCAAGACAACCGGAACGCCAAGGCGTTCGTGTTCGGCCCATAGTTCTTCAAACTGCGGATGCGACAGGGGGGTGCCATTGATGTCGGTACCGATGTACGAGCACAAGAGCCCCAGTTCGCTCACTGCACGGTTCAGTTCTTTGCATGCCTCTTCA
Organism: bacterium; assembly: GCA_037133935.1. Lineage (GTDB taxonomy): Bacteria > Actinomycetota > Acidimicrobiia > Acidimicrobiales > Ilumatobacteraceae > F1-20-MAGs119. The sequence goes on from JBAXNF010000044.1 coordinate 12,046, forward strand.
GGGCTTTGCATGGGCAAAGTGGCAGCTCCAAGAAGGCGAGGGTGGCGATCGCCGGTAAGAGCAATTTCGTCGTTCGTGCGTTGGTGGAAACCCAATGCATCGGCAATGGGCTGATGATAAAAGTACGTGATGGGGTTTGGTGAAACGAGTTGCTTATCGAGGCCAAGTGCGTCCATTTGTTCAATACGCATTTGTGCATTGGAAAAAGCACTGTTCACAAACTTCACATTTTCCAAAACATAATCCGCTGCACGAAAGAACTGAGTTCCGTCATCGCGAACTCCCATTTCAGGGCCGGCGTGTCCGCAGGTGTTCATGACTCCTTCTAAAAGAATGTGGGC
>JBAXNF010000045.1:0-12376 GCA_037133935.1 bacterium
TTGTAGGGGTGTGTGCAATTGCTGCGGGTTGGACATACACGGGAGGCCCCCGACCTTATGGGTACTTGGGTCTGGGAGAAATATTCGTCTTCATTTTTTTTGGTGTTGTCGCAACTTTAGGCAGCGCGTATGTGGTTGCCGAAGAGCTCACTAGCGCAATGTGGATCTCGTGCGTTCCAGTGGGCTGTTTTGCATGTGCACTACTTGTTGTCAACAACTTGCGTGACATACCAACCGATAGCACAGTGGGAAAGAACACTTTGGCGGTACGTCTAGGTGACCCGCGAACGCGACGGTTTTTCCTCTTTCTGTTCGCGCTTTCCGCAGTATTTGTTATCGTGGTAGCTATTCAAAAGCCTGCAGCAATTTTGGGTCTCCTCGGAATTGCTAGTGCACGGGGTGCAGTGCGTGCTGTACGTGGCGGAGCGAGCGGTCGAGATCTCATTGCGGTTTTAGGTGCAACCGGGCGCGCTCAACTTATTTTCGGTCTGCTTTTCTCGCTTGGTTTACTCATCGCTAACCGCTAGTGCGGCAAAATGAATTGAGATACAACTGAGCAGAATTCCGTTGGTTTTTGAAATGGAACTGAGTGTCCACAATGTGGAATCGGTGCATGCTGTGCGGCTGGTCCGATGAGGGCTTTCATCTCGTCGGCAATTTGAGAGAATTTGAGATCGTCTTCACCTGTGACGAGCAATACGGGCATGGTGAGCTCAGAGAGTCTTGTCCATAAATCCTCTTGTGTGCCGGTGCCCATTGTGCGCAAACTCATAGCGAGTCCGCCCGGTTTGTTTTTGAGCCGTATCGACATATCAATTTGGTCTGGAACGTAGCCATTAAATATTGCTTGGCGGGTCCACCCGTTGAGAAAATCCTGCAGTGGAGTTTGTTCAATTGTTTGAGCGATGTTCTCGTCGGCAATGCGGCGTGTTTCGCGTTCTTGTTCGCTGCGTAAGCCGGGAGTAACACCACACAAGACCAAGCGTTTCACAGAACTTGGTGACTGCAGAGCGCAATGAAGAGCGACGCGAGCCCCAAGTGAATAGCCAACGTACGTTGCGTCTCCACAGAGTTCAACAATCTGTTGTGCGGCTTGCCAAAGATCGCCTTCCTCTGAACCGCTTTCACCATGACCAGGAAGATCAACTGAAATCACTTGTGGTGACAACACGTTTAACTCTTGAAAAAGTATCGGAACAATGTGGTACCAAACATCTTTTGCTTGTGTAAAACCATGAATGAGAACAATTTTCTCGCGTGAGGTATTTGGACCGATCGAGGAAAAACCGAGCATGTTGAGAGTTGAACTCAAGACGTAAGAGTGCGAGTTGCGAGTCGCCGTAATACATTCTCGAAGACCGCAACATCTTGCGCCCCTGGTACGGTCCATTTGCCGTCGAAGACGAACGTAGGAACAGCGGTGATTCCAAGTTCTCCTGCCAACGAGAAATCGGCAAGTACTTCCTCAAGGCCTTCATCGGATGAAAGGTATTGGCGGATTACTTCTGGTTCTATTCCAGCACGTTGTGCACACTCCACAAGTACGTCGGAATGACCGATGTCTTGGCCATTAGTGAAATAGGCCTCGAGCAGCGCTTGCTTCAACGCAATTTGTGTCTCGTGGCCATGGTGTATTAGTGCCAAATGCAATAGGCGGTGCGCTAGCAAAGTGTTCGCACGAATGGCATTCTCCATATGAAATTCGATGCCGCTGTCGTGTGCGGCTGAAGTGACGTGATTGATGATTTGATGTGCTTTTTCCACGCCACCAAATTTTTTTGCGTATCCGTCAACTACTGGGCTAGGAGCATTTCTCGGAGCAGTGGGGTCAAGCTGGAACGGGCGAAAACTAATATTGATGTTGAGGTCAATACCGTCTGCAGCAAGATTCGCTAGGGCCGTTTCAAAGCGCTTTTTGCCGATGTAGCACCATGGACAAACAACATCAGACCAAATTTCTACATTCATAACGTTACTCTAGGGCAGCGGAGCGTGTAAGAATTTACCCCTGAGAAGAGAAATGGCGAAAAATGACAGCACTGACGACTGCTAACGCGCAAGCCACTTTTTGTGCAACCTTGGTTGACGAGTGGATTCGCGATGGGGTGCAGCATGCCTATATTGCGCCTGGGTCTCGTTCTACGCCTTTGGCGCTAGCGCTGACGGCACGCTCGGAAATGTCGGTAGAAGTATTTATTGACGAACGTTGCGCAGCTTTTGCCGCATTGGGTGCGGGAAAGGCAACTGGTTTTCCTGCGGTGGCCTTGTGCACCTCGGGCACCGCAGCAACTCATTTTTCTGCAGCCGTCACTGAAGCCTCGCTTTCTGGGGTGCCGCTCATTGTCTGTACTGCAGATCGACCGCCAGAATTGAGAGACGTAGGCGCCGCACAAACCATTGACCAAACCCATTTGTACGGCACTTCGGTGAGGTGGTTCCACGACCCAGGCGTTGCTTCATACGACGCCGCACACACCTGGCGGGCTCTTGCGAACCATGTGGTAGCGCGAACCATGGGTCCAGTGTCGGGGCCAGTGCATCTCAACTTGCCCTTTCGTGAGCCGTTGCTCGGCGAAGTGGTCGATATGCCACCCAAGCGACAGCACGATGCCTCTTGGTCTGGTTTCCATGCGGGGCGTTCACAGCTCACAGACTGGGAAATTGACGACCTAGCTCACCGGTTAGCGGGTAGGCGTGGAGTCATTATTGCTGGCGATGTGGGAGCCGGTTTTGAGTTGGCTACCTACACGTCGGCAGTGAGTGTTCTGAGTTCAGTTTTACATTGGCCAATTTTGGCTTGTCCTCAAAGTGGTCTACGAGGAGGCTCGGCAAATATCGTTTCGCACTTCGATGGAATTGTGCGTTCGCAAAGTGCGCTAGGTCTATTGGCTCCAGAAGTTGTTTTGCAACTCGGGAAACCGCCGGCCTCAAAGGTTCTTGGGCAATGGATAGTTGCATCTGAGGCAGAAGTCATTGCGGTGCATGGCCCTGGTACTTACCAAGATGCCCAACACATAACCTTTATGCACATAGAGGCCGACGTGGCGAACACTATTGATCGCCTGTGCTCTGTTGCGGCAGCAGTTGTTGACACACGTGAGCAAGAAGCTATTTGGAAATGGGACTCGGCTTGGAGAAACGCGCAAAGAGCGGCTTCGCAAACAATTGAAAAAGAGTTGTCTGCGCTCAAAGAAATTTCTGAACCTGCAATTGCGCGCTTATTTGCAGAAACCTTTTCGGTTGGCATGGTGAGTTCGTCTATGCCTATTCGTGATATTGAGTGGTTCTCTGAAGGTAAGGAAAACGGAGTCCTCTTTTCAAATCGCGGTGCCAATGGTATTGATGGCATTATTTCTACCTCTATCGGAATTGCTCAGTCTCTGCGCACTCCAATTGGCGTGTATCTAGGCGATCTGGCGTTTCTTCACGACGGAACAGCACTCATCGGGCTGAAGACTCGCAACCTCAATTTGCGCATTGTGGTCGTTGACAATAGCGGAGGGGGCATTTTCTCTTTTCTTCCTCAAGCCTCACAAGTCAATAAAGACGTGTTTGAAAATCTCTATGGCACTCCACACGGTGCCGATATTGCAATGCTGGCTCGCGCTCACGGAATTGAAGTCCTTGAACCCAAATCGCTGAGTGAATTGAGCGCAGCTATGCAAGGTTCAGGAACTGCCGTCATTTTGCTGAAAACCAATCGAGAGAGCAACGTGAGCATTCACGAACAATTGCATACAGCAATTGCATCTTCTGTCGATGCAATTACGAATTCATAATTGCGTTCGTCATTGCCTTAAATTTCGCTTCGGTTTCAGCAAGTTCTAATTCTGGTTCACTATCGGCAACAATGCCACCACCCGCAAAGAGACGTGCAGACATGAGGTCTTTGCTGAACTGAGCACAGCGAATAGTGACCGCCCATGTTCCATTGCCTTGTGCATCGCACCAGCCCACAGCACCGCCGTAGCGCCCACGATGCATATGTTCCACTTTGTTGATGAGTTCGATAGCCGCAGCACGCGGAAACCCGCCAAGGGCAGGGGTGGGGCACAATTCTCGAGCAATGTCTAGTACGTGAGTATCGGGTGCAGACAACGGGCCAGTGACGTGCGTGCCAAGATGCTGAACGTTGGCAACACTCACCACAGATGGTTCAGGTTCCCAGTCGAGATACGAGCACCATTGCAGCAGAGTGTCGTGCACCATCTCTACGACAACACGGTGTTCTATTTGGTTCTTCTTGCTCGCCAATAGATCTGCCGCGTTCCGTGCGTCGGTGGCAGGGTCGCCGGTGCGTGGGGTGGTACCTGCCAAAGGATTGCTATGCACTATTCCTTTTTCCAGCTGAACAAGTAGCTCTGGTGAAGCTCCCACCATATTGTCTAAAGAAAATTGGTAGCACGTTGAATATTGCTCGTGGAGGAACTGCACAACCGAATGGATGTTGAGAGGGGTTTCGGACTTCAGCTCAATATCTCGAGCAATGACTGCTTTCTCAATCTGCCCGGAACGGACAGCAGCTCGCGCTTCGCTAACAGCAGATAAATAAGTGTTGATTGGGGTCAGAGGAAGATTGCTCAGATGATGAGAACTTTCTTTTTTCTCTGTATTTGGTGGAGGAGACGTCAACATTGATGCAACTACTTCCTCTATGTAATTACGTCGTGCATCATCAGGCATCTGCGCATCTGTGCACACAGTGATGGAGGAGTATCCGTCGCCAAAACGTCGGGCAAATATGTGGGGCACAAACAGGTCTTCTTGCTCTGCTCGTAAGAACGGGAGAAACCCCAGTGCGACAGGACCATCTTCGTCATGCTCGTCGGAGTAGCGATGTTCAATGCCCTGCAGGAACGAATGTAGTTGAGAACTCTTGACGCGGGTGAATTCACCCACTGTGGCAATGCCAACGTCACCGTGAATGAAAAGCATTCCGTGAGATTCGGCGATGTGGTGCAAGGCCGGCAGGTTTTCTACTGCAACAGAAGTGGCAACGAGTCTGCTCATTACTGATTTCGGCTGCCAGAGAGAAGCTGTGTGAGCCCGCCGCTGAGTTGCCGATGTTCGGCGTCGCTGAACCCCGCATCGCGCAACATCGCGGTGAGTTCTTCACGGGGTGGGAGATAGGCGATGCTTCGCGGTAGGTAACGGTAGGCATCTTTGTCGGACAGCAAGGCGCCAATTTTCGGAACAATTTTTCCGAAATAAATATTATTGCCGAAGCGGATGATGGGGTTGTGCGGAACTCCTACATCTAGTAAAACAACGCGACCACCCGGTCTCAGGACGCGAGCTATTTCGACAAAGAATGTCGGTAGGTCAACGAGGTTGCGTAATGCGAATCCACAAATGACCGCATCGATGGAAGAATTTGGAAATGGCAGACGCAAAATATCTGCCTGTGCACGAGGTGCGCCAGAACGGTCGTAAGAGAGCATTCCGTACGAAAGGTCTACTGAAATGGCGGTATGACCTCGTTTTTGAATTGGTATACACAGATCGCCAGTGCCACTAGCGAGGTCGAGGACACATGAAGGAGAACTTAGTTGCAGGGCCTCTATTGCAATTTTTCGCCATTTGGTGTCGAGACGGAAGGTCATGACCCGATTGACAAAGTCGTATCGCGAGGCAATAGTGTCGAACATTTCTCTTATTGCTTGTTGCTTCGCTTCGCCTTGGGGAAGTGTTTCCTGCGCTTTATTTCGCCTCAATACCACAACTGAACAATACGACCGTTTCTAAGTTGTTGCACTCTTCTGCGAAGTGACAAGATGACTAATTACGTGGGGCTTTCAAGATATATGGGGTAGAAGAGATGATCGATTTTTCGTTTCCGGCTGAGGTGGAAGAAATTCGCCTTAAAGTGCGCAATTTCATGGACGATGTCGTTCGTCCTGCATGGGATGCAACCGACCAAAGTGACCGCAGTGCCATTGTTAAAACCATTACGAGTTTGCGTGCGCGTGCTCGTAATGAAGAGCACCTGTGGTTGCCTCATATGCCCGCCGAATGGGGTGGCATGGGTCTAGGGGCCACTGCAATGGCGGCAGTTTCAGCTGAAGCAGCAAAGGTAAGCATCGGGCCATTTGTGTTGAATGCTCAAGCACCGGACGAAGGGAACCAACACACACTTCAGCACTGGGGAACCCCAGAGCAAAAAGAAAAGTATCTGCGTCCGTTATGTGAAGGCACAACTCGCTCATGCTTCGCAATGACCGAGCCAGAGGTAGCGGGAAGCGACCCAACGCTCATTAAAACATTTGCTTACCGCGATGGCGACGAGTGGGTCGTCAACGGCCACAAATGGTTTATTTCAGGTGCTCGTGGAGCAAGGTTTGCTCTTCTTATTGCACGCACCGAAGAAGACCCCGATCTTCCGCAAGCCGCAAACTCATGTTTCATTGTTGACTTGCCAAACCCTGGCTTCAGAATTGTGCGCGATATTCACACCATGTCGGGTGGTCACAACCACTGTGAAATTATGATCGAAGATCTGCGTCTACCTGTTGAAAATATGCTTGGTGGCCGCGGGCAAGGGCACTTACTTGGTCAATATCGTTTAGGGCCTGCTCGTCTTGCGCATTGCATGCGTTGGATTGGTCAAGCAGAAATTGCTCTCGACATGATGGTGAAGCGCTCGCTTGAGCGGTTTTCACATGGTTCGTTGCTGGCAGAAAAGCAGGGCATCCAGTGGATGATTGCAGACTCCGCAATGGAGCTTTATCAGAGCAAGTTGATGGTTCTTCATGCTGCGTACAAACTGGAAAACAAACTTGACTTCATCTCGGAGGTTTCGATGGCTAAGCATTTCGTGGCAAATAGTCTGTGGAAAATCACCGATCGCGCAATTCAGGTGCACGGCGCATTGGGCTACAGTACAGACACGCCTCTTGCCGGCATGCTGACCCAAGCGCGCTGGAGCAGATTCGCCGATGGTGCCGATGAAATTCATCAAATGCGCATTGCTCAGCGAACAATTGCTGCGTATAAAGATTTTGGTAGCACCACTAAGGCAACCGGAGATCTTCCGCTCTAAAGTGAGTTGTCAATAAGCGCTAGGAACCTATGTACAGCAACGATCTTATTTTTGGTGTCTTCATGCCGCAAGGCTGGAAGATGGAGTTGTCTTCTATAGAGGGCGCCGAAGCGCAATGGCAGACATGTGTCGATGTTGCGCTGCGTGCAGAGGAACTTGGTTACCACTCCATTTGGGTGTACGACCATTTCCATAATGTGCCGCGGCCAGCGCAAGAATCTGTTTTTGAATGCTGGACCACCATGGCCGCTATTTCTCAGCGCACATCACGAATTCGGCTGGGTCAAATGGTTGGTTGCAATGGCTATCGCGAACCCGCTTTGCTGGCGAAAATTACCTCTACTATCGACGTCATTTCAGGTGGTCGCCTGGAATGGGGAATTGGTGCGGGATGGTACGAAAATGAATTCCGTGGTTATGGATACCCGTTTCCGAAACCAAAAGATCGCATTGGGATGTTGAAAGAAAGCGTTGAAATTGTGAAGTCAATGTGGACGCAACCCGAAACCACTTATGACGGCAACTATTACAAACTCGTGCGAGCTAATTGCGACCCGAAGCCCTTGCAGTCTCCGCATCCGCCTATTTGGATTGGTGGAGGCGGGGAACAGCTGACGCTTCGTGTAGTGGCTGAACATGCCGATTGTTCCAATTTTGGTGGAAGCCCTACCGTATGGCTGCGCAAGCGCAATATTTTGAAAGAACATTGTGCAGCGGTAGGCCGCGATGAAGAAACCATTCGCAAAACTTGGTCTCCGGAAGTGTTTATTCGTTCGACAGAAAAAGAACTTGCTGAGCGAACAACTGGCGGTTTGTGGGGCGAGCCAGTTGAGTCGTGGCGAGAAGGAAACTTAGTGGGCACTCCAGAGCAGGTTGCAGAAAAAATTGCAACATACATCGACCTGGGTTGTACTGGTTTTATTCCGTGGTGCGCCGATTACCCCGACACAGAGTCGATGGAGCGTTTAGCTACTGAAGTGATGCCAGAGTTCGTTACACGTAGTAACGCAAAATAACTTCTGCAACGCAAGACGGCTTTGCAGCGCCTTCACACTCAAACACAATTTCTAGAGTGACCTGCGCGCCGCCAGCTATTTCATCGACGTTCATTAGCTTTGCGCCTGCACGTAGCTGAGCGCCTACCGGTACAGGCGACATGAATCGAACTTTGTTTGCGCCGTAGTTAACGCCCATGGAAATGCCGCTGACGGCGAAGATTTCGGGCAAAAGAACTGGTCCGAGTGACAAGGTGAGGTATCCGTGGGCAATTGGCCCACCGAATGGCCCGGTTTTCGCACGCTCGACGTCAATGTGAATCCACTGGAAGTCGCCCGTTGCTTCGGCGAATTGGTTAACGCGCTCTTGGGAAATGGTGAGATAACTGCTGTATCCGAGGTGGTTTCCTACTTCGGCCTTCAAGCCGTCGATTCCTGCGATGATCTTTGGTTGTTGCGATGTCATATCTATATTCTGTCACGCCTAGTAAAGCGTGAGAGAACTCAAAATTTGACTACTTGAACCAAATCCGTTGATGATTTCTGCTTTGAGGATGAAGCAGAAGTGCAATGAGGGCAACCTCAAAAATTGTGCTCAATGAGCTTCCGCCAGTGAGTTTGTCGAAGAAGGAAGCTGGAGCATCGCGAAAGGCGAAATATCGCAGGACGAAGGGCCCAAATGCTGCGCCAATGGCAACGTAGTAGCCCCATTTGCGGTCATTAGCCATGAGCCAGCCACCTCCGGCTGATGCAGCGATAAGCAAGAGGCCAAGCACAATACCGAAGCCGTAGCGCACGCGTAAGTAGCCGAGATAGCCCGTGGTGTCGAGAACGGCAATTGCATCGAAAAAACCATTGAGGTAGAGGAGCCACGTGGCAATTTGCAGAGTTTGTGGGTGCATGCGGTCGAACCACCGACGAGGGTCTAAGGATGTCATGGCTTTAGTCTGTCAGTTGTGAGTACCGCACCGCTGTCATCTGCCCCGCGTCCCTTTCGTTTTAGCGTGATGTCGAGTGGGTCCTCAAGTGCTCAGGGTTGGCGCTCATTGGTGCGACAAATAGACGACATGGGTTTTGATGTTCTACATGTGCCACAGCATCGTGGAACGAAGGGTTTTGGCCCCATTGCTGCTCTTGCAAGTGCAGCAGAAATTTCATCACGCCTGCGCCTCGGTTCACTTGTATTAGACAATGAAAGCGTTCACCCGGCGCTCTTGGCAAAAGACTTAGCGACTATTGATCTCATTTCTGATGGGCGCCTAGAAGTAGGAATTGGTGCAGGGTGGTTGCATGCCGATCATGAACCGTTAGGTCAGGCGTTTCCCGCAGCAGGAGAGCGAATTGAAAAACTGATGGAGGCCGTGGAGATTCTTCGAGCTTGTTGGACACTTCCGTCGGCTTCATTTTCCGGAAAGCATTACCAACTCAATGAATTAGCAAATGACCCATTGCCAGTGCAGCAGCCTCATCCACCATTGCTCATAGGTGGTGGTGGAAAACGAGTGCTGTCGTATGCGGCCCGTGTTGCCAACATTGTGAGTTTGGTTCCCAACATGTCTGCAGGAAAAGTTGGTCGTGAGTCGGCAGCAAACGCAACAGGTGCCGCAACTTTAGAGAAGTTGCAATGGGTGCGAGATGCTGCTGGTGTTCGCATGGGCGAAATTGAGCTGCACACAAATTTGACGAATGTTTTTATTACCAACGATCGACTGCCAATTATTGAAAAACTGGCTCGTGGATATGGGCTTGAGCATCAGGAAGATGTTTTGGCCATACCGCACGTAGTATTGGGAACAGTAGAGCAGTGTGCTGAACAAATTCTTCAACGTCGAGTTGAAACAGGAATTAGTCACTACACAGTCTTTGAATCAGGGCTCGCTGATTTTGGTCCTATTCTTCAATTGTTAGCAGGTAAATAAGTGTCGATGGACAATGTTGGTATTACGCATAGTGGCTTCGTCGCGTTTGTGGGTCGACCCAATGTAGGAAAGTCGTCGCTGGTCAACACTATTTTGGGCAGAAAAGTAAGCATTGTTTCCGACAAACCCCAAACAACCAGGCACCGTGTTCACGGAGTTCTCACTGTGCCTCCGGCACAAGTGATCTTTGTCGATACTCCAGGTCTTCATAAGCCAGTCAGCGCCCTCGGTCAGCGTGTGAATGCAACCGCACTTGCCAGTTCCGATGATGTAGATATCTCTTGTTTGGTTATTGATGCAACCCAAAGCTTTGGAAGCGGCGACCAGTGGGTGGTCGACAATGTGAACTTGGCTCGAGATGGAATGCGGTTTTTCGTCATTATTAACAAGGTCGATATTGCATCTCGCGAAAAAGTGCTGGCGCAGCTCGTCAAGCTCTCTGCTCTGAACGCAGAAGAATATTTCCCCGTTTCTGCAAAATCGGGCGAAGGTGTTGATGCCTTAAAGTCTGCTCTTCTTGCAGCAATGCCAGAGGGCCCCATGTACTACCCACCCAACGAAGTGCGAGACACTCCAGAAGCCGAATGGGTCGCTGAATTGGTTCGTGAAGAACTGCTTGCTCTCGTTTTTGACGAGTTGCCGTATTCCATCGCAACGCGAGTGACGGAATGGGAATGGCCTCGTGTGCGCTGTGAGATCGTTGTAGAGCGTGACAGTCAAAAAGGCATGGTCATCGGCAAAAAAGGTGCGATCTTGAAACAAGTAGGTGAGCGAGTGCGGATGCAAATGGCGCCAGGTGCGTTTATTGAACTACACGTTGTGGTCGACAAAAACTGGCAGCAAAAAGTAGATCGTGTTGAGCGCCTAGGGTACTAATTGTCCATTTTGGGGCGCAATAAATAGCGGGCTGGAAGGCGATGACGTGAGCATAAGACTCACATAGTCATCGAACGCAACTGGTTGGTTGGCCTTTGCGGTATCGCCTGCTCCGCGAGGTACAGATTGAGGCACCCCATCTACTGTAAACAGCACTTGTCCGATACCAGGTAGAGACGTAAGTGTGAGAACAATTTGACCAATTGCGAGTCGCTGTTCAAGGGTTGTAACAATTTCAAGTAACGACTTGTTTGCATCGACAACAGCAAGACCGCGAGTGACTTCTACCGTCAGGCTTAAGTTCTTGGGAATTGCACTGCGTGAATAGCTATTTTCTTCGCGTTCGGGGCGAATTGCGAGAAGGGTATCAATTGCATCTTGCGCGAAGAATTCTTGTTTCACACTCTGTTGCTTGCTGACGAGCCTGTTAGTGGAAACGTAGTACAAAGAAACTTGGTTCGTAAGTTCAGTTTCTGGATTAGTTGTTGTTGGGGAAGGCATCGTTGTAGACGTACTGGTTGTTTGATCTAGTCCGAAAGGTACGTCGGTCAGAATGCGTACAGTCGAATCGGGGCTGGGTCCACAGGCGCTCATTATTGAGGTACTCAAAAGAGCTGCCAGAAAGAAAGACATTGTTTTCATATTCATGTCACATCACTTTCCACTGGCATGGTGACCGTGAATCGTAAACCCGACTTGCCATTGCGTGAGTGATCAGAAATCGCGATGTTTCCGTTCATTACTTTTGCGTGTTCCATTGCAATTGCTAGACCAAGACCAGAACCGGTTCCACGTGTGGCGTTACGGCCTCTGGTGAAACGGCTAAAAACTTCAAAGCGTTCATCTTCAGGTAGCCCCGGACCATTGTCATCAACATGAATTGTCAGCAAAGACTTTTCTTGGTGGATAGTGATTGATGTTGCGCCACCGGCGTGCTCTGCGGCATTGCCTAACAGATTCACCAAGACCCGCTCAATTCTCAATCGGTCAACAAGAATTTGAACTTTCATCAAACTGGTATTGAGTAGTGGAATACTTCCAAACTGAAATCGCTGGGCAATTCGGGCGATGAGGTCTTCGATGTCAACAGACTCCACGCGCAGTTGGCTAGCCCCAGACTCTAGGCGTGATAGTTCTAATAGATCGATTACCATGCGGTCGAAGCGTCGTACTTGAGTGTCAATGATGTCAAATGCTTGCTGATTACGGTCGCTCAGTTCATGTTTTTTTGCAGCAAGGACCTCAATGGCGGCAGTGAGAGCCGTGATGGGTGAGCGCAATTCGTGGCTCACGTCTGAAGCGAATCGAATTTCTCTTTCAATTCTTTCTTGCACAGCGTCGGCCATTGCGTTGAACGAGGTGACTAATTGATCGAGATCCGGGTCGGACTCCGGAGTGAGACGTGCATCAAGTTTCCCTGCAGCAATTTCTGCTGCGGTAGCAGCAACACGCCCAACGGGCCGCAGTAGTCGTTTAGAGGCAAACCATCCGAGAAGTAGCCCAGTTGACGTAGCGATAATCAAACCAGCAATGACAGCGCTTAAGAT
>JBAXNF010000046.1:0-12254 GCA_037133935.1 bacterium
TCGCCGAACAACTAATTGCCCTCAATGCCATAGGTGCATCGGTGAGCGTTGGAGGAGACCTCCGATGCATTGGCACTCCGAGCGATGCCGAGGTATGGCCTGTTGACATTGAAGACGCTGAACATCCAGTTCACATTGCAGCATCAATTCTCATTCCCTCTGGTGGTGTTGCCACTTCGTCAACACACGCAAAACGTTGGCATGTTGGTTCCAACATGCGTCACCATGTCATCGACCCAATATCTGGGAAGCCCATCGCGCAAAGCACACCAGATGCGTTGCAGACCACAACCGTTATTGCATCTTCGGCCGCTTGGGCAGAGGTATTTGCCACTGCACTGCTGGTGAGCGGTGAAAAAATAGGTACCGAACTACTTTCCTCATTCAACCTCGCCTCACGCGCAGTACGCACCGATGGCTCTAGTGTAGAAAGCGCGAGCTGGGCACAATACGTCCGCACCACCCTCGTCTAGAGAAACAGTTAATAAATGAACTCACATTTTTGGTGGTACCTCTCACGATCTGCAGGAACCGTTGCGTGGCTGCTCGTATTAGCATCGTGTGCTTGGGGCATTTTGCTTGTCACGCGTTTATTTCGTGGGTATGACCGACCAGCATGGTTGCTCGACTTACATAAATGGTTTGGAACGCTGCTCCTAGCCGCCACCATTTTGCATCTCGTCGCACTTGTTGGAGATAACTTCTCTCATTTCGGGCCCAAAGAATTATTGATTCCATTTTCTTCGTCGTGGCACCCGCGCGGCGTTGCACTCGGTGTGCTTGCCATGTACATGATTGCTGCCATACAAATCACTTCATGGGCAATGAAGAAGTTGCCTAAAAAACTATGGCACGCGGTTCACCTTTCGAGCTACGTCGCTTTCATATTGGTTACTTGGCACGCCATTACCACCGGTACCGATATGACATCGCGCATTTATGGCGCGCTCACCATCATGATGGTTACCCTTGCTGCTGCTTTGGGCGCAGCCCGACTCGTCACTTTGCGCACACCCACAAAATCTCCACGCCTTACGCAGGTTCCCGTATCTCCACAAGTGAAAGAAGAAGACATTGTTAGCAATTGATCAAATTTTCGGAGTACCAGCTCACCCACTTTTTGTACACGTACCTGTAGTGCTGGTTCCACTCGCCGCCATTTTGGCGGTCGCAGCTATTTATAAAAGGTTTCGCCAACCACTCCTCATTGCAGCTGCCGTCATGGCTGCTGTTGGCGGTGTCGGAGTGCTACTCGCCGCAAGTTCGGGTGAAGGTTTACAAGATTCCGTCAAGCGCACGGCCGAAGTACATGACCATTCGGAAAAGGGTGATGCGGCACAGGCACCTGCCGTTATTTTTGGTGGCATCGCCGTAGTGGCGGCAGCCGAAGAAGTACTGCGCCGTAGTAAGTACGCAGGGAAAATTGCCAAACTTCCGAAATGGGCCCCTGCCATTTTGCTCGCCGCTACTGTTGCTTCTGGCGCCGTTGCTACAGCCTTTGTTTATGATGCAGGACACAGCGGCGCAAAAGCCGTTTGGACCGGCGTCGACGGTCGCGTTACCAAGTAAACATTTATTGAAAGCAGTTCCCCATGGCAATTGGCCAACCCTCAGGACCACCGGCTCCCATGCAAATGATCAAAGAGTTGTTGAGCCTTCTTCAGGCAGCAGGTCATAGCGATTTTCGCGATGCGCGCGGGCCAATGGGCTTCAACCAACGTCAAGCAGGCGGAAAATTTACAAGAGCCGAAGCAGAGGCTTTCATCACCCAACTCAACGACGCTGCAGAGTTCCCCAATAGCGAACCCGCTGCGCCACAACACTCTTCATTTCAAAAGAAGTCGGCAAGCTTGCCGGCAAAAAGCACGCCCGAACAGCGCATACTGAAAAAGTTAAGCGACGACGACCTTGCAGCGGAACTACAAAACCGCGGCTGGGTTGTAATGAAGCCTTAGCTAACACGGGCGCTGTGGGTCATCTGCTGGAAGCAGTTGAAATACTTCTTTAAATGGCAACTGGTCTCGCGTCGCTACGACGTAAACAACAGTGCTCTCTGATTCCCCTTCAATGTGCAAAGCACCTGCGGGGATAATGAGTTTGTCTCCGGCCGAGAGCGATAGCCACTGCCCTGTTTCTCCGTCAAGAATGGTGGAGTTACCGCTGATGACATACCCATGAACATCGCATGCATGCCAATGCACATCGGGTGGCGCTGATGGTTCTGAAACAAAAGTCGTTGGCCAAAATTCATCACGCGCAATATCTTCTAGTGCGCCACGCAAACCGTCGAAATAGTTCTTCTTTACCGATACACCCATATCCGTAATGTAGACGCTCTGAAGACCGCCGCGAACAGCACGGTTCAAGTGGTCCTCAAATCTCACCCCGCATCAATAACTGTGACAGCTCCCGTGCTCCCATTAACTTCAAGCAACATTCCAGTTTTAATTCGCTTCGCGGCATCTTTAACGCCAGTCACACAAGGAACGCCGAGTTCCCTGCTCACAATCATGGCATGACTCATGGGAGCCCCAATTTCTACGACGACACCTCCCGCGGACATAAACAGAGGAGTCCATGCCGGGTCAGTTATGGCTGCTACTAAAATGTCACCGGGCTCTAGACCACGCGGATCGTAAGGGTCGGTAATGACACATGCCCGACCCACGACAATTCCCGGTCCGCCCGGCACACCCATAATGCTGTCGCCCGTGTCTAATGCTTCAACAACATTTGTGCGCATCGGCCATAGTTCAGGTACTGGCTTCTCGCGATATAGAACAAATGGTTCCTGACGACAACCAAGTTCTAGAAAATACTCATGTCGCAGACGAATTGTTTCGGCAAATGATTTAGGGTCTGCGATGAATTCTTCCAACTCTGTGTCGACAAGCATGCACACATTCTCTGGTGAATCTATCACTCCGCGCCGCACCATCCTCTTCCCAAGTTCATGCATCACAACGCGAATTTCATGCACAGTCATCATTTCAGTCAGTTTGGTTCGTTCACGACCGACGACGTATAGATTGGCCAATCGCAATGCCAGTTCAAGTTTCCCCAAAGCATCGCTGTTCCCGGCGAGATGATTTTCCATTTCAAGAATCGCTTGTGCGCTGTCTCGCACAACACGCGCGTGGCGATTAGAGGGTGAGAGTTCGTCCCCGACAAGTCGAAGTCGATCAATTAATGAGATCACGAGATCTGGATGCGTCTCCCACGAACGACTCGCGATGTCCCATTCTCCTGGACCACGCGCACCATGCTCTCGACATAATTCAGAGAATGATCTGAGAAAATCTATTCCTTCCTCGTTATTTGCGAGTCGCTCAATTAGTCCAGGCACACCAATGCTGAATTCCAGTGATAGCAAGTGCGAACTACGAACCACACGACTCAGTTCCCATATTGCAAGGGACGGCAAAACTGAATCAACGTTGCCTATTCCGGAAAGTAATCGACCAGGCAATGAGGGATCGAGCCCTTTGCACAGTTCTGGCAAGATCCCCAAAGCAAATGAAGATGATGTCCCAAAAATCATGTACGGCTCAAAAAACTCTTCTATCAAAGGGCTAATCATCTGGGCGTGAACAATTAATTCGTAGTCTGTTGCCGTAGCGAGATCTGGCCGCCGTTTGCGAAGGGCTAAAGCTTTCAACCGATCCTCATCAAGCTCAGAAGGCAGTGCTGTCGCCGTCATCAAAGAGTCGGTCATTTGCTGGATACGTGTAGCCAAGTCAGGGCGAACGTCATCTGGATGCGCCTCATATGCTGGAATGTCGGGATGTGCCCCAAAAAATGCATCGTCCATGAGCTGCGCAGACATTCCGGGACTACGTTCCCCTTGAATGCGAATCATTGACCAGTTGATATACAGATAGCCACCAAAGTAGGCAAACTGGGTGTTATCCCCATGCAGTTCGTCAGGATCAAAACAGCCCCACCGCACATGTCCTCGTGCGTAGCCCAGAACTGTGCCTTTTTCCCAAACCAACTTCCAACTGAGCGGACTCATCGGCGTTGGCGCAATCTCACCTACATTTGCACGTGCATAGAACGGAAAACGTTCGCTTGGCACCGAGTCTGCTATCCATTTTTCACTAGCCATCTGCACTCCTACATCAAATTTGTCATCCGTCTTGACGAATAAAGGATTTTCATTTAGGCCAGGAGGCTGCCACCATGAATATCGAGCAGAGCGCCGTTGATGCCGCTACCCATTTCGCTTGCAATAAAGACAGCGAGTGCCGCAACTTCAGTAACGGTGTTCAAACGCTTAATTGATGGTTGTTGTGCGTACACATTGAGGAACTCTTCATAACTCATTCCCTGTGCTGCAGCTGCTTCAGGACCCGCTGACTTCATAATGTCTGTTTCCATTGCACCTGGGCACAATGCATTACAAGTAATCCCAATAGGACCGTACTCAAAAGCAACGGCACGAGTAAACCCATTGATTGCATGTTTGTTGGTGATGTAGTGAGAAACGGCACTCATATTTGCCTGTCTCCCTTCAACTGATGAAATATTTATGATGCGCCCAGAGCGATTCTTTTCCATCGTTTGCAATGCCCGACGAGTTCCCCAAAACGTCGCGTTGAGATTCCAATTCAAGCATTCTGTCCATGCCTCATCACTCAGTTGGGCTATTGGTGCAAAACCACTTGAGCCACCGGCATTATTAACCATAATGTCAATGGTTCCAAAAGTTTCCACAGCAGTGTCAACGAGCCTGTTGACATCTAATTGATTTTGCACATTGCCTTGTACAAAAACTGCACGGTTGCCCACACCTAATTCCGCTAAAGCTTCTTGGCCTTTTTCATTAGAGCGACCGTTCAAGACGACCTTTCCTCCTTCGGCAAGAATCGCTTCAGCGATTGCTCTTCCTACGCCGCGAGTACCTCCGGTAATGGCAGCCACTTTTCCTTCAAGCTTCATATTCCCCCTCAACAATTTTTACGATAAGAAATCGTCCATTTCCGAATAGAGACGAGTGCTATTTCGCCAACATATCATTTGTCTGACATACCAAAAACACGCACAGTTTTTAATTTAATAATTTTCATTTACCCATTGACTTTGAGCTTATTTTTTATTACCTTGCGATTTGTCTGACATATTACTGTTTGCACTTAATGGGGGTTTAGCATGAGTAAGACTGAGGATTTTGAAGCTATTCGTCGATTGACCTACGAATATGCATTTGCGGTGGACACAAGGAATCTGGACTCACTGGTTGAACTATTCGTTCCCAATGCAGTCTTTGATCCTGGCCCAGGCGGCGTTCCGGTCATGAACAACCGAGATGAAATTCGAGAGTTCTTCCGAGAGACGTTTGCCGGAACGACACACCTATTCCACTTAACGTCAAACCACATTATTGACGTGGATGGCGATACAGCAACGGCAACTGTCTATTACATGGCCGCTGGAGTGACAACTGATGGATCAAGTTTCGGGGCCAACGGGTACTACGGCGATACCTATAGCCGCACTAGTAACGGATGGAAGTTTCTGCGACGCCAGGCGGCCGCACTCCTTGAGCCGGATTACAGCAATTGGGACCAGGCGCAGGGTTAAGGCTCTATTTGATTTACGCAATTCGCGTTAATAACTAAACAAGGGGGAATAATGAAATATTCAAACAAAAAATGGCTGCCAGTAGTGGCAGTTATTGGTCTGGGTTTTGCAACGTGGGGCTGCGGAAGTAGTGATTCAGCAGACCCGCCCGACGCTACAGAGGAGATGTCAACAGATACCGCTGCAGATACTGTTCCCGATACTGATACCCCAGTTGATGGGGTTGCTTTATCTAAAGCAAGCATTGAAACACTCAGTGCATTGCCCACGACGATTGGAATCACCGAACCCATCAAAGGCACTATCCCTTCTGGCAAGAAGCTCGTTTACATTCCGATCAACGTTCCTTCCGCTACCGAATTGATCCAATTCCTTAAAGAGGGCGCGACTGAATTGGGATGGACGGCAGAAATGGTCTCCGGTGGGCTAACACCTGAGGACATGAAAGCCGCATTTGCCCAGGTGCTCAAGGCGAAACCCGATGCAGTATTTACTGCTGGTATTCCTTCAGTGGTCGTCACCGAGGAACTCGACGGCTTCAAGGCCGCCGGCATCCCTGTGGTTTTCTTAGGGACCGGACCTGTAGATATCGAAAAAACTAATCCTGCGGTCTTGGCAAACATCTATGCACACTCGCCACAAAATGTTTCAGGTACGTACATGGCAGATTGGGTCATCGCCGATAGTGAAGGTGCCGCAAACATCGTTTACTACGACTTCACAGCCGTAGAGACAGTGGCTGCTGTTGGCGTCGGATTTGCCTCAAAGGTCACTGAGAATTGTCCAAAATGTACAATTAAGAATATTGATGTCGCCGGTGGCGATATTGGTACAGCTCTTCCTGGTCAAATTGTCAGCTACCTACGCGCTAACCCGGATACAAAATATGTCGCATTATCAATCAGCGACATGGCAATTGGTGTACCAGGAGCTTTAGCTGATGCCGGAATTACGCCTGAACAAGTTCGCATCGTGGAAGCAAACCCTGGTCCAGGCAATCGTGTGAATATCGCAGCAGGAAACTATGAAGTTGCAGCTGTGTCTTTCCCTAAGCAAGAGAACATGTGGAGAGTCCTCGACATCTTGGCACGACACTTTGCTGGTGATGATATTGCCCCAAGCACAAGTGCTCCTTACCCCTATTTCATGTTCACCCAAGAGAACGTGACCAACTGGGGCGGAGAGCCTAAAGCCGAATGGTCAATCGTTCCTGACTACAAAACTCAATACCGTGCCCTATGGGGTAAAGGCTGAGCATTTCGAACTTGCAGCAGTGGGATCCAACTTTGGGTTCCACTGCTGCAGTTGAAGTTCAATGCTTAACTAAAACCTTTCCTGGGACACGCGCACTAGATAATCTTTCGCTCTCAGTTGAACGCGGAGAAATTCACGCGATAGTCGGCCAAAATGGTTCCGGCAAATCGACGCTAATTAAAATTTTGGCCGGATACCACGCGCCTGATCCAACAGGGAAAGTCTGGGTAGGCGGAACCGAAATCGTTAATGACCGTGCAGCTAAAGCTCATGAACTCGGTCTCCGCTTTGTTCACCAAGGTCTAGGCCTAATCGATGAACTTGATGTCATTGATAATTTTGGGTTGATCAGCGGCTTCATACGAAAGAGAACGAGACGCCTCGACTGGAAAAGACAAGTTGATCATGTTTCTTCACAACTCTCTCGATTTGGAATCCAAGTTGATGTAATGAAACCCGTCAAGGAACTAAATGCAGTCGAGCGCACTGCAGTAGCAATCACTCGCGCGCTTGAGGGCCTCGGACCAGGAAGTGGAGCTCTCGTTCTTGATGAACCAACCGTTGCACTGACAAAACTTGAAGTCGAGCAACTTTTCACCATCATCCACGAAGTCCAACGCAGCGGCGTAAGTGTGCTCTACGTTTCTCACTACCTTGACGAGATCTTTGATATTGCTAATCGAGTAACCGTTCTTAAGGGTGGCAAATTGGTAGTCACACGCGAGATTGATTCGATAACACATAGCGATCTTGTTCAGCTAATGGTGGGACGAAACGTTGAATCAATTATTAAAACAAGCAAAAAAGCTCAGAGCGCACCCCTGCTATCTGTAAAAAATTTGACCGGTGCTGAATTAAAGGGAATTGATTTCACGGTTCATCACGGAGAGGTGGTTGGCATAGCCGGACTTCAGGGAAGCGGCATTGCGGAGTGCCCGTATCTACTGATAGGTGCATCTACTAGTAAAGATTTATCGCTCGAATTAGATGGTCGCATCGTGAAAAAAATCAGTCCTCCATTAATGGCAAAGAATGGAGTTCACCTCGTTCCTGGCGACAGAAAAAGTCAGGGTGCAATCAGTGAATTTAATGTTCGCGAGAATATAACGCTTGGGGACCTCGAGCCAATTCGGCAACATGGTCGGCTGAGTGCTGGTGCAGAAAGAGCAGTCGCTCAGCACTGGATCGAAGAGTTAGATCTTGTTCCACCCGACCCAGAACACGACTACATAACTTTGAGTGGAGGCAATCAACAAAAAGTAATCGTCGCGAAGTGGCTTGCTGTCAATCCCAAAGTGCTGATCTTGGATGAACCCACTAATGGAGTAGACGTTGGCGCCAGAGAAAAAATTTATAGCGTTATTCGCGACCAAGCTTCACGCGGATTGGCATTCATCATTTGCTCATCCGACGCTGGGGAACTCGCTGAACTTTGTGATCGAATACTTATTCTTAATGATGGAAAAATAATATCTGAACTCACTGGAAAAGAAGTCAATCAGATTAATATCATCGACCAACTACATGCAGTAAATGCACTTCAGCCACATTGAGACTCCGAGAGAATTGCAGATAGCTGGATGAAACAACAAAGATTATCGTTTAATAAAATTGGGGCTATCTATGTTTGGTTGCTCATAATAATATTTTTTTGGTGGTTGGAGCCGAGCACTTTTGGCTCCGCAGACACCATGCGCGTTGTGCTTAATGATGGCGCCATAACTGGTCTCGTTGCTCTGAGCTTAGTTGTACCCCTAGCCGCGGGAGTATTTGACCTATCCATCGGAGGCACTATCGGAGTCACCTCAATGGTGACGGCAAAGTTGCTCGCTGATACATCCATAAATCCTGTTACTGCAATATTTATTTCACTGTTCGTTGCGCTTGCGATTGGACTCGTCAACGCGACTGTTGTCGTTATCTGTAAAATTGATCCATTCATCGGCACTTTGGCAACAAGCTCACTTTTAGGAGCGTTAGTCCTCATCGTTTCAGATAACAAATCTGTTGCCTCCCCTCGCCTACTCGGTAGCTTTGCCCGAATAGCACGAGGAAAAATATGGGGAATAACCGCACCTGTTTTTTATCTTTTTATTGTGGCACTAGTTCTCTGGTTTTTATTAGAGCACACAGCCACTGGTCGCCGCATCTACGCAATCGGCTTTAATCGTGAAACCGCTCGTCTGAGTGGTGTCAATGTTGATCGTATTCGTTTCTATAGTCTTCTCACATCTGCATTCATTGCTGGTCTCGCAGGAATAGTTTTAACTAGCCGGATATCTGTTGGCTCCCCGACCATAGGTCCACCATTTCTGCTTCCCGCTTTTGCCGCGGTCTTTGTTGGAGCGACACAAATACGAGGTGGACGATTTAACGTGATAGGTACGTTGATTGCGGTGTATCTAATCGGCACAGGCAATACAGGCCTTTCGCTTTCTGGACAGCCCTTATGGGCTCCCCAGGTTTTTGTCGGACTCATTCTTATTTCGGCAATCGGATTAACCGGAGTAAAGCGAAGAAATGCGTGAGTGAGCACGTGAATGTTTCTGAACCATCTTTCGACACAGGGCGTACCACAAGTGGTAGTCCACTGATTGATCCCCGCCTCTTTGACAGCACGGAATTCAGAAGAAACCCGTACCCCTATTACCGTATTCTTCGTGATCATTACCCCGTCTATTGGGACAAGCTGCATAATCGCTATCTAATAACCCGGTACAAAGATGTAACCGACGCTTATCTGGATGACGACAATTACAACACCATCACCAAAGGCAGTGCAAATCTTCTCAATGGAAATACCTTTTTGGAATTAGGTGGACGCGAACACACTCGCCGACGTAAAATTTTTGGTAACCATCTCACGGGAAAACATCTTGAAGCACGACTACCGGCAATTCGTCATCTCGCTCTTGACATGCTCTCTGCTGCAATAGCCCCCACCGCTCAAAAAATGTTGAAGAAAGATGTTCATTATGGGCATGTATTCGATCTCGGTGCAGATTTTGCTGACGAATTTCCGATACGCGTCATTGGTGAAGTCCTCGGCTTTCCAGATGATGCCAAAAAGCATTTTTACTATTGGTATTACACAATTCAGCAAGGACTTAAGGGGGGAGATGAAGCTAAGAGAGCGCTGACTGCTCGCAAGGAACTAGAAGACTACGTTTGTGCATTAATTGTTCAGCGTCGTGAAGAGCCTACATTTTTATACGATGAGGATAATCAAATCGTAGGAAGCGACGTTATTTCGCAACTAGTTCATGCGCAGATCAACGGAGTTCTACTATCAACACCAGAGATCATTTCGATGATTTCGGTTCTTGTCACCGGAGGAGGTGACACAACGCGTGGTGCGATTTTGCATATGTGGCGTCTAGTGCTGGAGCATCCAGATCAGTTTGCAGCTATTCAAGATGATCCAGAACTATTCCATTCGGCTTTTCACGAGACAATGCGCCATAGCTCACCAGTCGGAGGCATGTCTCGCTCTACAAATCATGAAATTACTTTGCACGGAACCACTATCCCAAAAGGTGCCTGGGTGGAACTCGTGAATTTTTCTGCAAATCACGACGAAAGTATTTTCCCTGATCCGGACTCATTCAATATATTCAGGCCCGAGCTATATGTGGGCAAGGAAGTCCAGAAAGGCTTTCGTATGGACGACAAATATAGCCATGTCGGTTTTGGAGCAGGAAGTCATTTTTGTCCAGGGGCCTGGATCGCCCATCAAGAGACAGTGATTGCATCGCAAGTAATTTTGTCTAGGTTTAAAAATCCTCAGCTGTTGCGAAACTCCATGACACTCAATAGTGAAGGTGAATTAGAGCCTATGTACGTGGATCGACTATCAGAAATGCGTGAACTGTGGATTAGCTATGACTAATGTCCATGTCGCGCGTTCTTATGAGGTCTTTCAGCGTCAGACAGAGCGAGACATTCCAACCGCTATTCCTGCAGGTTTTGATACCTCAAACGAATTCCTGCAAGACCCCTACCCGACTTTGGAACTTCTACGCTCGAACTATGGCTGTTTTCATAATTGGAAGACAAATTCGTGGTGGATAACCCGCTACGACGATGTCACCTCGGTCCTCGCAGATCGTTTGAATTTTACTTCCCCAATGAAGTCACTCGTCTATCACGCACAGCCTGAAGAACTCAAGATGGCCTTGACCTTCGCAGCCAATGATGCAGTCCAACAGAACATTGAGGTGATCGCAGATGATCTAGCAGAGGAAATTCTTGCACGACTAGATTCCAGTGAAGAAGAAATTATCCGCCAATATGTCCATCCGTACTCAATCAGATTGTTGGCGTTGTTAATTGGAATACCGCAACATGCCCTGATTCAATTTGATCAAGATATTCGTGCGATGCATGATGGAGCAGGATGGCATCCTGGGCGCCTAGATACAGGAAAGGCTGCCTTCGACAGAACCGTAGTGCTATTCACACAGCTCCTCCTTGAGCCACAGAACCCTCATTTCCGAGGACAGCCGAATGACTTGCTTTCTCAGATTCGCGAGCGAACGCCCTCCCATTTAGTGGCCAAGGCCGCAACATCACTTACAATTTTGCTCTTAGAAGTTAACTTCATGAGCATTGAAGGTTCTCTCGCCAATACGCTATTTCTACTACTCACACATCCGAGCCAACTTGAACTAATTCTTGAAGACGAAACTTTGGCGATTCGAGCATGGCAAGAGTCTCTCCGGCATAGTCCACCTGTTCTTCACTCAAGTCTCTACACAACGAGAGAGGTTGAACGCTTTGGTCAACTAATACCCGAGGGGAGTTTGGTTGTCTGTTCCGCTGCCGGGGCGAATCGTGATCCCCTCCTCTTCTCGCATCCGAACATTTTCGATGTGACCCGCAAGGACCTTGCATACCGAGAGCCACTCGGTCAGTTTCGTATTGACGGCCTAGCTTCAGCAGTTGTCCCATGTCTCATCCCTTTGTCACAAACGGGGCGATACTTTAACGAAAACTCAATCTCCATATATAAATTCGCATCAACAGCAATTACTGTCGCGATCAAGGCTCTGTTAAGAAGAAAGAAATATCTTCGACTCGTCAATCCCGCCAGCCACCATTTGATTACGAATTGGCCACAAGGAGATAGAGTTTGTCGGGAATTATTAACGAGAAAGTGATTTAAATATGGTCAAGGATGATGGCATCTTTCGCCCTGATGGAAGCAGCGTCAAACCGATACTTCCGGCCTATCGGCAAGTCGCCGATCAATTACTTTCGCTGATAATCGACGGCGAGGTCAAACCTGGCGAACGCCTGCCGACCGAAGAAACATTGGCTAAAACTTTTGCAGTCAGTCGCAGCACGATACGGGAGGCCCTGCGCTCTCTCGCTGTAGAGTCTTTTATTGAAACTTCTCGAGGCCCCACTGGAGGAAG
>JBAXNF010000047.1:0-11686 GCA_037133935.1 bacterium
AAGAGGTCGGCACCAAGACCAGTGTTTACCACGTTGCCGGTTTCCAACACGTAACCACGATGCGCACGGCGCAATGCCTGCGATGCATTTTGCTCTACAAGAAGCACAGTTGTTCCCTGCTTATTAATTTCGGTGATGATGTTAAAAATTTGTGCAATGAGTTTTGGTGCAAGCCCCATTGAAGGTTCATCGAGCAACAACAACCGCGGGCGGCTCATGAGCGCACGACCAATGGCAAGCATTTGTTGCTCGCCACCAGAAAGTGTTCCGCCTAATTGCGTGATGCGTTCTTCTAAACGCGGAAAGAGTTCCAACACGCGTGCGAAGTCGGCGTCTTTGGCGCTCGATTTGTGATCTTTGCGAGTGTAAGTGCCCATGTCGAGATTCTCTCGAACGGTCATGCCCGGGAAAATGCCACGGCCTTCGGGCGACTGACAAATACCTAACTTCACTCGCTCGTGTGAAGGCATAAACGTAATGTCTTTGCCTTCAAAAATAACGCTGCCACCCACTACTTTGCGCAAGCCAGAGATGGTACGCATGGTGGTGGTTTTACCAGCACCATTTGCGCCAACGAGGGTAACAATTTCGCCTTCGTTCACGTTGAAAGAAATACCTTTCAACGCTTCAATTTTGCCATAGGCAACACGCAGATCTTGCACCTCAAGCATCATCGTCGGGCACTCCTAAATACGCCGCAACTACTGCAGGGTTGTCTTGCACTTCACTGGGTGTGCCAGTAGCAATGACCTTGCCGAAGTCGAGTACACAAATGCGGTCGGTTACGCCCATGACCAAGCCCATGTCGTGCTCAATAAGTAGCACTGTGTATCCCTGGTCGCGAATTTTGCGAATGAGATTCATCAACTCAATTTTTTCTGCAGGGGTAAAGCCGGCGGCCGGCTCGTCGAGGCACAATAGTTGTGGCTTCGTAGCAAGCGCGCGAGCTATTTCGAGTCGACGTTGGTATCCGTAAGGCAAATTGCGCGCAGCATCGCCAGCACGGTCGGCAATACCCATAAAGGTAAGCAATTCCATAGCGGTGTTGCGACCTTCAGCCTCTTCACGATGATGGCGAGGCAAACCAAGAAGTGCCCCACCCACGCTGGTGCGATGATTTGCGTCGGCACCCACCATGACATTTTCAATTGCGGTCATGTCGGGGAACAAACGAATATTTTGAAATGTACGTGCAATGCCACGCTTGGTAATTTGAAAACGTTTTAAGCCGGCAAGCGATGCGCCATCAAACAGCACTGCACCATTGGTTGCCGTGTACACACCCGTCATCACATTAAAACAGGTTGTTTTTCCTGCACCGTTGGGCCCAATGAGACCAAGAATTTCGCCGCGACGAATAGCAAAGGTGACATCGTCGAGCGCCGTCACGCCACCGAACTGCATGGTGACATGATTGAGTTCTAAAAGATTGTCACTCATGTTCACTCCTTGTCTCCCAATGCAGTTCCAGAAGACGGTTTCCACGATGCAAGCCACCGCTCTTTACGAATCTTGCGCGGAATAAGACCCTGCGGGCGAAACACCATTACCAATACCAGTGCCACACCAAACACAAATACGCGTTTGTCAGCAAAACCACGGAAGCGCTCTGGCATCCACGCCACTAATGCGCCACCTACAATTGCGCCCCACATGTTTCCGGCCCCACCAAGTACAACTGCTGCGAGGAACAAAATAGACAACTGCAACGGAAAGTTGCTGGGGTTAATGAATTGCACTTTGCCGGCATAAAGCGAGCCCGCAAGACCTCCAATTGCGGCACCAATGGCAAAGGCCCACAATTTAAATTTGAAGGTGTCAACACCCATGAGTTCTGCCGCATCTTCGTCTTCGCGAATGGCGTTCCATGAACGACCCACACGACTATTTTCCAAACGGCGCAACAAGAAAATCACAATAAGAATAACGGTGATGCCTAAAAAGAAATACGGCTTCGCGTCGAGCACAGTGAACTTCAAGGGTCCGATGCTTGGAGGCGTCGCAATATTGCTGATGCCGCGACTGTCGCCAAGCCAATGCATGTTGTTTGCAGTAATACGAATAATTTCACCGAAGCCAAGCGTAACGATGGCCAAATAGTCGCCGCGCAAGCGCAACGTTGGCGTTCCTAAAATGACACCAGCCAGCATTGACACCAAAACAGCAATTGGCATGCACAAGAGCCATGGCAAGTTGGCATGTTGGCTCGACAAAATGGCAACTGTGTAGGCACCAACGGCATAAAAACCTACGTAGCCAAGGTCAAGAAGCCCAGCAAGGCCCACCACAACGTTCAAACCCAATGCAACCAAAACGAAAATAACTACTTGGTCGGTGAGCACGCTCGGGAAACTTGTTCCTGGCGTTTCAACAATCCAACCGAGTACTGGCACATTTGGCCACCACGGCAAGAGATACAACGCAAGAATGCAAATGGCACCAAACGACCAACGCACCGAACGTGATTGGTTACCTAGCGCTTCGCCTAAACGCGAAACGGAACGCGCGCCAGAAGTAACACTCCTCAATGATTCAGACAGGCTCATACGCGCGCCTTAGCTAACGATTCACCCAATAGACCTGTTGGGCGGAACATCAACACCACAAGCAACAACACAAAGGCAATAACGTCCTTCCATTGTCCGCCAAAGAGCGCCGAGCCGTAGTTTTCCGACAGACCAAGAACGAGTCCGCCCAGCAATGCACCTTTCAGGTTTCCAATGCCGCCGAGCACTGCAGCAGTAAAGCTCTTCACGCCAAGAAGAAACCCAATATTGAACTTCGACTGGTCGTACACCAAGGTGAACATCATTGCTGCACCACCAGCCATCACACCACCGAGCAAGAAGGTGATCAAAATAACGAAGTCAACATTGACTCCTAATATTTTTGCCGTTTCAACATCTTGAGCAACGGCGCGCACACCACGACCAAGGCGCGTGCGATTCACAAACAACAACAACGCGGTCATCATGAGCAATGCACCAATGATGACGATGACGTAGTCAATACGAATGTCGGTTCCGAATAACTTAAAAAGAGTTTTCTTCTCTAAAACACGTGGTGTCTGGTATTGCTCGCGGTCGCGCGGGCCCCATATGGCTACTGCTTCAGTAATAGCAGTAGAGGCTCCAATTGCTGAAATAAGAAAAGCCAAACGAGGGGCCTGACGACCACGGCGAAAAATATTGAGATACATCCATGCAATGGGCCCAGTGCCAATGATTCCGAAAATGAGATTCGACTTCGGTGTATCGAAAAAGATAAGCCCCACAACAAAGGCACTTACAAACGCCAACACCACCGCACCAAATTGGTCACCCGAGCCACGTAGCGGGCGGTATGCAGCACGTTCAAGTGCAACAGCGCCCGCACCCGACAGAACCATTGAGCCCAACAGGCATGCCAACAAAATAAGAACAAGTTGAAACCCTGTGCGATACGGATACTGACCCGCTTCCAACATGGGTAAACCCAACACATTTGTTGCCGTAATGAGCGAGGCAAATGTGCCAATCATAAAAATTTCCGAGTGAGCAAAGTTGATGAGGCGCAACACGCCGTACACCAAGGTGTATCCCAATGCCACGAGGGCATAGATGGAACCAAGCGCTACGCCGGTCACCGTAAGGTCCCAAAATGTTCTGTAAATCAGCCAGTCGCGCATGTGTCCCCGAGAACGAAGTTGTTCCCTTGTTGTTTAGCAGAAAAGGTCATACATAAAAGAATGACCGGGAACATTTGTTCCCGGCCATTCCACATTACGTATCTCTCAATGAGAGAAGAAGTTTTACTCGATCAAGCCAATTACAGAAATGACGCCTGCTTCTACCTTGTAGGCATAAACAGCGTTTCCTGCAACTTCACCTGTCTCGTCCCACTTGATCTGCTTGGTTACACCGGCAGCATCGTAGGTACCAAGGAATTCAAGAACTCCAGCGCGGTCGGTCTTGCCAGCAGCAATTGCGGCAAGGAATGCCTTTGCTGCGTCGTAAGCCTCTGCACCGTAGGTCTGTGGTGTTTCGCCAGGGAACTTGGCTGTGTAAGCAGCAGCAAATTCAGCGTTTGACGCACCGTCTGCACATGTGCAAGTGATGATGGAACCGTCAGCAGCAGGACCTGCAGCTTCAATGAAACCATTGTCTTTTACGCCGTCACCGAACACGAGTGTTGCGGTCACGCCAGCGTCACGAAGTTGCTTGGCAAGCTTGCCAGCTTCTGCGTAGTAGCCGCCGTAGAAAATTGCATCTGGTGCAGCTTCTTTCATCTTGCTGACAGCAGCTGAGAAGTCAGCAGCCTTAGGGTCGATGGAATCGCTTGCAACAACAGCATCACCAAGAGTTGTCTTCACAATGTCGGCAAGACCCTTACCGTATTCTGAAGCGTCGTCAATGATGCCAACTTTGGCTGCTGCCAATGTCTTCTGGATGTATGTAGCAATGGCTGGGCCTTGCTTGTCGTCACCAGCAAGTGCGCGGTGGAATACTTTCCAGTTGTTGTCATTCAAATCCGCGTTCGTTGCCGAAGGGGTAATGATGGCAAGACCGGCTGCATCGAACAACGGGTTAGCTGCTTTTGACTCACCTGAGAATGCAGGTCCAACGATGCCAAGAATGCCGGCGTCGTCAATTGCTTTCTGAGCAAGTGCTGGAGCTTGTGCTGGGTCACCTTGTGAGTCGAAGTCAACAAGTCCAACCTGGCAATCAGGGTTTGCTGTGTTGAATTCACTCACAGCAAGGTCTGCACCAGCGCGAATGTTTTTACCGAGGTTGCCGGCATCGCCTGAAAGCGCACCAAAGAAGGCAATGGAAACGCCTTCGCAGGTCACGCCGTCAACAGCTGCTGCTGCGGTGTCTTCGGTTACTACTGTGTCTTCTGAAACTGAACCTTCACTGTCGCTACCGCATGCTGCAGTAACGAAGGCAAGGCTCACTGCAATTGCGCTGACGCGCAACAAAGTGGATTTCTTCATTATTTTCTCCCCTTGTTCTATGAGTCAACAACGACTCAATGTTTGTTTGGTGGCTATCGTAAGGTTAGACCGTCTTTACGAAACGTTCAACAGGTGACTTTTGGCTCAGTATCTGCGCAGACCCTTAAGGAATATGGGTTTTACGACACTTGCAGACGAAGCGTCAATTTTTGGGCAGAAAAGGGGGCCTTTTTTGCCACCGACACCCGAAATACGCACGAGCCCCTGCGAGTGGCGGCCACGAGATATTTTCCGAGCACTTTGCAACTCCCGCCACTGCGGGTCCAGGTGACTTTCCCCTTCGACATGGTGGAGGCAATGCGGGTGAGCAAGAGTTTCGACTTTGGCTTGAGGGTGTCAACTTTTTGCGCCAAGCCGCCTACAACAACTTTTGGAATTGCTTGCGACGCCCCTACCGCAGTTGCCCCCAGTGCCTCAACAGAAAATGTTGGTGTTGCACCATTGGCGAGGCCACCAACGGTGCATGTGACTGCAGTTGTTCTGCATACCTCCACACCATCGGAAGTTTTCACCACGTAGCCAGTTGGTGCGCCGCTACTGAGCACGGCCGCAGACCATGTGAGTACAACGGCTTTATTTCCGGGAACCGCACTAACGAATTCAGGATTTGTTACCCAGGTAGCGCTTGGAGTGACAGCACTTGAAGCAGGTGATGCAGTGCTTGCACCCACTGCATTCGTTGCAACAACAGTGAATGCATATAAAGAAAGATTTTGCAATCCAGAAATGGTGCACGAAAGTTGCGTTGTAGCGGAACATGTTGCTCCACCGGGAGTCGCCGTCACCGCATAAGACGTAATTGCACTGCCACCATTTGCAGGTGCTACCCATGTCACCGTTGCCGCACCATCGCCCGCAGTTGCGCTCGGTGCACCAGGTGCACTCGGAGTTGTTACAGGAATAGCTTGAATTTCGGTTGATGGAATACCAGCGCCCAAAATATTTATAGCAGTAACCGAAACGCTATACGTCGTTCCATTCGTTAAATTTCCCACCGAGCAATTACGTCCTGCGGCGTCGGTGGCGCAGGTAAAGCCCCCAGGGTTAAGAGTTGCGGTGTACCCAGTTATTGCGCTGAAACCATCAGATGCCGGCGCTAGCCAAGTAACTGAAGCTGCCGCATTCCCTACTGTTGCAGTGACTTTAGTTGGCGCGCCCGCAAGACAAACGGACATACATGCGTACAGCAACAAGTTGGGCGATTGAGTACCCTCGCTCAGACTTCCATTCACCATAGTGAGCGCGTTAGGAGTGGTGGAATCGAGTATTTGTTGCGCGACTGCAGTTGGTGTTGCCGTTGGTCTCAGCTCTAAAAGGCGTGCTACTGCACCTGCAACAAAAGGTGTCGCCATTGACGTGCCAGATAACAACGCCCATTCACTCGTGGAACTTGCACCAGTACCAGCAACTGGGCTGGTCCGATTGGAAGCAACAAATGGCCATGCTGATTTGATGTAATAACCCGGTGCCATGACGTTGACGCAGTCTCCATAGTTAGAGAATGACGCTTCTTGGTTATCGCGTCGTGTAGCACCAACTGAAATGGTTCCGTCTGTACAAGCCGGCGTCACATAGTTGCTACTGCCAATGTAAGCACCATCATTGCCGGCTGCCACTACAACCGAAATGCCATCATTCCCTAATGCAATAATTGCGGTTTCCAAAGAAGCGGAGTAGCCGTTTGTCGCACCAAGGCTCATGTTGACTACCGCTGTATTCGCTCCGGTGTGGTTGCTTGCTACCCAATTCACTCCTGCGATAACTGCAGAAACACTTGTTCCGTTTTCGCAAATTATTTGTGACCCACCCGGAAAAACACGAACGGGAATAATGCGTGCCGCTTTAGCTACTCCAAAAGTTGCACCCGCTGCGATACCGGCAACATGCGTACCATGCCCGCAGCCGTCTTCCGCAGAACTTAAACCCGGCGAGAAATATCCAGTGGTAACACGGGAACTGTTATCGGGGAGCACGAATTCACTGTGAAGACGACGCACGCCAGTGTCGATGATGTAGATGTCGACACCAGCGCCTGTCGTTGTATAGCTATAACGGCCGTCAAGAGGAGTAGAAGCTTGGTCGATGCGATCGAGGCCCCAGTTGTCTGCAGTCGTCCAATCAACTCCGTTAGGTGGGGCAATTGTTTGGTCAACAGCGGTCACTACTTTTTGATTAATTTCAATGTTTTCCACGCCAGCAAAACGCGACCAAGTAGCAGCCTCTGTTGCAGTAAGCATCACTTCAATAAAGTCAACGGCACCAAGTTGTGTTGACGCCACATACAAACCATCGCCAGACATAGCGTTGGAAACAGTAAGTGCAGCAGCATTGTCTTGTGCAAGAACAATGTAACTTTCTCGTACTTCCACTGCTGATGCTGGCGCAGAACAGACAACTGCAGCTACCGACAAAAGGCAAAGGGCAACCCAGGCAGTTGTTCGCCTGAAATGTGCCCGCTTCATATTCCTAGTGTACGAACTCCATATTCAGAGTTCGGTAAGAATTCAGCAATTAACGAGCCCGAAATGCTTTGACGGTGAAACTCGACTTCGTGATTTGCTTCATTTTGAGGGTCACCAACTTCTTCGTGGTGGTGAGGAGATACTTACCATTGCGGTACACATCAACTTTGCCCTTGCCTGAAATACGCAGTGTTACTTTGTCGACCGTGCGACTCACCACAGACACCTTCGGTGCTGCGTTAACACTCAGTGAGTCATCTTCAGCAGGTGTAGGCGCAGGCGTAGGTGCAGCGTTACGAACGGGAACCAGAGTGGTAGGCGTTGTTACTACAGGTGCGGGAATTGTTGTAGGTACAGGAACTGTTGTAGGCACAGGAACAGTTGTTGGCACCGGAACTGTTGTTGGTGGCACTTCTACCCCAGATCCACCAGAGCCTGCTGCACTTGCTGCTCCGGTGAACAACAAGAGATTGACTGAGCCAACGGGGTTAGTCACCACATTCTGGGTTGCGTGAAGCGACATAGCAGAAGCTACTGCCACCGGGGTCAACGTGGGTGTTACTTCCAGTAACAGTGCAGCTGCACCTGCTACGTGAGGTGTTGCCATAGAAGTTCCCGACAACGAGCGCGACGCTGTTGGCGAGGAAGTTGCAGCAGAAACAATTGCTGAGCCTGGTGCAAAAATATCGACACACGAACCATAGTTTGAGTAGTACGCACGAGCATCACTTGCTTCTGTGGCGCCAACCGTCATGGCCGATGGCTCACTTGCAGGCGATACTCCACATGCATTTGCATTTTCATTTCCTGCAGCAACTGCCATGACAATGCCATCGGCAACTGCGCGCGCAACTGCTTCGTTCATCACAGGAGAGTACGAGCCCCCTAATGACAAGTTTGCTACTGCCGGTGTACCCGCAGTGTGATTCGCAATCATCCAGTCGATTCCTGCAATGACTCCGGCAGTAGTACCCGAGCCCGAGCAGTCTAGTACTCGTACGGGAACGATGGTTGCTTGTGATGCCACGCCAAAGGTAGATCCAGCAACTGTTCCTGCCACATGCGTTCCGTGACCCTGACAATCATTTGTTCCATTGCCATCTGATACTGCCGTAAAGCCTGTTGACACACGGCCAATAAATTCAGAATGACCGGCATACACACCGGTGTCGATGATGTAAGCGGTAACACCCAAACCAGTTTGGCGACGAGTAACCCTGCCATCGAGTGGCAATGCACGCTGGTCGATGCGATCAATACCCCACGACGCAGCAGTTACTGGCGTAGTAGTTGGTGCTGCGGGCGCGACTGCACTCGACGGTGCCGATGCCAGGCTGTTACCGACCGCATTTGTTGCCACCACGGTCACGGTGTACGAAGTTCCGTTGGCGAGGCCAGCAATAACGCAACCGAGTTGAGTCGAAGCTGTACATGCACTGCCACCAGGAGCAGCAGTTGCCTTGTACATAGTAATTGGTGAGTTGCCATCGCTGAGTGGAGCAGCCCACGACACGACAAGTGCCCCATTTGCAGAAGAAGCCAATGCATTACGTGGAGCACCTGGGAGTGCGGGCGGAAGTGCAGCAACAAAACTCCAGTTCAGAGCAACGTTTCCACGGCGACCATTCCATCCATCAATGGCAATTTTGTATTCGGTTCCTTCAACGACGTTTCCTTCTACCTTGCTCCACAAGGCTGAAGAGTTCGGTGCATCGTCGTTCATTCCGAGAATGGTTAATGCACTCATTGCCGAGCCGGAGTAAACGCCTAATAGCGTGTCGAAGTTGCTGCCCTGTGTGGTCACACTCAGCACGCCACTATTTGGAGCAACCCAGCGGTACCAAATAGACGCCGCGCCACCAACGCCACCATGAGTTGGTTCGCCAGTTTCACGAGTAGCGAGCGCAGTGCTGCCCGTTGCTGTTCCCGTGTCACCCACTACAACTTCTGCGGCTGCAAATGCATCGTTTGTGAGAGCTTGAAATGGTGTCGACGACACCACCGTTGAGGTTTCACTGTTTCCCGCGATATTCACTGCACGTACGCGGAAATAATGAACTACGTCGTTATTCAGACCAGTAACAGTCGCAGCAGTTGCTGTTGAAGTTCCATCGGCAAAGGTGAGCCATGTAGTGGTGTTGGCAATTGCATATTCCACTACATAGTCGGTTACTGCAGCACCGCCATCGGAACTCGGCACGTTCCAAGTTAAGGCAACAGCATTATTTGTAGGTACAGCCGCCAACGCAAGTGGGGCCGTAGGAACACTTGGGCCAATGGGCAATGCGCTTGCTACGAAACTCCAGTTGAGTTTCACTGCACCTTTACGAGCATTCCATCCGTCAATGGCAATGGAGTATTCGGTTCCAGCAACAACGTTGCCTTCCACTTTGCTCCACAACACACCAAGCTTTGGAGCATCGTCGTTCATTCCAAGCACAGTGAGCGTGTTTAATGCACTACCTGAATAGACACCAAGCAGGGTGTCAAAATTACTTCCTTGAGTAGTAACACTCAACACACCATTGCCAGGAGCAGTAAAGCGATACCAAATTGATGCAGCTCCACCAATACCACCATGGGTTGGTTCGCCAGTTTCACGAGTGGCAAGCAGAGTGCTGTCGACCACTGCGCCGGCATTACCTACAAGGGCGATTCCGCCAGCAAATGGGTCGTTGGCACCGATAGCAAATGGACGAGCAGAAACAACGTTTGATGCCTCTCCGGTGCCAGCAGTGTTCACTGCCTTCGCACGGAATTGATAAGAGGTGTTATTAGTGAGCGCCGTCACTGTTGTAGACAAGTTTGCAGAAATACCATCGTTGAAAACTGTCCACGAGGTGCCATCGGCGCTGAACTCCACCACGTAATCGGAAATGTTGGCACCACCATTGGTGCTGGGGGCAAACCACGACAGTGCAACCGACGCATTGCGAGCCTCCCCAACTAATGAGCGAGGCGCACCAGGAACAACCACAGGTGCAGCGACAAGGCTTCCCGAATACAACAATTTATTCGGTGACAAACTTCCAGCATTACCTACAACACCAGCAGTGGAATTAAGCACAAGGGCCTGTGAAATAGATTCAACAGTTGCTGTTGGTGTTTCTGCAAGCAAAAGCGCTGCAACACCTGCGACGTGTGGTGATGCCATAGATGTACCCGACCACGTTGCGCGAGCGGTATCGGAACCAATTGTTGAGGAAGTGATTCCTTCACCTGGGGCGAAAACGTCGAGGCAAGAACCGTAGTTTGAAAATGATGAGCGCGCATCTGTTGCGCCAGTTGCTCCGACGGTGACCGCACTCACCTCACTTGCTGGCGAGTAGTGACATGCATTGGCATTGTCATTTCCCGCTGCCACAACAAACACGACACCATCGGTAACGCCGCGAGCAACCGCTGCGTTTAAAGCAGTAGATGCGGAGCCGCCAAGGCTCATGTTGGCAACCGCAGGAACTCCCGCTTGGTGGTCGCCGATAATCCAATCGATACCAGCAATAACACCCGAGGTAGAACCGCTACCCGAGCACGACATGACGCGCACAGGAACAAGCATGACTGACTTTGCAACACCGAATGTTGCGCCACCCACGGTGCCTGCAACATGCGTTCCGTGCCCATGGCAGTCGGTGGTACCGCGTCCGTCGGAGATAGAAGTAAACCCTGCACCAATACGACCCGAGAACTCGCTGTGTGTAGCAAGAATGCCAGTGTCAACAACATATGCGGTCACACCTATACCCGAGTTGGCATATGAATACGTATTGTTCAGTGGCAAGTTGCGCTGATCGATTCGATCTAAGCCCCACGTGGGGTTGGCTTGATCGGCGGAAATAGAAACGATGGAATCGAGTTCAATAGATTCAACACTCGAGTTTGCGGTGAGTTCAGCAACTGCAGCAGCCGATAAGTCTGCAGCAAAGCCAGTAAAGACATTACGAAACGACGTGACGTTGGTTGCGCCGACGGCACTAGCAATTGATGCCGCCACCGAGAACGACGCAGTGGATTTCAAGCGAACGATATAGCGACCACCAGCAACTGCTGATATGTCAACAGCTGGGGTGTCGTCAACAAGCCGAATGACTTTGTTGAGTTCAATTGATGCAATATCGGAGTCATTACGAAGTCGCGCAACGTCGGCGGAATCGAGCGTGGCGACGAACCCATCGGCAGCCGAAGTGAAAATATTGGTGACGGCATTACCCATCTGCATTTCCTTGCGCAC
>JBAXNF010000048.1:0-11605 GCA_037133935.1 bacterium
GCATCGGCAATTTGTGAAGTCACCTGCCCGGTCACTGCGAGACGAAAGTCGGGGTACTGAAAAAGTGTTCGACGCGAAATATGCAACTGAGCACGGCGACGAAAAAGCCTGATTCGTTTGTGGGGGGCAGTGCTGATTTTGCTCACACACTCAGCGTTGCTGATTAGATATTGAACAATGAGCGATTGCGGGAAACCTTTGGTGTACAGAATATGACGAGCGGGTGAATGATATTTACCGCTACCGTGTGCTTATGTCGCCTGCTCCTTTCACTACCTCTCTACGAAAATCTCTTTATGCATTATTTGTCGACGCAGCTTTTATTTTCCTTTTCATATTCATAGGTACCCGCAATCACGACACCGACACCAACGCCGCTGGGGTCTTTTCTACTGTTGCACCATTTCTCATTGGCCTCATTGTGGGTTGGGGCGCGATGAGGGTATGGAAAGCACCACGCAAAGTTACAAACGGTGTTGGGCTGTGGCTCATCACCATCGTCATTGGAATGCTGCTACGACGCTTCGCCTTTGATCGCGGAACTGCGGGCGCATTCGTTGTGGTGGCCACCATCTTCAATGCATTCACTTTGGTGGGTTGGCGTTTTATTGCCGAGCAACTGAGTGAACGTAAAGTATCGCAAAGTTGACTTTGAGTTAATTGGGGCTCGTCACCACAAATCTTCAGATAAAGATTCCGTCTTGTTCACCTAAGCGAGGGGGAACTGTCATACGCGTTTCTTAACTTCACCTTTGTGACAAAACACCACCACATCCCAAAACTCCGCCTCCTAGCAGCGGCAACGGTTCTCGTAGCCGGTTCACTGCTCAGCGCATGCGGTAGCGATAGTTCCACATCCGACTCCGAGACAACAGTTGATACAGCAACTATTGAGAGCACACTCGACACACTGACCGATGAATCAACAGAGGTTGCGGCCGATTGCCCAGCCGAAGACATCGTCACTGCTGCTAATGCTGAGGCAAAAGTGAACCTCATTGCTCTCCCCGACAACTGGGCCAACTACAAAGGTATTTTGCAAGCTTTCCGCGATAAGTACCCTGAAATTGCCAACCCAGTAGCAAACCCAGATGGTTCTTCAGCAGACGAACTCACCGCTGTGAAGACACTCGCTGGTCAAGACGATATGCCAGACAACCTCGACGTGAGCCCTGCAATTGCTCAGCAAGTAGCAGATGAAAACCTTTGGGAACCATACAAGCCATGCTTGTGGGACGAAATTCCAGAGACCCTCAAAGATCCAAATGGTAACTGGGTTGCTGCTTACTACGGCATCATGGCAATTGGTTCAAACTCGAAAATTGTTACCGAGGCTCCAACTTCTTTTGCAGACCTGAAGGATCCAAAATTCAAGGGCCAAGTGTCACTCAACGGTGACCCACGTGAATCTGGTGCAGCTTTTGCAGCAGTAGTGGCAGCTGCGTTGGCCAACGGCGGCTCATTCGATGACATTCTTCCTGGCATTGAGTATTTCGCCGAGTTGAAGAAGTCTGGCAACCTCACCGGTACCGACGTGACTGAAGCAACAATCTTGTCTGGCGAAACGCCAATCTGGATTGACTGGACCTACAACTACCCAGGTCTCGCTCCGAAGCTTGTGGAAAACGGCATTGAAGCATCTATCAATGTTCCTACAGACGGTGTTTATGGCGGTTACTACGCACAAGGCGTTGTAAAAGCTAGCCCGCACCAGAACGCAGCGAAGTTGTGGATTGACCACATCGTCTCCGATGAAGGTGCACTTGGCTACATCGAAGGCGGCGCTGTACCAGCTCGCTACGACGCACTTGTCAAGGCTGGAAAAGTAACTGAAGAGATGAAGAAGAATCTTCCTGCTCCAGAACTCATCGCATCCATTGCATTCCCAACTCAAGATCAAATTGCAAAAGCAAAAGAAGTCTTGACTGCTCAGTGGGGCACACTTGTCGCCAATGGCTGATAAGTAATTACATTTAATGGCCCTAACAGGAATTTCGAGTTTGGGTCAATCAGATCCGAAGGGGGGTTCGCACACGCGAACCCCCCTTCAACGTTTTCAACTACCAGTGAAATTCAAACCAATCGGGCTCATTCCCTTTTTCGGGTTCGTCGGACTCTTTCTGGTGTGGCCTGCAATTTCATTATT
Source organism: bacterium (assembly GCA_037133935.1). Lineage (GTDB taxonomy): Bacteria > Actinomycetota > Acidimicrobiia > Acidimicrobiales > Ilumatobacteraceae > F1-20-MAGs119. The sequence goes on from JBAXNF010000048.1 coordinate 2,147, forward strand.
TCGACTTGCAATTCAACCGACGAAAGATTCTGACATCAGTGCGATGCGTGAAGCAATCACTGGCGACTACCTCGATTCATTTATTTACACCATCAAACTAAGCGTGTTAACCGCACTCCTTGGCGTTCTCTTGGGCTCACTTCTTGCCGCGTCAGTCCTGCGTATTGAACGACCAAAATGGTTTCGTAATTTCATGACTAGCTTTGCTGGAGTTGCGGCGAACCTTGGTGGCATTCCGCTTGCATTCGCCTTTATTGCCGCCCTCGGCACACAAGGCCTCATCACAAAAATGATTGACTACTTTGGTGTCAATCTGTCTGATGCAGGGTTTCGCATTTCAAACTTTGCCGGCATCACCATTGTGTATTTGTACTTTCAAATTCCATTGATGTTTCTCATTATGGTTCCGGCATTCAACGGGCTTCGTGCTTCTTGGAGTGAAGCTGCAGCAAGCCTTGGTGCTGCACCTTGGCAATACTGGCGCTATGTAGGGCTCCCACTGCTCACTCCCGCTCTACTTGGAGGATTTCTCTTACTCTTCTCCAACGCATTTAGTGCTTACGCCACGGCATACGCGCTCTCTTCTGGTGGAGCTCGCCTCGTACCGGTGCAAATTCGCTTTTTCCTACAAGGGAACACCATTACAGGGAAAGATAATTTGGGTTACGCACTCGCTGCGTGGATGATCATCATCATGCTCATCACCATGACGGGCTACTTGTTCGTTCGACGCCGCGCAGAAAAGTGGCAGCAATGAAATTCCTTGGAAAAATATGGTCGCGGCTCTACATCGCAATAGCAATTGTATTTTTTGTTGCCCCGCTCTTGTCTATGGCTCGCTTTGCCTTCCAGCGCATACCCATGATCTCTCTCGGCAAGGACAACTTGTTCAAACGTTGGACCATTGACGGACTACTCACAACATTGCGCGATCCAGAATTTTTACATTCTCTCTCAGTAAGCCTGAAGGTTGCATTTTTCACAGTTCTTGTAATTCTTTTCCTCATGGTACCCACTACGTTGTGGGTGCACTTGTCGGCTCCACGCTGGCGTGGAGTTGTAGAAACAGTGACAATTCTCCCCTACGTTGTTCCACCTATTGCCTTGGTTGTAGGCGTGAGTGGCACATACAGGTCTATTGCACCATGGTTTTTGGCAAGTAATTACTCGCTTGTTCCCTTCTACGCAATACTCGCCATGCCGTTCACATTCAGGTCGCTTGACGTTGGCATTAAGGCACTTGACTTGCGCACTTTGGTTGATGCCGCTAAGTCGCTTGGTGCATCATCTGGCCGCGTGATGTGGAATGTTCTCCTTCCCAACCTGCGTACCAGCCTCATTAACGCTGCATTTCTGACATTCACGGTAGTTCTTGGTGAATTCACCATCGCGTCACTTCTTTTAAAGCGAACGCTTCCGATGTATATGGCTCAAGCACAAGGCAGCGAACCACAAGGTGCCTTAGGTCTAGGCCTCCTGATTCTCGTTCTCACAACAATCTTGTTCACATTGGTCAGCATCATTCGTAAAAAAGATTCAACAAGTATCAACGTGAAAAATATTAATGTTGGGATGGTTCCATAATGAGTGCTCTCGAATTCGTCAACGTCTCTAAGTCTTTTCGTGACGTAAACGCCCTGAGCAATTTCACAATTGCATTGGAACAAGGTGAGCTCGTCTCGCTCCTCGGACCAAGTGGTTGCGGAAAAACAACCGCACTGCGCATCGCTGCAGGCTTCGAAACTGCAGATACAGGCGCAATACTTCTTGGCTCGACAAACATCATCTCCCTCCCCGCTCATCAACGCCGCATGGGAATGGTTTTTCAGAGCTACAGCCTGTTTCCCCACCTCAACATCAGAGACAATGTGGCATTCGGGCTCAAAGTACGTGGTGTGCCTGGTGATGCACGTAAGAAGCGCGCAGAGGAAATGCTCGACCTAGTACGACTGTCCGATTTAGGGCATCGCATGCCCCATCAAATTTCGGGCGGCCAGCAACAGCGCGTTGCCCTCGCACGAGCTCTCGCAACCGAACCCCACGTGCTGTTACTTGATGAACCCTTAAGCGCTCTTGACGCCAAAATAAGAGTTGAGGTACGCGATGAGATTCGCCGGCTCAACAGAGACCTCGGTGTCACCACAATGTTCGTAACACACGACCAAGATGAAGCAATGAGCATCTCTGATCGTATCTGTGTAATGAACAATGGGGTTATTGAACAGACCGGTAGTCCGCGCGACGTATACAACAACCCCGCAACTTCATTTGTGGCCCATTTCGTTGGAAGTATCAACTCTCTTCCCAGGGGAAACACTCGTGTTCTTATTCGCCCCGAAAACTTGGTATTAGCAACTCATGACGAGAGTGCTCACTGGCGTGGCACCATCACAGACACCACCTTTGTCGGTGCGTTCACTAAGATTTCATTGGTTTTAGACAATGACAATAGTTCTGTGTCTGTACTAGCAATTTCGACACAAATTGACAACAACATTGCAATTGGAAAAAGTATTGGAATCAATGAGGCAACACGATGAATTTCTCTGCAGAAGAACTTGAGCATTTCAATTATCGAGGCTGGCTTCTCGTCGACACACTTTCTGCAGCCGAAACTTCTGAAGTTCAAAGCTGGGTAACCGATATCGCCTCTTGGTCTGACGACAACGGTGAATGGTTGCATTACAGGGAGCTCACTGAATACGGGCCAAAGCTCTGCAGAACCGAAAATTTCACGCCATTTCATTCGGGCATGCATGAATTCCTACGCGGTGGCCAAATGGTGGCGACCGCATCTGCGCTGCTCAACAGCGAAGCAGTGCTTTATAAAGAAAAGATCAACTACAAGCTTGCAGGTGGTGCCGGGTACTCCCCACATCAAGACGCACCCGCTTACCGCTTTATTGAAACTCACATTTCGTGCATGGTTGCAGTTGATGATGCCACAGAAGAAAATGGTTGCCTCGAAGTGGTCTCGGGTCTGCATCATGAGATTTTGCCAATGGACGCTAAAGGGTGTATCGACCCAACACTTGTTGCCACATTCCATTGGATGACCGTTCCTTTACGGGCTGGCCAAACATTGTGGTTTCACTCGCGCACCCCACACCGCAGCGGGCCAAACCACTCGCAAAATGATCGACGCGCTCTGTACCCAACCTATAACGCCCTCAGCGAAGGTGACCTGCGCAGTCGTTACTACGAGCAAAAACTCAAAGAGTTTGCTGAATCTAAAGAAAATAACGAATCTGTACGTGTATCACTTATCGGAGATTTTGAAGGGAAACCCGTTCAATGAACGAATTTATTCACCACATTCACAATATTTACGGCCAATTTGGAAACAGTAAATACGACGAATTGATTAGCCAAACTGAACATGCAACCCAGTGCGCTTCACTGGCAAAAGCATCAGGAGCAAGCCCCGAACTCACTATTGCGGCTCTCTTGCACGATATTGGTCATCTCTTGGTCCTACAAAAAGGCAACGGCGTAGCCGACTTGAGTGTTGATGACGAACACGAAGCACTTGGCGCCCGGCACCTTGCTGCTCATTTCCCCAGTGGAGTCACCGCACCAATTGCATTACACGTTGCCGCAAAACGTTTCCTTTGCACTGCAGACGACACCTATTTCGACCAACTTTCTATCGGATCCGTTCGCAGCCTTGAAAAACAAGGTGGCTTAATGACTCATCAAGAAGTCATGCGTTTCGAGCGATCACCACACTTTTCCAGTGCAGTCGAACTACGGCGCTGGGACGAAGCGGCAAAAGATGAGCACATCGTTGTTGATCCGTTCGACTCGTATCTTGAAATGATGGAGAGCATCATTACTTCAAGGTGAACGCGGTGTAGTCGGGAAACTTCTCTACCCATTCAATGCCAGCATCACCCAATGCAAAACCAATGGTGGCAAACGCGTCTGCCCACATGAGATGCGGGCCAATGACTGTCATCGATGAGAACTCAGGAGTCACCGGCATGGCGTCGTTTCCCCAAATATGTTGGCCGCGCTCGGCGATGCCAGATGTAGCAACAGCCCAATTTTCTGGAATATCTACATAGCTACGAATGCGCGAAGCATCATGTGGGTCAACTATCCCTACACGCCATTTCTCTCCTGTGGTTTGCGCGCCATGAGTTTGAATATCGCCCCCAATGCGTAAATAAAAATTCTGCAGGCCGGCCTCGGCCAGTAAACGTGCAGCTCGTTCCGCCGCCCAACCTTTTACAAAACCTGCAGGGTCAATTGAACCATCGGGCCGTCTCGCATTGAACACACCATTGCTTAAGTGCTCAAGCCAGGTACACGCATCGAGTACCTCCACCACATCTGAAGAGGCATCGAGCATGTGTAGTTCACCATTGTTAATGCGTGAAATTTCACTCGTCGCCAGAAACGTGGAAAACCGATCTTCAATATCACGAAGAAATACGACTACAGATCCCCACGCAGCATCTGCGGTTTCTTGAGGAACTACGTCGGCTATATGCACGCTGACAGCGGTGCCCATAGCCTTCGCTGCAAATTTGAAACGTACTTCAGCGCTCATTACGCAGGGTGAGCGTCGAGAATTGCTTGGAGCCCAGCGGTGTAAGCACGCCATGAATCGGTTGCTCCCGATACAACAGCAATTTGTGCGTTTCCTATCTCAACAGCTTCTCGGTTGTAAATCGGCAATGCAGATTGGTTAATGCTCGCAGACTTATCTTTTTCATTTGGATAATTCAAAACAGTGACACCGCACAGAACATTTTTCTTTGTGAATGTTGCCTGCAGTTGTAGCCCGCCCCACTTGAACACCGCTGTTGGTCCGGTCACAACATCACCATCACAAACGCCCGACCCTTCCACTGGTGAAACTGGGCTCGGCGCAAGTGTTGTAGAGACCTCTATTGGTGCAATAACTGATGTTGCTGGGCTTGGCGCCAGCGTGGAAGTTGTTTCCGAGGTTGATGGCACCACAGCGCCTATGGCTCCCTCAAGGGCAACGCCACCATTGCCACCTGGGTTGTCGAGTAGCGAAATAAAACCCACTCCAACAACGGTGAGAGCCACTGCGGGAAAGATCTGTCGACCCAATGTTGGTTTCTGTGACACGACTACCACCAAGCCCTTTCGGCATGAATATTTTCTACAGGTACACCTGCCGCACGTGCTCCTCGTTGCACCGCTTTCACCATAGATTCTGGCCCAGCGACTATGACCACACGTTGTGCAAGGTCGGGTACAGCCTTTAAAAGCACATCTGCGCTAAAAGGATCGGCGACTTTAAGAGTTGCTCGCGGCCCCACAAGGGTATGAACACTTCCATTGCGCGCATTTGCCAGTGCTTCTAGTTCCTCAACATGTGACATTTCGTGTTCAGATGAAACGCGATACAAAATAATCGGTTCATGTTGAGTTGTGAGTTGTTCAAGAAATGAGACCACTGGCCCTATGCCTACACCGCCAGCAACAAGCAGCACTTTTTCGGAATTCACGACATCGGGAGTGCAGACGCCGTATGGCCCCTCAACAATGACACGAGTACCAAGCGCAATGTTGGTGAAAGCATTACTCGACTCACCACGCGACTTCACAGTAAATCGTAGGCCGGCGTTTGTAGGTTGTGCAGACAATGAGAAGGGGTTGGTTTGCCACCAGCGCCCTTTCACCATTTGCCGCACTAAATAGAACTGCCCACCATGTGCTTTTGCTTTGCGTAAATGAGTACCCGAAAGAACAACACTTGTCACTCCTTGAGCTTCATGCGTTACTGCTGCAACGCGCAATGGTCGTGCAACGGCAACGAAGAAGCGGCCCCATCTGCTCCAAATAACCCATGCAAGTAGTGCAACATGAATCGCCACCCAAAAACCTCGTGCGAGCACATCGTCGGCGAAGTCGGTGCCTAAAACAATTTGATGTGAGAACGATGCTGCTAAACCGAAGTAAGCGGTGAGATGCACGAAATACCACATCTCATACGACAGCGTGTTGCGAAACCACTTCAGCGAACTAATGGTGACAATGAGAATAATGACCGACCCCACCGTGGTGAGTGCCATATATGGCTCTTTACCGGTCAGTGATTTCACTGCATTCATTGTTCCATCGGGAATGGCCCACGCGGCAACGCTGAATGCAATATGCAAACCAAGAAATACTGACATTGCTTCACCCAGCAGCCGATGCCAGTTAAACATCCGGTCGAGGCCGTAACGCCGTTCCACCAGAGGTGTACGGGTAATGAGAATGAGCCCAAGAAGCCCCGCTTCACTACACAGCAACCCAGTCAATTGGGCAAGTGATGTATAGGTCTTTGCTGCAGAGTTACCCAAAGCTGCAACACCTCCGTGACGCGACCAAAGACCCACCACTACGAGTGTGAGAGCACCAATAATGGCGCCCACATCTGTGTCGAGTACCCGGCTTTCCCGGGGGGCGGGAAGCGGATGAACTTGCGACTCAGAACTCGCAGGGGTGGGTCTGGTCATTGAGGTAAAACTTATGCGTTATTCGATGGCGTTACCGTGACCGAACCCTGCATTGCAGGAGCACCGGGCATTGCATCGCCATCAGCATCTGGGCCGTGACCCATGCCGCGACCCATTCCTGGGCCACCGTGTCCACGACCTTCTTGTCCACGACCTTCAGGGCCACCGGCTGGGCGAACATTATTCACCATGTCAGTAACGCGAGTTGTGAACTCAGCAAGTTTCGCATCGGCTTCTGCTTGAGTGTGCTCACCAGAAGCAACCTCTTCATCGAGATGAGCTTTGAACTCAGCAACAAGCGCACCGGTTACTTTCGCAATGTCGACGCCTTTGGCTTTTGCAACATCTACCAAAGACTTCGTAGCCAATTCAGTCTTCAACTCTTCAGCAGTGACACCCAAAACCTTGGCGACAGCCTCAAGCTTTGGGCCACCCTTGCCTGGGCCACCAGGGCCACGACCTTCTGGGCCACGAGCTGGGCGAACATTGTTCACCATGTCGGCAACACGAGCTGTGAACTCAGCAAGTTTTGCATCGGCTTCTGCTTGAGTGTGCTCACCAGAAGCAACCTCTTCATCGAGATGTGCTTTGAACTCAGCAACAAGCGCATCGGTCACTTTCGCAATGTCGACGCCTTTAGCTTTCGCAACATCAGCCAACGACTTTGTAGCCAGTTCAGTCTTCAACTCTTCAGCAGTGACACCAAGAACCTTGGCGACAGCCTCAAGCTTCGGAGCTCCCATGCCGCGACCTTCTGGGCCACGAGCAGGGCGAACATTGTTCACCATGTCGGTCATGCGAGTCTTGAACTCAGCAAGTTTTGCATCGGCCTCTGCTTGAGTATGCTCACCAGCAGCAACCTCTTCATCAAGATGAGCCTTGAACTCAGCAACAAGAGCATCGGTCACTTTCGTAATGTCGATGCCTTTAGCTTTCGCAACATCAGCCAACGACTTTGTAGCCAGTTCAGTCTTCAACTCTTCAGCAGTGATACCAAGAACCTTGGCAACAGCTTCAAGCTTCGGACCTTTCTCCTTGGCACTAGTGCTTGACGCACCAACCGAAGGAACCTGGATGGTGTCAGACAGAGTTACTACTGCCGACTTCGCCAAGGCAGCAGAACTACCTTGAACATTCAATGGGGAGTTGTTTGCTTGTGCTCCGGCAAAGCCGGGAACTCCGAGAGCAAGGCCGGCAACCAAGCCACCGGCGATTCCTGCGGCCACACTTGCAGCAACAATGCTTTTCTTCAAGTTTGTCTTTTTCATTGGATTCTCCTGTGTTGGGGGGCGGGATGCCCTTTGACAAAAGACACTTTCGTCGTTCTTCTTATATATTCTGTAAGAAGAGAGTAAGAGGTTCTTAAGAAGCCGTCTCATGTTTATCTAATTAGCCAAACCCTTGCAAAATATGGGCCAAATGGCGGCAATTACGAATGAAAAGTGGTCGCCACTGCCCTGCCCGCAATGCGGCCAAAGGTTGCACCGTTCGACAACGAGTTGCCACTACCCACATAGCGGTCGCCAATAATGCCGCCAGTGCATTCGCCGGCACCATACAAACCGGGAATCACTTCACCAATGTCATTGAGCACACGAGCCTGGCTATCGATACGCATGCCTACTGCAGTGAAACACAAAGTTGCTGGGCGTACTTCAGCACCATAAAAAAGTGGATACTCAAGTGGACGCAAAAACTTTTCTTCTTTGTTGTAATCGTCTACACCTGCATGTGCACCTGCGTTATAACGCGCAATGGTTCCTGCAAGTTTTTCTATTGGAAGTCCGAGTTCTTTTGCTAGACCTTCAATGGTATTGCTCGATTTGATACGACCAGCTTTCACCATGTCTTCCACCATGATTGCGTTCCAGTTTGCATTGTGCCGTTCTTTGCCACGCCCAGGAATTGATTGCTTGTACGTTTCAACTTGTGGGCCACGCTCCGAATGCAATACAAGATCGTCAAAAATAACGTACGCAACGTCACCTTGTGCACGCATGAAACCATCCATTACTCCGTATGGTGCCGACTCTGTTCCAAAGCGTTGACCGTGTTTATTCACCAACACCATCCAACCCGGCAGAAATGGTTCAACTGCATTAATGAAGTTGGGGTGAAGCAAACGCAAACCGCGATTATGTCCAATGATTTGCGCGTTAAGCGGTTCAACAAAATCAAGCGCATCACCGCGTGCGCCATCGGCACCGATGTACCACAACCAGTCACCCATTGCAGCCGCTGCTGGGTACAACTCTGCAAGGCGATCTTTGTTTAATGAAAAACCACCCGATGCAACAATGACCGCACCTGCACGAATTTCATCGTCGCCAACTGCAACTCCTACTACTCGCCCATTTTCAACAAGCAATCGGTTCACTCGCTGACCAAGAGCAATATCAATATCGCGCTCACGCGCCTTTGCATGTAGCGCATCAATAATTCCTTGACCATTGTTCACAGCACAATGGCAACGCGGCACTATTTCACCGCCACCAAAAATGAGCTCTTCGTGAAACTGCACGCCTAGGTCGCCTAACCAATCGACTGCCGCCCCCGCTTCATTGCAATACGTACGCACAACGCCTGCCTCAACCATCCATTGGTTGATTGCCATGTAGTCGTTAAACAACGCATCGGCTGTATCGCTAATGCCAGCTGCTTCTTGAAAACGTGTTGGCGCACCCATCACAATGCCACCCGAGAGTCGTGATGATCCACCAACGACCCCTTCGCTTTCTGCAATCAGAACGCGCTTTAGCCCGTGCTCCCAAGCGCTATTTGCAGCGGCTAAGCCGGCAATACCAGAGCCAATTACTACGACATCTACATCGTTCATAAAACCCCCAAGACCAATCTCTTGAGGCGACGTTACGCCGAGAACACCTGCACCAACGTGTCGTGGAAACTCACTCCGCCGCCCCAATCGGTATGTGCGTCGCTCGTCAGGTCGTTCACATTGCCTGAATTCGCAAGGCTT
>JBAXNF010000049.1:0-11549 GCA_037133935.1 bacterium
GGGTGCTGGCCTGCGGAGGTGAAGTGACGACGGATGCCGATGGAGAGACGATCTGGAGCGATAGACATATTCATTCTTTCTGTAACAAGTGAGTTCAGCGGATCTGCTGTTTTCGGACTGGCATATTGCGGGAATAACGGTTTATCAGAAACTGGCGATGAAAAACGACTTTGTGACTGTGGTCACCACAATATGTAGTGGTGATTCACCCTCACAGCCACGTCTTGCACAACTGGTGGTGTAATTACAGCATTGTCTTTACCCTTTGTCAACGATTGTCGCTCATCTGGAAATAAATTTCCCGGAAATGCCCTTCGGCACCGGAAATCGAACCACCCAGCCCGTATCTTTTCCATATGGGTTGCCTGTAACGCTACGGCAAGACCCCTGTGTGGAGGAAGTGGATAACCCTGTGAATTTCCCTATTTTTCAGGGGATGAAGCTGTGGATGAGCTGTGTGAAACGGAGGCTTACCTGTGGACAGCCACAGGAATGCCGTTCAATACTGAGGTTCCCGACAATGGGTCGATTGCTTCGTGATCGGTGAGGATATTTGAGTTCACGCCGGCCACCTGGGCGGCCACCTGCATGTCAGTGCCCCCGGCGTCGTGGCCCCACCCGTGAGGCAACGACACCACACCAGCGCGAATGTTGTCGGAGATTTCAACAGCTACGCGCACTGCCCCTACACGACTCTGCACCGAAACAATGTCGCCATCGTTCACGCTGCGTGCATGTGCATCGGTTGGATGCATGATGAGCGTGCAACGCGATTTACCTTTCACTAACACATTGATGTTGTGCATCCATGAATTGTTTGAACGCAAATGGCGTCGACCAATGAGTAACAAATTGCGACCAGAAATTTTGTCGACTACTCCACTACCAACAATGTCATACAAACGATCGAGATCGTTGATTAACACTTCAGGTGCAAGTTCAACTTTTCCACTTGGTGTACGCAATATTTCAGGAATGCGTGGTTGCAATGCACCGTAGTCAATGCCGTGTGGATTCTCTTTTAATAATTGCAAAGTTGCGCCACCAATTGCCGCACCAAACGCATCGCCAAAAGGGCCGGTGCGCAACATGAAATCAATCATTCGTGCTGGCCCACATTGCCCATTGAGCGATAACTCACTCATTATTTCTTCAGCGTCGCGCCCACAAATATTTGAATTGGAATCTTTCACAGCGCTATTGACCATTGACCGCATTGCTGCATCGTCAGAAAGACAAACGTCGGCGTCAATTCCTTTGCCTTGCACAATTGCTGCAATTTTCGCGAGTATTTCCCACTCGTCGGGTTGGCCTTCTTCTAACGGCAAAATTGCTTCGCTGTAGTTGGCTACGTTGCGCACTGCGAATTGCAACAAGAGCAGGTCGTAGTGATCGCGTTGCAAGTGTGAAGGCGGTGGCAAAATAACATGTGCATGTCGCGTTGTTTCGTTGAGGTAAATATCGACACTCACCATGAAATCTAAATGTGCAAGTGCTTCATCGAGTTGATTGCTATGCGGAGTAGAGAGAACTGGGTTGCCCGCAATGGTAAGCAGTGCTTTAATTTGGCCCTCTCCTGGCGTTAACACTTCTTCTGCCAACGCAGCAACGGGATACTCACCAATGGCTTCAGGAAGATGCCGCACACGCGTATGGCCCTTGCCTACCCGAAACCCACGACCTTTTCCGGGCGTACCGCGAGTTGTGGCACCACCAGCAACAGGAAGCGTGAACATTGCCCCACCTGGCGTATCGAGATTGCCAGAGAGAACATTCACCACGTCAACTAGCCACGATGTTGTGGTGCCAAAGGCAACTGTTGTTGTTCCCATTCGGCCGTACACCGCAGCAGTTGGAGACTGCGCAATTTCATGTGCAATGCGTCGAATTGTTTCTGCGCTTAAACCACACACATCGGCAACTGTCTCTGGCGTAAAGCGTGCAAGCGCCTGCTCTACCTCTGCGAGTCCGTTGATGTGCGCAACAAGTTGCGGAGACACTTTCACCAACTTGTCGGCAAACATCACATGAGCAATAGCGGCCAAGAAGAGCCCGTCGGTTCCGGGCATAATGGCTAACCACTCATCGGCAACTTCTGCCGTGCGTGTTTTACGTGGGTCGACCACCACAACTTTTCCACCACGTTCTTGAATGCCCTTCAATCGCTTCGGAAAATCGGGTGCAGTACAGAGGCTGCCATTCGATGCATAGGGGTTAGCGCCCAGCATGAGCAAGTACTGCGTGCGATCGAGATCGGGCACGGGAACCGTTGCTGCGGTGCCAAACATATAACCACCCGCAACTTGTTTGGGAAGTTGATCAACAGTTGATGCGCTAAAACGTTGCTTGGTACCAATTGCTTGAAGCGCCACACGACCAAAGGTCATTGCCGACAAGTTATGCGCGGTGGGGTTGCCCATATACGTTGCCACCGACTCGCGACCATACGTATTGATGACACCCAACAAACCCTTCTCTACTTCAGCCCATGCTTCTTGCCACGACACTTGAACATGCACGCCGTTGCGTTTCACCAAAGGCAGGCGCAAACGGTCGGGGTCGTCGTGTAGCTGTTTGAGCGTGCTGCCCTTCGGACAAATGAACCCTGCCGAAAAGACGTCTTGCATGTCGCCACGAATGTGCGTGACCACATTGTTCTTCACGGTGATCTCTAAACCACAGCCTGCCTCGCAGAGCGGGCAAGTGCGGTAGGCAACTTTGTTCACCTCTGTTCCTGATGATTCTTGTTTAAGTGTCGACATCTTTCCCCCAAGCCATAGGCTATGCACTGCGTGAAACTGATCTACTCCTATCACGATTCCTTGGGGGAATCAGGTCGAAGCATCTCTGCCGACGAGGCATACCAGGTGGAACGCCAACGCCCCGCGGGTCGCCCCTGGGTGGCAATGTGCATGGTGGCAAGCATCGATGGCTCCACGGTCATGACAGGGAACTCTGCGGCCCTCTCAAATGCCGCTGATCGCTCGGTATTACTGGCCTTACGGGCAGCGGCCGACGACGTTTTAGTTGGGGCGGGAACCGTGCGTGCCGAGGGTTACGGAGTGCCCAGCAAGGCGGGTCAGCGCGTGGCCGTGGTGAGCCATACCGGGCAACTCGATTTCAACACGGCTCTTTTTACCAGTGGCGCCGGCTACGTAGTAGTGCCAACGCAAGCACCGGAACTACCAGTGGAAACTTTGCGTGCGGGCACGAACGATGTAGACCTGCAACTCGCCCTACAGGCCATGTCATGCAACTTCATTCAACTCGAAGGTGGCGCAATATTGAATGCCTCGTTAACGGCAGCGGATCTTGTTGATGAAATTAATCTGACCATTTCACCACAAATCATTGGTGGAAATGGACCGCGCTTAACAACTAACGCACCGGATCTTGCACAACGGTTTCATTTGCAACACGTTCTTGAAGATGACGGTTTTCTTTTCTTACGTTATTTACGCAAACGTTAGAGAAACTATTTCTTCAATAGTGCAAGCTCGCGACGGAAGTCGGCTGCTTGGTCGAAGTTTTTGTACACACTGGCAAAGCGCAAGTACGCCACTTCGTCAAGTTCACGCAACTGCTCGAGTACAGCATGACCAACTTGTGCTGACGTCACTTCATTGCCTGTAGCCCGCAAGATCTCTTCTACCCGATCGGCCAAGAGTTCAATTTGCTCATCTTCCACTGGGCGACCCTTACTTGCGGCCGATACTCCAGTAATAATTTTGAGCCGATTAAACGGGGTGCGATCGCCACTGCGTTTGACCACCATGAGCACTACCTCTTCAAGGCGTTCACGGGTACTAAAGCGGTAACTGCATTCAGGGCATTGACGACGGCGCCTGATAGCTGTGCCATCTTCTGCTGCGCGCGAATCGACGACCTTGGTGTCGTCGTGGGAGCAAATGGGGCAACGCATATGGCTAACAATAGTTGCCACATGCCCAAAAAAGCGGGAAAAGGGCATATTTATACACCACCCCAACAACTGTTACTTAGGGGATGCGAATGATTTGACCAGGAAAGATTTGGTCGCCATTGAGTTGTACTAATTCGTCGACCATTGCGGTGATGTTGCCATTGGGTACTAAGCGATGCGCAATGTCCCACAGGGTGTCGCCAGGTGCAACGGTGAGCGTGTGCGGCGTTGCAATGCCTGCAGGAGTCGACTTTTCAGCTACTGCCCCAGTGGTGAAGAAAGCACCACCAAGTACGCAAGCCACAGTGGCCACCAAGACCACACGGCGGCGGAAATAGGTTGCATATGAACGAGGGGCAGAAGTACGAAACGATGGATGGGATTGGAGTGCAATTGCCATGGGAGTGCCTTTCTGGCTGGGATGTGAGGACTGGACGGGGGTAAGACTTTTCAACATGGAACCAGTATGACGAACGGGTGTTCGCTGCCTGTTCGGTTAACGTAGCGAACGCCTGTTCGTATGTCAAGGGTTATTACGAACAAATGTTTGACTTTGGGGGCGAACACCCGTACGCTAAGGACATGACCGAAGCTCTTACCGCCCGCCAACGTGCCATTTTGGAATTCATCGACACCAATATGAGAGATCGCGGATACCCACCTTCCGTGCGGGAAATCGCGGAAGCAGTGGGCCTCAGCAGCCCCGCCACCGTGCATACCCATCTCGGCACACTCCAAAAATTGGGCTATCTCATTCGTGACCCGTCGAAACCTCGTGCCCTTGAGGTGCGTTTCGACTCGGGTATTGGTGTGGCTATGGAACGCGGTCAAGCCCGCCACGTTCCCCTTGTGGGCGATGTTGCTGCCGGAACCAACGTTTTGGCAACGCAAAACATTGAAGAGCTCATTCCCCTTCCCGTCGACTTCACCGGCGAAGGCGAACTCTTCATGTTGCGTGTACGCGGCGACAGCATGATCGACGCTGGCATTCTCGATGGCGACTTTGTTGTTGCTCGTCAGGAATCAGAACCACGCAATGGCGACATTGTTGTGGCTGGCATTCCCGGAGACGAAGCCACTATTAAGACCTACAAGCGCAGTGGTTCTACCATCACTCTTCTTCCGTCAAACGCCACCATGGAACCAATGGTCTTTTCTGCAGCCGACGTAGTTGTGTTCGGAAAAATTGTCACCGTTATGCGCAAGTTATAAAAACCACTTGCAGTTAACGAACACCCAAACGTTGCGCTAGCAGTTCTATTTTGTCGTCGGGTTGCACAACTGCAACGCGCACATTGTTCGCGCCACCAGCTCCGTAGAAATCACCAGGACTTACTAATGCCCCACCTTCGCGCGCAAGTCTTTCGGCAAATGCCCAACCATCTTGTGCATCGAACCACAAATAAAAACCACCGCTTGGCATTGCAATAGAAATGCCCGACCACTGCTGCAAAATGTTGGCAGTGCGCTCTAAGCGACGTAAATACACATCGCGCTGCACACGTACGTGTTCATCATCGTTCAATGCCGCAACACCTGCCGCTTGTGCTGGCCCTGGAACCATCATGCCCACGTGTTTGCGCACTTCTTTCAAGTAGTTCACAATGCTGGGGTCACCTGAATAAAAACCCACGCGCACTCCGGCAAGGTTTGACCGCTTTGACAATGAATGCACAGAGACAACACCCTCAACTCCGTGTTGAAGCGCCGACTGTGGCGCAGTTGACCACGTGAATTCCGCATAGCACTCGTCGCTGAAAACAGGAATGCCATTGGCGCGACCCCAATGCACTGCTGCGCCCATGTCGTCAAGTGAGCCGGTGGGGTTGCTTGGGCTGTTCACCCACAACATGAGCCCACGCTGTATGTCGTTACTACTAATGGCCGACAAGTTCATGGTGCCGTCGGCGTTCATTGGAACGGCAACCGCACGACAGTTAGCCAAGATGGCGCCCATTTCATAAGTGGGGTAAGCAACTGCTGGGTAAAACACTGTGTCTTTGTCTGGCGTACGTAAGCGCATGTATTGCGGCGTTGTGCCAACGAACTCTTTGGTGCCAATGCATGCAGCAATATCGTTCGGCGAAATATCTATTGCAAAACGACGCGACATCCAAGCGCTTGCCGCTTTACGCAATGCATCGCTACCAATGCTCGCCGGATACCCACGTTCGCTGTTCGACGACGACAACGCAGCAACAACAGCGGCCAATGGCGGGTCACATGGAGTGCCAATAGAAAGATCAATGACGCCACCGTCGAAGACGCGACCCAATGCAGAAAATGCATCGAGGCGGTCATACGGATACGGCGGTGGAACAAAACCTGAAGAAGAACTCATACGCCTCTACTCTGCTGTACTCATGGGCGTTGTCGCAACATGCTTACTCACATTTGTTGCCACCACATACGGACGCAACCGACCCACCGAGGCATCGCCTAGGCGGGCACGTACACGGGCGCCCGTTTCTTCATGGGCGGTAGATACCACTTCGCCTTCGCGGTGCACCATGGCTAACGCTTCTCCGTGGTCGTAAGGAATGAACAGTTCAACAACCACCGACAGCGCCCGTATGCGGTCGCTGAGCACGCGCAAGAGGTCTTCAATGCCTTCGCCAGTGACACCGGAAACTGCGACCGAACCGCGATGTGCGGCAACAAGTTCGCGCACTGCTTCGGGGGCAAGGTCAGCTTTGTTGAAGACCAACAATTCAGGAACACGACTGCCCCCAATTTGTTCGAGCACCTCATGCACCGCGCGAATTTGCCCTTCGGGGTCTAGGGCGCTGCCGTCAACAACATGCACGAGATAATCGGCCTCACTTGCCACTTCCAATGTGCTCTTAAAGGCCTCTATGAGCCCGTGAGGCAGCCTGCGCACAAAACCCACAGTGTCTGTGAGCAACACGGGCTCACCACCAGGCAGCGACAACCGTCGTGTGGTGGGGTCGAGGGTGGCAAAGAGACGATCTTGCACTAACACTCCCGATGACGTGAGCGCATTGAGCATTGTTGACTTACCTGCATTGGTGTAGCCAACAATGGTGACCGACGAAAGCCCACTACGGTCTCGGCTCTTACGTTGCTCGAGTCGGGTGCGACCAAGATTCTTTAACTCGCCTTCCAATTTGGTGATGCGCTTCATGATGCGCCGACGGTCAACTTCAAGCTGTGTTTCACCGGGTCCGCGCGTACCGATGCCGCCACCCTGCTGGCTGAGTGCACCTGAGACACCCCTGCGCAAACGCGGCAGGCGGTAACGCGACATTGCTAGCTCTACTTGCGCCTTACCTTCAAGAGTGTGTGCGTTCTGAGCAAAAATATCGAGAATGACTGCAGTGCGGTCGAGTGCTGTACGACCCAACAACTTTTCTAAGTTGTATTGCTGTGCCGGTGATAGTTCATTATCAAACACAACAGTGTCGGCATCGACCTCTAAACACAGTGCTTTCAGTTCTTCAGCTTTACCTTTACCAATAAACCAGGTGGAATCGGGAGCATCGCGCTTTTGCGTTAAACGCCCCGCTTCATCGGCGCCTGCAGTGTCTACAAGCAGTGCTAATTCGTCGAGGCTTTCATCGGTTTCTTCTTCTGTATGCAGTGGAAGCGTGACACCCACAAGCACAATACGCTCGCGAATGGAACGGTCGATGAGTGTCTGACCAAGGGCCTCCTGATACGGATTACTCATGAATTACTTTGCATTCGTTACACCAACTTCAGACATCAAATACCACGTTGGCAATAAATACTGATGGCCCAATAAGAGTTGCTTCTGACGTTGCGGCATCAATGCGCACACGTGCATCACCGCCATCCATATGCACGAGCACTTCAGGTGCTGAAGCAGGAACAAAACCCCAAGCTTTTGCAGCAACCGCACTGGCACACGCACCCGAACCACACGCAAGGGTGATGCCTGAACCACGCTCATGAACACGCATGGTGATGGCATGGGCTTCTGGGCCCGGTGCAACAATTTCGAGATTGACATGAGGAACTAATTCGCCCAGTGTTTGCAAATTGACATCGGCGCAATCTTCAACACTCACCACGGAGTGTGGATTACCCAGCGACAGGTGCCGTACGGGTCGATCGGGGTTGCACTGCAGCGCTGCCCAGTTGGAGGGCTCTGCAATGTCACTTACAACACCCATGCCTACACTGATGTGCGCCACATTTGATGTTGGTGAACCTTCAAGAACATCAACCGTGCGTACGCCTGCGTCGGTGTTCACCACATATGTGACTGCGCCATTGTGTTGATCTTGCCAATACGCAGCCTGCACTAAACAACGAATGCCATTGCCAGAAATTTCTGCACGACTTCCATCGGCGTTGTACAACACCATGGTGAGCTGGTTTGTACCTTCGCGACCCAACAACAACACGCCGTCGGCCCCAATGCCAAAACGTCGGTCGCACCAGTTACGAGCAAAGGTTGCCCACTGTGCATCGGGGTCACCACTTGTGAAAGGCAAACCCTGCCGAATGTCGTACACAAAAAAGTCGTTACCCAACCCTTGATGCTTCGACATCGTAATTTGCATACGAAAAGACTACGCCTTTAAGGCCCGCAAGACATAAGGCATTGCTTCAACAACCGGGTCTTTGTGCACTTCTACCCAGGTGATGCGTGGGTCGCGGCGAAACCAGCGCTCTTGGCGCACAGCGAATTGCCGTGTACGCAAAACGAGCTCGGCTTTCGCCTGGGCAAGTGAGGCGCGACCCTCTATGTGGTCGGCCATTTCTTTGTAACCCAGTGCTTGGCGTGCCGTTGCCGACATTGCCGGCCGGCGCCGCAGCAACGCCTTCGTTTC
Source organism: bacterium (assembly GCA_037133935.1). GTDB lineage: Bacteria > Actinomycetota > Acidimicrobiia > Acidimicrobiales > Ilumatobacteraceae > F1-20-MAGs119. The sequence goes on from JBAXNF010000049.1 coordinate 8,743, forward strand.
TTTCAACAGCCCGTCTTCGAGCATTGCGTCAACACGATCTGCAATACGTTGTGCAAGCACTTCACGCTTCCAGCGCAAACCTATTTGCACTATTCCGTTGTCTGGGTAGGCCGACGTGCCAGGACCAGAGTCACTGAAAGGTCGCCCACTACCAATACACACTTCTAATGCGCGAATCATGCGACGACGGTTAGTGGGCTCAATACGCTCGGCTGCCACAGGATCAAGTTGCTTTAATCGCGCAAACAGCAATGTGGTGTTGTGGTTCTCTTCAAGTTCTGCGCGAACGTCTGGCCACTCACCTGGAAATTCAAGGTTGTCGATGACCGCGGTGAGATACAAGCCCGTGCCTGCTACCAGAAGTGCTGCGTTCCCCGACTCGTCTAATTTTGCTAATTCGCCACGAGCCACTTCTTGAAACTGCGTCACCGTAAAGCGCTGAGAGGGGTCGACAAGGTTGATGCAATGATGTGGAACTAATTGCTGGTCAGCCGCTGTTGGCTTTGCGGTGCCAATATTCATTTCGCGATACACCTGCATGGCATCGACGGCAACAATGTGAGTGCCCTCCACTTGCTGTGCTGCAGCCATGGCTACAGAAGATTTACCACTTGCGGTGGGGCCGAGAATTACCACTTGTTTTGACATGAACAAACTTTCTAGAGAAGTTGTATTACAGCACTGTCACAGGTAAGTGCACGCGATGCGTAGGCATAGAAATCATTTCTTGGAATTCACCGCGCAAGAAGTGTCGAGCAGCAGAGGTAACGAGAACATTTGCATAGGAACCGACACGAATAGGTTCGCCATAGGGGAAATGCAGCAACTTATTTTGGCGCGTGCGTCCTGTTACTACACCTTCATTTTTTCTGCTCATACCTTCAATGATGACTTCTTCAATGCGGCCAATGCGTGCTTCGTGTTTCATTTGTGCACTGCGCTCTACCACCGCACGCAACCGCTCATAGCGTTGGTTCGCAACTTTGGGGTCAACGAAGCGATCGGTATAGGTAGCAGCTTCTGTACCTGCGCGCGGCGAAAACTCATAAATAAACACTGAGTCGAAACATGCTTCGGCGCACACTTCCATAGTGCGCACAAAATCGTCTTCAGTTTCACCGGGGAAACCAACAATGACATCGCTCGATACCGCAAGGTCGTCTATGGTTGCGCGCGCTTCGGCAAGACGCGAGAGGTAACGCTCGGCTGTATAGCCCCGATGCATTGCAGCCAAAACGGTATCGCTCCCTGATTGCAACGGATAATGCAAGTGCTCACACACTGCAGGCGTGTTTGCCATTGCGGCAAACGTTTCCGTGCGCATGTCTTTTGGATGCGGGCTCACGAATCGCACACGGCGGATGCCGCTGACTGCACCCACTGCTTCAAGTAATTCAGCAAACATCGGGCGCACACTACCCACACCTGTTTCACGGCGAATGTCGAGGGCGATATCGCGACCATATGAGTTGACATTTTGGCCGAGCAAACTCACTTCGGTAATTCCCTGCGATGCAAGGTCTTCCACTTCGCTCACAATGTCGGCAAACGGGCGGCTGATTTCTTCACCGCGTACCGATGGCACGATGCAAAACGAACATGAATTATCGCAACCAATTTGAATGGTGACCCATGCATTGAAACTTTTTTCGCGTTTTGCTGGCAATGCGCTGGGGAAAAGTGCGTGGTCTTCCAACACAGCTTCATCGAAGATTTCTGTGACTGGGCCATTTTTCTGAGCGAAGTTGATGAGTTCAGCAGCGCGATGCACATTGTGGGTACCCATCACCACATCTGCCCATGGTGCCTTTTTGAGCACAAGGTCTTTATCTTTTTGGGCCAAGCACCCAGCAACCACCAGTTGCCTATTGGGAGCGGCTTCTTTCCACTGCTTCAACCAGCCAAGTTGGCCGTAAAGCTTCTCGTCGGCGTTTTCACGAATACAGCAGGTATTCAAAACAATGACATTGGCTTCGTCTTCGGTTTCCGCAACCGAATAGCCATCGGCTTCTAACAAGCCGGCAATTCGTTCAGAATCGTGCTCATTCATTTGGCACCCATGGGTGCGCACAATGTATTTGCCGTTCGTCATGCTGTGCAGGCTACCCAGATAGTGGGTTGCGAGCCTGTGGAGTCTTGCTCTTGAACAATTTTCAGCCTAGATTGAAGACAAATACAAAGGAGACCCCATGAAACGACCCATTCGCATATCAATTGTGGCTTCTCTCGTTGCAGCCTGTGCAATTTCTACAGCGAGCCCACGGGTTCACGCGGATGGAATTGATGAGTTTATCCCTGACCAAAGTTCCCTTGATGCAAATCCCAACTTAAATCCTAGCCAAGGCAACTGGTCTGACCTTAAAGGCGGAGTCACTGGCAGACCCTATATTGCCGAGTTATCGGTCACGACGGACGGCGTCACAACTACGCTGGTTACTGGTGGTACTACTACAACAGTCGCATCCACAACTCCAGGTGCCATCACCGCAGTCATTGCGCCGATCAACTTGTGCGCAAAAGGCCGCACTTCTATGTGCTATGAAACGCCTAACCGCGTCAGTATCCAACTTGCCTATGTCAAGGGAGGTGGGCAGTTGGGGGGCAATTTTTCTGCGCCGACAACCGCGCTCTCACCGAGCATCACGGATACTTCAGTCTTTGACCTCACGGTTGGACTGAACAGTATCGGGGGCAATCTTCGATGGACATGGATGAGTGGCGCCCCCACTTTCTGGAAGACACAAGGATTAAAGAGCGACAGCGGGACAGCGCGAGTGAAGTTCTCGCTCGGAAAATATCCGAGTCTC
>JBAXNF010000050.1:0-11508 GCA_037133935.1 bacterium
TTCTTACTCAGTACATTGCTCAACAACCCCATATCGCGGAGTTTTGTGGGGCCGATAAAGAGCTTGTTGCCCGGATACAAGCCGATGCAGGGTGGCCTGCGACAAAGGCAGATATCAAAAAGGCAATGAGGCATGTCTCGGACACACTTGTTCATTCGGTGACTGCATGTGGCACAGTTGCACAATCACTTGACAAGATTGAAGAATGGATTTCAGCGGGATGCAGCGAACCAATTTTGACAGCACTAGGTACTAATCCGATCAGCAGCTTTGAAGCACTGGCAAGAAAGGCAGGAATACGAAATGTCTAACGAGGTACTTCAAGCAAGTGAGTCAACCGATCTTGTTGCAAGCCGAGTAGGTGCGCAATCAAGATTGATTTCAATTGCTCGCTCAATCATTCGTGGTTTAACCGCATTGGTTTGCGTCTGTCTTGTTTGGGAAGCAATACGCAGAGGTTTCCATTTCAGTTCAATCACGATGCCTTCGGCATGGAGCATCTGGCAAAAATTCTTTTCGCGTGATTCGCAGGGAGAGCTCTTTTATATATTCCTCGCAAAAAATATTCTGGTTACAGGTCGAGGTGCAGTGTTCGGACTTCTACTTGGAGCTATTTCAGGTGTGACTATTGGAGTATTGATTTCAACCAATCGCTTATTTCGCAGAGCTTTACTACCTCTAGTTATTTCTGCGCAAACCGTTCCAATCGTCGCAATTGCACCTGCTGTTGTGCTTTTCTTTGGTACTGGAACGTTGAGCAAAACAGTTGTTGCAGGGTTTCTCACATTTTTCCCTGCCGCAGTAACTACTGCTCGTGGAATTCAGTCTGTCCCAGTTGATTCCGTAAACCTCATGCGTACGTACAACGCATCGTGGTGGACGGTTTTGACAACGGTCAAGATTCCATTTGCATTACCACTGATTTTTGTCGGACTCGAAACTTCCGCGGCTTTCTCGGTTGTCGGTGCGATTGTTGCTGAGTTGCCATTCGGATCTAAAAATGGATTAGGAGTAGTGATTCTTGCTTCCTGGCAGTTTTATACGATCGCCCCACAGTCTTTGTATTGCACAGTGATTGGGACATGTCTATTGGGAGCATTAATCGTCGCGGCCATCAGAATTGCTGCTCGATTTTCAGTTGGCAGTAGACAGCACGAGTTTTAGAAATTTTCAACTATTCATTTTCCAAAATACAAAAGGGGTAAGAGATATGAGTAATCAACTTGGGCTAGAGGCAACTGGAGTTTCAAAAATATTTGATACCCCTACCGGAACGCTGCTTGCTGTTGACAATGTGAGTTTGAAGGTGCCTGCTGGTGAGTTTGTTTCAGTCATTGGGCCATCTGGTTGTGGAAAATCAACATTGTTACGAATGTTTGCCGACCTAGATGGTGCGACGAGTGGAAACCTTTCTGTTGCAGACTTGCCATCCAACGAAGCTCGGTTGCAACGAAAATATGCTTTTGTCTTTCAAGCTCCAACTCTCTTGCCTTGGAAGTCGGTGTTAAAGAACGTCGCGTTACCACTCAAAATCATGGGTACTGGCAAAGAAGAAAGAGAAAAAGTAGCGCGAGAAATGATCAACTTGGTGGGCCTTGAGGGGTTCGAGAATCGATTGCCTTGGCAGCTCTCAGGTGGAATGCAACAACGAGTTTCGATTGCACGCGCGCTGACAGTTCGCCCGCCAGTACTTCTTATGGACGAGCCATTCGGCGCACTTGATGAAATTACGCGAGACAAAATGAACCAAGAGCTGGTGAATCTTCGCGCAACTCAACACCAAACCGTCATGTTTATTACGCACAGTATTGCCGAGGCTGTATTTTTGTCAGACAGAGTAGTGGTGATGTCTGCGCGCCCTGGTCGAATCATTGCGGATATCAAGATTGATTTGCCAGAGCCACGAACTGCGGAGTCGAGACTCCATCCAAACTTCTCAGCGCATGTCACGGCAATTCGTGGCTTTCTCGTCGACGCATACAATGCGCCGCAAAAGTAGGACTTCATGAAAAAAGAAACAAAAGTAGTTTTTTGGTTCACAAGACTTGCTCCACCAATCCTTGCGTTTTCAATTTTCATTGGCGTATGGGAGTCCTATGTGTACTTCAAGGATCTGTCGGTCATTTTGCTTCCATCTCCGCACAAAGTTGTCGGAGAGTTCTTTAGCAATTTTTGGCAACTCAATAAATTTGCAAAAAATACATTCTTTCAGGCGACAGTTGGCCTGGTCGTCGCAACTTTATTGAGTGTTATTTTGGCTGGAGCAACCTATTCATCACGCAAAATTTCGGGCATGCTCGAGAATTATTCTGCATTAGCTAAAGCACTTCCGACTGTCGCTATTTATCCGATCTGCACAGTCTTCTTTGGGATCGGGACAAAAGCAATTGTTGCAATTGTGACTATTGGAATTTTTCCGATCATGTTTTTGTACGTCCTAAGAGGCTTTGCTGGAGTGAGCGAGCACGACGCATTGATGGAGTCATTGTCTGCGGGAAGAATGCATCGTTTTGTTGATCTGGTACTGCCACGTTCGGTTTCTTATTTGATGGCGGGGTTGAGGGCATCTGCCCCTACGGCCATCATTATCACCATCGTGGCCGAGTATTTTGGCGGCGAAGTAACAACACTTGGCGCCTTTATTCGCCGAGAATCTTCCAACCTCCATACTCTTCGCATGTGGGGAGCAATTCTTGCCGCGTGTGTACTCGGATTGTCGGTATTCGCGGGTGTAAGTCTGATGGATCGATATTTTTCAAAATGGCGTCCGGCGAACGACTAACTAAAACCAAGGAGCATTCAAATGAACAATACGAAATCACTTCCAGTCAAGTTCTTGTTTTCAATTACGGCCAATACTGGAGATCCGGCGCCAATTGTCATACCTCGAGGAGATGGAAATCTCACTATCGTGACGGTTATGTTCGGAACTTTTGAGGGTCCATCGATCAAGGGTCGCGTCTTGCCTGTGGCGGGAGGTGACTGGATCTCGGTTCGAGGTGACGGTTCGATGAGATTGGATGTGCGAATCGTGCTCGAAACCGATGACAACGAGATGATTTACATGACTTATGGCGGAGTTGGTCTTGCAACTGCCGATGGTGGTTTGTCGTTGCGTACAACACCACAATTTGAAACATCTTCACCTAAATACAGCTACCTCAATTCGATTCAAGCTGTTGCAACAGGTTCAGTTGGTCCAGGAACCGTTTCGTACGAAGTTTACGAATTGGTGTAAATATGGAAACAACCTCGCGCACAACAGATTTGGTGGCAAAGACTGTCACTATTCTGCGCGTGGTTGCATCCAATCCGGGACGCGGGCTAAGCGAAATTGCTCGCAAGTCTGGTATTCCAAAAGCCACTGCATTGCGCATTCTGAATTCGTTCAGAAACCAGTCGATCATTTGGTTAGATGTGAATAAGGAATATCGACTAGGTCTCGGTGCGCTGGCATTAAGTCCGGTTGGCATCGACCGACGCATGATGGATGCGCAAGTGTCCGAGCAGCTCGAAAAGTTAGCATTGGAAGTCGGGGAGACAACTGGATTTGATGTCTTTGTTGGAGGATCTGTAGTTGTGCTTATTCAGGCGCCTGGTCCACAGTTGATTGGTCAAGTTCCTAATAAAGCCCCATTCAGCCAAGAGTCCTGGTGTACGGCAACTGGTCGAATGTTCTTATCGAACCTTTCACCAGCAGAGTTGAAACAAAATCACAGGGGTGCGCTACAGGCATTTGCAAAAAATCGTCCTGGTCGCAGTCTTGTCGAAGAACTCGAAGTGATTAAGAATCAGGGTTACTCGACAACCGAGGACGAACTAGCAGTTGGAGCATCCGCACTTGCTGTTCCTGTCTTTAATGGTAAAGAAATCGTTGCAGCAGTTTGGGCTGGAGGCCCAACAGAACGTTTCCGAAAGCATGACCTGAAAAAGGTGAAAGAATCACTGATAAAAACTTCGGCAACAATCGGTCAAGTTCTGGCTTCAACTTGGCCAGAAGCGGAAAGCTATTGGACTAAAGGAAACGCATCATGAAATCATCTACAGAATTTCAAATAAGTTGCATTCAGACACACCCCGAAATGTTGGAGGTGAAAGACAATCTTGCACGACAGATTGAACTTGTTCGACAGGCAGCAAAGTCAGGCAGCAAACTCATTGTCTTACCTGAATGCTCAACAACAGGGTGGGTTTTTAAATCAAGCGACGAAGCTCGCACGGTTGCTGAAGCTGTACCCAGTGGTCCAACATGCTCCACGTGGCAATCGCTATGCACCGAATTAGACATTTATATTGTGGCGGGCATTGTTGAAATTGATGAAGACAAACTATTTAACTCAGCCGTGTTGCTCTCTCCCGAGGGCTTCGTCGGCAAGTTTCGCAAAGCTCATTTATGGGCACTCGAAAAAGAGGTCTACTCGCTTGGCGACCTTGGCTTTCCCGTATTTGATACGCCGCTAGGTCGTATTGCCTTGCATATTTGCTATGACGGTTGGTTCTCCGAGGCCTACCGACTTCCTGCATTGGGTGGCGCCGACCTGCTCTGCGTGCCTTCAAATTGGGTTCCGCTGCCGCAACAACCAACGAATGTCCCTGTGATGGCAAATATGTTGGTGATGACTCATGCACATATGAACTTGATGTACATAGCAGTAGCAAGTCGTGTGGGTGTCGAGAGAAACCAGCCGTTCATTGGTTGTTCAATGATCGCTGACCACTCTGGTTGGCCACTCGCTGGTCCTGCATCGGGTGATAAAGAGGAAATTATCTCTGCGGTCATTGACCCAATCGGATCTCGGGCAATGCGCGACGGAAACCCTTTCAATCAGCCGTTGCTTGATCGCAGAACTGACGCGTACACAGTTGAGGAAAGAATTCTCGAGAAACGACTTTCGTAAATGAAGTCGGGCAACGTCATTGACTTACTGAGTCAATTGGTTCAGATACCTTCAATTAATCCAACCCTAAATCCGCAGGGTAGCGAGGTTGCAATTGTTGACTACTGCGCTTCGATGTTGGCTGCACGAGGGTTTGATGTCGAGTTGGTGCCTGTTTCTCTAGGTCGAACAAACGTGCTTGGCTGGATTCGTGGAGGCAAAAAGGGTCTGCTTGTGTGTGAATCACATCTCGACACTGTGCCCGAATCTCACGAATCATGTGCATTCGATATCCGCGGTGGAAAAATGTACGGGCGTGGCGCATGTGACACGAAAGCATCTGGTGCCGCAATGATCACCGCGATGCAATCACTTGCACAAGATGTTTCTTTTGATGACCGACCAACGATGGTCTTCGCTGGAGCAATTGACGAAGAGGCAATGATGACGGGAGCAATCGCATTGCTTCCATCGCTAGCGAGCGCTGAAATGGTGATTGTTGGTGAACCCACTGAGCTCGTGCCGCTTCGTGCACACAATGGGATTCTGCGCTTTGATCTCACCATTAGTGGTGAGACGGCACACAGTGCAATTGCAAATGCCGGAACTAATGCGATCGTCCATGCGTCGCAACTGATAGTCAAGTTTGAACAGCATAAAACAGAATTATTGAAGCATGCTCTACATCAACTGACGGGTCAGGGCACATTTACGCTGACGCATATCACTGGTGGTGTTGCAACAAATATGGTGCCAGATCGATGCGAGCTGAAATTTGATCGTCGACTTGTTCCTGGTGAAGATGTTGAAGAAGTACTTCGTGGCATCGACGTATTTCTCAACGAATGCCGCGCAGAAGGAATAGATGTTGTTCGAAGCGCTCCAACTGTGCGTCGTCAACCAATGGAGTTGGGCGAGCAGCATCGGCTGGTGACAACTGCAGAAGAAGTATGTTCACGTTTTCGCGGCAAGTCGGTTATTGCAAGTGGTGCGACGTTTTGCACCGATGCAAGTGTGTTTAGTGGCGAGTCAGATATTCCATGCATCATCTTGGGACCTGGCAGTATCGCTCAAGCACACGTGCCAGACGAGTGGGTTGACCTTGCGGAGGTCGAAGCAGCAGTTGGGGTGTATTACGAGCTACTGAAGGCATGGTTTACTGAGTGAACCAACGGTTCGTTAAAGACGGTTACTTGATAATGTTCAAATGTACGAAACCACAGAAAGTGAGTGCCAAATGGGCCTTCTAGAAGTACGAAAAGTTGTTGAGCGTCTCGAGATTATCTCGCGAGAAAATGATCAACCGCTAGCTAAACCATTGCGCATCGCAATTGTTGCGGTCGTGTTTAAGAATCCATATCCGGCTGGTTACGTCGCAGATGTCGTAACTCTGGCCGACAAAGTTGCCGGCGAGGTTGGCGACATTCTTGGCGCGCGCACGATTGAGCTTCTTGGTGACAAAGCCGAGTCTTATGGCAAAGCAGCACTCGTGGGTACAGAGGGCGAAGTCGAACACGGTTCAGCGATTATCCATAACTTGCTCTTTGGAAATAAGTTTCGTGATGCAGCAGGCGGCAAAGAGTTACTTCCAGCAGCCGAAAAGGTGGGGGCTTATGGAACTTCAATTGATATTCCGATCAAGCACATGCTCGATGCCAAAACACGCTCACATCATCAGACAATTACCTTCCGTGTAGAAGACGCACCGTTGCCACGCGAGATCATGATCGCATGTGTTGCGGCGAATGGTGGTCGTCCACTTGCCCGACTCGCCGCTTTTGGTTCGGAGGTGAAGTAATGAGCGCTCAAACAGACCATGTCGAGCGTGACGCTGAGTGGATCAGCTCTGCTCACCGCGAATTCAATATCACTTCGTGGTCACCTCAATCAGGACCTATGCCGATGGTTATTGAAGGCGCACAAGGCTGCTGGTTTTGGGACAGCAATGGTAAGCGCTACCTAGATTTTCAATCTCAGTTGGTAAACCTCAATTTGGGTCACCAACATCCAGCGATCATCCAGGCGATCAAAGATCAAGCCGATCGCATGTGTTACATCGGACCATCAATGGCCAATGATGCACGCAGTGAACTTGCAGCCAAAATTGCAGAGGTAACACCAGGAGACTTGAAGCGAACGTTCTTTACAACGGGTGGCGCAGCAGCAATTGAGAACGCAATTCGTTTGGCTCGACACATGACTGGCCGACAAAAGGTCATTGCTCGTTACCGGTCATATCACGGTGCTACAACTGGTGCACTAGCTGTGACAGGTGAGCCGCGACATTGGCTTAATGAACCATCTCCTGCCGGAATTGTTCGCATGATGGATCCATATTGCTACCAGTGTCCAAACCGCAAGATTGAGCCATGTGGAATCTGTCAGGCAAAACCCCATGTTGAAGAAATTCTGCAATATGAAAACCCAAACAATATTGCAGCAATCATTGTCGAACCGATTACTGGAACAAACGGAATCATTATTCCTCCAGATGGATATCTACAAGGACTGCGCGAGATCTGTGACAAGTACGGAATTGTGTTGATTTTTGATGAAGTCATGAGCGGATTTGGTCGCACTGGTAAATGGTTTGCCTGTGATCACTGGAATGTCACACCAGACATTTTGTGCGTCGCAAAAGGTCTCAATTCTGGCTATGTTCCACTTGGAGCAATGATTGTCAGTGCAAAGTACGAAAACTGGCTTGCCACCAATGCGTTTCCGGGAGGATTGACGTATAGCGGTCACCCTCTTGCATGTGCCACGGGCGTCGCTTCAATGCGCGTGTATCAGGAGGATCACGTCATCGAAAACGCAGCCGATCAGGGTGTTTACTTGAGCGAGCGATTGAACGCGATGATGAAGAAATATCCAGTGATGGGCGAGGTGCGCGGAAAAGGCTTGTTCTGGGCCATCGAATTGGTGAAGAATCGTGAAACCCACGAACCGTTTGTTCCATTTAACGCAAAGGGCGAACAGGCTCAACCGATGGCCAAATTGATGGCACATGCGATGAGCAAGGGTCTTTATCTTTCTTCATTCTCCAACATCATTAGGTTGTCGCCACCTCTCATCATTAATCGTCAAGAGATGTCCGATGCCTGCGACATTCTTGATGAACTCATGATGATGGCAAATGACTCACTGAAGAAGTAATTGTGTCAAAGTCAAAAGTCATCAAAAATGGAATTGTCGTTACTTCGGCACGAGAGTTTGTGGCAGACGTCCGTATTGAAAATGGAATTATTACGGAAATTGCTGAAAATGGCGGTCTGATTGGAGACAAGACCATCGATGCATCTGGTTGCTATGTCATTCCGGGCGGCATCGATACGCATACACATTTCGAAAATCCCACACTGGCTTTTACGACTCGTTCGACTGATGACTTTTACAACGGGACTGTTGCTGCAGCACTTGGTGGCACAACATGCATCATTGACTTTGTAAAAACTGAACCAGGAACGACACTTACCGAGTCATTCGAAGCACGTCGAGCAATTGCAGAGTCAAAATGCGTAATTGACTTTGGATTACATCCGGTTGTTCCAATCGGAACAACTGAAGCGAATGGTATTGATGAGTTGGAAGCGCTCGCAAAGAATCATGGGGCGATGAGCTGGAAACTCTTTATGGCTTATCCGGGCAGTCTCATGGTTGATGACCAAACTCTTATCGAAGTCATGAGATTGGCATCACGACTTGGCGTACTTCCAATACTCCACGCCGAGAACGGTCATATCGTGGCTGATGCAACTCGGCAATTGATTGAGTCAGGAAAGACAAGCGAACATTTCCATCACGACTCACATCCACATGTTGCAGAGGCCGAGGCTGTTTATCGAGCGATCTCTATTGGCGAATATGTCAAATCTCCGGTGTACATCGTTCATGTCTCAAGCGGCAGGGCAGCGGCAGAAATCGCGCGAGCAAAACAAAAGGGACAGCTCGTGTTTGGCGAAACCTGCCCTCAGTACTTGCTTACAAGCCTTGAAGATTACGAAGGCAAAGGTTTCCCAGCAGCTGCGTATGTATGTTCTCCACCTATCCGCGAGCGCAGCAATCAGGGAGCATTGTGGGCGGCGCTCAAGTCGGGCGATCTTGACACTCTCGCCACCGACCATGCTCCATTTTCTATGTGTGAAGAGGCTTGTTTTCCTCCGCAGAAGTCAAACGGAAAGGGTTACTTCCCGCATATTCCTAACGGTGTTCCTGGCGTCGAAGAACGATTGATGGTGATGTATGAATCTGGTGTTGTAGGAAAACAGTTTGATATGAAGAAGTTTGTCGAACTCACTGCAACGAAGCCCGCCAAGCTTTTTGGGCTCTACCCACAAAAAGGAGAAATCCGTGTTGGGGCTGATGCCGACATCGTTATCTGGAATCCGAAAGCATCGCGAGTACTTACTTCCGAGACATTGCAAAGCAAGGCTGGTTACACGCTGTACGAAGGACAACAAGTGAGCGGTAGTCCAACCTATGTTTTGTCGCGAGGCGAGACGTTGGTGTCGCCATCAACTCAAGAAATGACAGCAGGACGCGGTCGTTATCTACATCGAACAGCAACAGTGATTGACAATTAGAAATATGCGACAAACCAAAAATCGGAGTCAGAAATGAAACTTCCAATCGGTCTTCACGTCGGTGAGCGACTCTCACTAGAGCAGACATTATGGCAAGCGCAGTTGGCCGACAGTAGTGGCTTTGAAGCAGTATGGGTTGCCGAAGGAAGAATGGCACGGGATGGAATTGTTCCGGCTGCAGTAATCGCGCATCAAACAAAGAACATCAAGATTGGTACCGGCGTTATCAATAACAAGAGTCGCATTGCCCCACTTACGGCAGTCACGTTTAAAACACTTGATGAATATGCCCCAAATCGAATCATTCTGGGAATTGGTGCATGGTGGGAGCCACTTGCTACAAAGCTCGGGGCACCGCTTCACAAACCACTCGCAAGTATGCGCGAATACATCACCGTGTTGCAGGCGTTTTTCAGAAACGAGTTAGTCGAATTTGAAGGTGAGTTTGTTCAGGTTCGTGGCGCACGCTTCGACAGCATGTATCGCGAAAACAAGCCAGTGTATATGCCGATCTATGTTGGTGCAGTCGGCATGAAGATGCTGCAACTCTCTGGAGAGATCAGTGATGGAGTACTGCTTGATTTCTTGCTTCCACCGAGTTATATGGTCGATGCATCGGCTGCGATGCAAACCGGTATCGGATTGCGTAAAGATGGCAAAAAAGAGATCGATGTGACGATGATCGTTTCCTGCAGCGTCAACGACGATGACCCACGCGAAGCAATAGATGCTTGTAAGGCATTTCTCACGCTCTATCTCATGCAGCAACCGCATATCGCCGAGCATTGCGGTGTTGATCCCGAGTTGGTAGATCGACTCAAGAAAATTGCTGGCTGGCCAGCAACTCCGGAGGATGTGAAGCGGGCAATGGTATTGGTTTCAGATGAGGTTGTTCACCGAGTGACAGCGTGTGGAACTACCGACATGGTGATAAGTAAACTCAATGAGTATCGAGATGCTGGTGTGCGATGCCCGGTCGTGTCGACACTGGGAGATAAAGAGCAAACACTGAAGTCGATTGCGAAGGCACTTTCATGAAAATTACAGTTGCGGCAATCCAGTTGCAGGCGTCTAATTCGTTAGACGACAACATTTCACAGGCCCGCCAGCAGGTACTTTCTGCCACCAGCAATGGTGCACGAGTGATTGTGATGCCAGAGATCTTTTCTGCTCCGTTTGTAACAGGCGAAGTGGACCTCAATTATTTTTCGTGGGCAGAGCCAATGATGGGGCCCACAAACTCAATGATCGCGAAGATTTCTCAAGATACGAAAACAACGATCGTTTCATCGTTTTTCGAAGCCAGCGGTGTTGACGGTGTGTTCCACAACACGGCTGTCACATTTCATGAAGGTCAGATAGTTCACACGTATCGAAAGTCGCATCTGCCATTTTCAAATGCGTTTCCCGAAAAATTCTATTTTCGACCAGGTAATGAAGCACCTTCAGCGGTGCAATGCGGAGATGTCAAAGTAGGCACGATTATTTGTTACGAACGACATTTTCCAGAGTTAGGAAGACTTGTTGCTCTTGCCGGTGGCCAGCTGATGGCGGTTCCGGTTGCCTGCGCCAGTGCACCTACACGTGAGGTATTTCAGATCGAGTTGCGTGCGCAAGCAATTTTTAATGAACTTTTTGTGGTGTGCGCAAATCGTGTTGGACAGGAAGACACCAAGACGTATTACGGTACGAGTGCAATTTATGGCCCAGATGGTGCAATATTGGCTCAGGGTTCAACAGACCATGTTGAAGTAGTTGCATGCGAGATTGATACTGAAGCGGTACAAACTCGCCGAACTGTGTTGCCATTTTTGCGTGATCGCCGAGCCGATTTATATGGTGGATTGATTTCTTAAACCGTTTGTCGACTCGGGAACGATCTAGCGACCCTTCAATATAAGAATTGTCAAAACTGTCAGCGTCCCGACGTAATGAATGCGCATGTTGTTTCTTTTAATCGTCATTAGCTCTCGAAAACTTTTGTCTATCTTTGCAAAAATCTCATCAAACGCTCGTTGCTGTTTTGTGAAATCGAAATCCAAATTCAG
>JBAXNF010000051.1:0-11350 GCA_037133935.1 bacterium
GAAACTATTGAGCACGATGCCGCTAATGGTACCTCCACCGCCGCAACCTGCCACTCCACACAGGCGTTTGTGGTGGGCCTTGCCTATTGTCACTTTGGCGTGGCTTGCGCCTTTGGCGATTGTGGTGTCGGGGTCAATGCCTATTCAACGCTGGGAAACTGCCCCAGGAGAAACCAATGCCGTGGGGCCACGTCTCTCATTCGATGGTGCGAAACGCTTCACATCAGAAAATCCCTTTCTTTTTGTCACCGCATTTGGAACTCAACTCACTGCTTTGGAAAGTTTTGTAGGTTGGGTTGACGCCGACATCAATGTGCAAACGAAAAAGCAACGCTTTGGCGACACAAATCCCACCGCACTGCGCCGTTTGGGTTACCAAGCGATGATTGGCGCGAAGCAAATAGCTGAATATGTTGCATTGAAGCAACTGGGTTACGAGGTCTCGTTCAAGTACGGCGCAGTCATTTTGGAGCAAGTCATTTGCAATGAAGCCCCTACTGCCGATTCTGCTTGCAAAGTTCTGGAACCAGGCAATGTCATTGATGCGGTCAATGGCGAGCCAACGCCTACTCTCGACGTCTTGCTCGATGCCATGAAAGGCGCTCAACTTAATTCGGTGGTCACACTGACCGTTCACGACTTGAATAGCGATGCCAATAAATCGCGCCGCGATGTAAAGGTGCGACTCATTCCCAGCCCGGGTGAACCCAGCCGAGCCATCATTGGCTTCGTGCCAGCCGATACACGCACTGTCGATGTTCCTTTTGAGGTAGATATCGACACCGACACCATTGGGGGGCCGTCGGCCGGTCTTGCTTTTGCACTGTCGCTTCTTGATGAGCTCACACCTGGCGCGTTGGCGGGGAATGTAAAAGTGGCAACAACCGGAACCATTGATGAAGATGGCAATGTTGGGGCAATCGGGGCACTGCATCAAAAGACAGTTGCAGTGAAAGCGGCGGGGGCGAAGGTATTTCTTGTGCCCGCTACGCAGTCTGAAGCAGAAATTGCCGATGCAAAAGCGACGGCGGGTAAGTCGCTTGCGGTGATTCCCGTGAAGACCCTCGACGAGGCGCTCAAGGTGCTTCAAAAATACGGTGGCGGGCTGAAACAATAAGGTTTACAACTTGTGCGGCATGGGAATGCCACAAGAAGCAGGTTGATACAGCGTATTGTCTTTGAAATGGCGATCTCTTTCTCACGTCCCGACCCTTCCTCGCCTGCAGCGGTGAGTGCGGCAGCTTTCAACGTCAGCCGTCGCGGGTTCGATCAGGCCGAAGTTCGTGATTTTTTGCGCATGGTGTCGGCCGAAATGGCTCGCCTTCAAGAGCGCGAGCGCTTCCTCGAGAGCGAACTCAAAGCCATGCAAACCCGGGGAATGTCTGCCCCAGGAATGCTCGATGAAGAACTAGTGACCACACTTTTGGGTGAAGAAGCAGCTCGAGTACTGGGTACAGCGCGTGAAGCAAGTAGCCAAATTCGTTTGCGGGCCGAAGAGGCCGCAACTCGTTTGGTGAAAGAAGCAAGTTCCGATGCCACGCGCTTGCGTGAAGAAGCCGAATTAGAAGCTGTTCGCAGGCGTGAAGATGCTGCTGCCGATGCGGAAGCCGAAATCGAACTTGCCAAACAGCAGGGTCGCGACATGGTGAATGAAGCTCGCGAATACCGTGAAAAGGTTCTGACTGAACTTGCTCGTCGTCGTGAACTTGCTCGTGAACAAATTGAACAACTCATTCATAATCGGGACCGTTTGTTGAATGCATTTGAACGTGCGCGATTAGCAACTGACGACGTAATGACTGGTCTTGTTTCAGTCGACCACGACCTGCCACGCGAGTACATCAATTTGGCTCCAACAACTGGTCCCGTTCCTACCATTGTGCTGGAACGAGTGGTGGAAGCATTCAAAGAAGCAGAAGCAGAAGCGCCTGAAGCTACTGAGCTTTTTGACCATACAAAATTGGAAGAAATTGAGCCTGAAGCAACACCAGAAGTCGCGGTTGAAGTTGTTGAAGAAGTAGCACCTGTCGAAGAAGTGCTCATTGAAATTGAAGTTGTTGAACCCATTGTTGTTGTAGAAGATGAAAAATCAAACGTGGTGAATCTTTTTTCAAAAGAGCGCCCGCGGCCAGAAACTTCCGTTGAAGTAAACCCAGAACATCCCAGTGTCGACAAAACTGTTGCACCGAAAAATGAAGCCAATGCACAGGCTGTAGAAAATCTTTTTGCGCGCCTGCGCGAAGCAACTGTCGATAAAGCAGCAAACAACGCAGTATCTGGCGGAAAAGTTGTTGAGCCACGCAAGTCAACTAAAAAAGCAGAAGTTGTGAAAGAAGCAGCTGCGCCGGTTGTGCCGGTGCAGCCCATGCACGACGCCGGCGCTTTTGCCAAACGCGATGAAGTTCTTGCGCCAGTCGTTGTAGCAATGTCGCGCAAGTTAAAGCGCGTGCTGGCCGATGAAGAAAATGAAGTACTCGAGTACTTGCGCGGCAAGAAAAACGCACTCACCATCGATGCAGTAGTGGGCGAATTAGAAGTGCATGCAAAGCGCTTTAGCGATGCAGTCGCCGAAGACATCATGGCTGCGGCAAAAGGTGCAGCGAAGAGCGCAAAAGCCGCCGACGTAGTTCCCACGGTTGATGTACTCATTAATGTTCAACTTGTGAAGCCGCTGCGCGATCGATTAGCAAAAGCGATTGAGCAAAACGGTACAGACCGTGTTGCAATGGCAAAAGCATTGCGCGGGGTCTATAGGCAGTGGAAGAGTCAACATATCGACGAACAAGTCGACGACATTGCATGTTTGTCTTATAGCCGTGGCTTTTTTGCAGGTGTAAAGCCAGGCACACAAGTGTGCTGGATGGTTGACCCGAACGGCCCGGAATGCCCCGATGCGGAAGATAATTCGCTCGCTGGGTGTATTGCACTCGGCAAGGAATTTCCTACGGGGAACCTTCATCCGCTAGCTCATGCTGGCTGCCGTTGCTTGCTCGCTCCAGTGCAGCAGTAGTGTTCATGAGGTGAGCAACACCTCAGATAACTCGTCCTCGTCGCCCTTTGGTATTCCCCGATTACCACGAATCAAAATCGGAAAGCCGAACCGCGGGCGAATTGTCATAGCAGTAGTAATAGCCATTATTGTCGTGCTGTTTTTGTCGGCAAAAAGTTTGTCGTCGTTTTACGTGAATGTTCTTTGGCACCAAGCCATTGGCCGTACCGATGTGTTGTGGGGAATTCTTGGGGCTAAAGGCATTCTCATTGGGGTCTTTAGTTTGGTGTTTGCCATTCTTCTATTGGTCAACATGGCGGTTGCCGATCGTCTTGCTCCTGCCATTGTTCCCGATTCAGATGAGCAGCGAACACTGATACCCCTTCGTGCAGCACTGAAGAAGCGCCGCAAGCTTGTTCGTACGCTTTTAGCGGTAGTGCTTGGCGGTCTCATTGGTTTGCCTGCTGCGGCGCAGTGGGAGCAGTGGTTGCTCTTTCGTAATAATCAAAAATTCGGCGTAGTCGATCCACTTTTCAACAAGGACATCGGTTTTTATGTATTTCAACTTCCCTTCTTTGAGTTTTTGGTTGCTTGGGCATTCGGGGCACTTGTACTCATCTCAATAGTTATTGCTTTTCTGCACTACATCAATGGTTCAATTCGTTTGCAAGGAACCGATGAGCGAGTTACTGCTCAGGCAAAAGTTCACCTGTCGGTTTTGCTCGCAGGTTTAGCCCTGGTGCGCGCAGCGAACTATTGGCTATCGCGTTTCGACCTCACGCGCTCTACACGTGGTGTAGTGAACGGTGCAACGTATACCGATGTCAAAGCGCAACTTCCTGCTCTTAATTTAATGATTCTTGTTTCTGTTGCCGTTGCTGCATTGCTCTTATGGAATGTTCGTCAACGCGGTTGGCGTTTGCCAGTACTTGCTGTTGGCCTATGGGCAATTGTTGCGGTAGCGGCAGGCAGTGTGTACCCAGCAATCATTCAACGCTTTGTTGTACAGCCAAACGTGAGCACCCGCGAACTTCCTTATATTGAGCGCAACCTCAATGCAACCAAAGCCGCTTTAGGGTTAACAAAAGTTGCTACCGAGAATTTAGATATTGCACCCATTGCTGCAAAAGAAGTATCTGCCGACGTTGCTCCGTTGCGCGATGTTCGCCAACTTGATCCGGGCGAAATGCGCGACCGATTTGCCCTCGACCAAGGTCTGACCTCGTTTTATGCAATTCGCGATCTCGACGTTGACCGTTACAAGGTAGGTGACCGTGTGCAGCAAGTGATGCTGGCAACGCGTGAACTGAACTCGGCAGGTATTCCCAATAAAACATGGGTATCGCGCCATCTTTTGTACACACATGGTTGTGGCATTGTGGCCGCACCAGCAAGCGCTGTAACAACCGATGGACGACCTTCTTATATCGACATTGGCGTGAAGCAACCACAGCTGTACTTTGGCGACACCACGCTTGACTATGCAATTACAAACACCTCTAAAGAAGAGCAACCGTGCCCATCGCTGAAGGCAACGCCTTATTCTGGAACGACGGGCATTTCAATGGGGTCCACTCTTCGCCGTGTTGCAATGGCTGTCAATTTTGGTGAGTACAACCTCTTTGGTTCGAATCTCATTAACGACAAGTCGCAAATTTTGCTCGTGCGAGATGTGCGTGCACGCGTGCAGAAACTTGCACCATTTCTTACCTACGATGCCGACCCGTATCCGGTTGTTCAAAATGGCAAAGTGAGCTGGGTCATTGATGCGTTCACTTCAACGAGTCGCTACCCATATGCACAGCCTGCAAATACCGATCAGCTCACCCCAGGTGGTGGCTTAAACCATAGTTTCAACTATGCGCGTAACAGTGTGAAAGCTGTTGTCGATGCATACACAGGAAACGTCACGTTCTACGTTGTTGACGCATCTGACCCAATTGCTCGGGCATGGAGTAAAGCTTTCCCCAAACTGTTCACCGATGTGAAGAAGGCACCTGCCACGCTCACATCTCACTTCCGTTACCCGGAAGATCTCTTTCGAGTACAAACAAACACGTATGCGAAATACCACTTCGACGACCCAACGCTGTTCTTCAACCGCGACGGTGCATGGAGCGTTGCGCAGGCTCCTCCGCTAGAGCCTGAGCAGGCTGCAGCAATCGTTGGCGGCTCAGCTCTAGCTACAGGAACCGGTGATGCGGTGTCGGTTCAAGATGCAAATGTGGCGCGGTTCGAGCCGTATTACACCATCTTCCATGCACCGAATAGCAAGTCTGATGTCGGTGTCTTTTCAATGTTGCGACCATTTGTCCCTTTCTCATCTGACGATTCGCGCAAGGAATTGCGTTCAATGATGGTGGTGTCAAGTGAGCCTGCAACATATGGCCAAATGACTCTGTATGAATTTGCCGACCCATTGCCACCTGGCCCAGCAACAGTTGCTGCCCAATTCGACAGCGAGCCGGCAATTTCACAAATCATCACTCCACTCGACCAGCGTGGATCTCGAGTGGTGTTTGGTGACCTGCAAATCATTCCGGTTGCCAAGAGTCTCGTTTACGTACGTCCATTGTATGTTCGCCCCGATGATGCGGCAGCGAAACAAGTTTTTGTGCGCAAAATTCTCGCCTCGTACGACTCGCGTTCAGTTATTTCCGACTCGGTGAGTGGGGCAATTGCAAAACTATTCCCCGGCTTTTCCCTCGATTTGGGCGATCGTGTGGGTGGAGCAAATACATCCACTGCACCTGACACCACGGACACAACGTTGCCAGGAACTACTCCAACAACTGTGCCAGGTTCCACAGGAACAACACCAACAACGGTTGTTGGTGGCATTCCGCAAAGCCCATCTGAATTATTGGCATCAGCCGATGCATTATTTAGCGAAGCCGATGCCGCTCTGGCTTTGACGCCGCCTGATTTTGCAACGTACCAGGCCAAGCAATCTGCTGCGCGAGAACTGGTTCGTCGGGCGCTTGCTGCAGTGAAATAATCCTCAAACTATTTTTAGCGTGGTCTGCGAAGTTGGTCGGCAATTTCCGCAAGGTCTTGACGGAAGGTAATTTCGTATCGTGCTTGCTCTGTAGCAAGTCGAATTTGCGTAGCTTGCAGTTGAGCAATGGTTTCTGCAGATGCCCCATCGCTTTGGTGTTCAAGTTTTTCTAAGTCGTTGCTGAGCTCGTGAAGTTGATTGGTGAGTTCGCGACCCAGTTGAACAACACGACCGTCGATAGCCGCGAGTGAGGTAGCGGCGGCATTTTGGCTAAGTGAAACTTCATGAATTTGTTGTTGAGCATTTTCTAGTTCGGTGCGCATGGCGAGCATCTCTGTACGCAAAGTATCAATATCATTGCCAACAATTTTGCGAAACTTCTTAAAGTTTGGTGCCTTTGCCATACGTCTCTAGCGTACACAGTGCTAAGACTGAGATGTGGTGAAAGCAACTGAAGCAGACCGTTGTAGCTGGTGTCTGAGCAGTGAGATATATATGAACTATCACGACACCGAGTGGGGCAGGCCCGTTGTAGATGACCTCCAATTGTTCGAAAAAATCTGCCTTGAGGGTTTTCAGAGCGGCTTGTCTTGGATCACTATTTTGCGTAAGCGTGAGAAATTCCGAGAGCTATTTTGCAATTTCAACCCAGATGAAGTTGCGCAATTTTCTTCACGTGAAGTGGACGCGCTGGTACTTGACCCTGGCATCATTCGACATCGCGGGAAAATAGTGGCCACTATTCACAATGCACAGTGTTTGTTAGAGATGAAAGCCACCGGAGAAACTCTTCGCGAGGTGGTGTGGCAATACGCAGACCCACCTGTTGTCCCAGAAACGCCTCATACGGGGGAGGTCCTTGCGCAAACCCCACAGTCACTTGCATTATCGCAAGAGTTGAAAAAACGGGGCTGGAAATTTGTTGGACCCACCACCATGTATGCCTTTATGCAGTCAATGGGGCTGGTGAACGACCATGCCACCACGTGTTATGTGCGCGCAGAGTGCGAACGCCAACGAGCGACGGTACACTTTTCCCCTACGACGCGGGGTGGAGCAGTCCGGTAGCTCGTCGGGCTCATAACCCGAAGGTCGCAGGTTCAAATCCTGCCCCCGCCACCAAGTATGAAAAGAGTCGGCCTTTGGGCCGGCTTTTTTCGTTTATTGTGTTGTTGAAGCCGCAAAATATGAGGGGGAAAAGTGTCGGATTTTGACTATGAAGACCTAGCCGGAATGCAATTGAATGATGCCGAACTGTTGTCGTTGGTCGGCCCGGGTGGTGAATGCATCTTTAACTGGACCACAAAAGAAGGGCATCCCGTGGGTGTGGTTGTTGCCTTTATTTATAAAGACGGCACTTTTTGGACCACCTGTGCTGAACGTCGCAAACGAGTACCCGCCTTGCGCAAGCGCCCACAGTCGGGAATTGTTATTAACCGCGATGGCAAGACGGCGAGTTACAAAGGTGACTCCATTGTGCATCAAAACGGCGACAAAGGTTTCAATGAACTCAAGACGTGGTTCTATGGGGCACTCTCGGGTGCAGCAGCGAGCCCGCAAGATGAGTATCGACAAGCATTTGCAAAATTTCTCGACTCACCACACCGTGTCATTATTGAAACTCCGGGACAACTTATTGTTGGCTTCGATGTAGAGAAGTTCCGAGCACAAACAAATAAAGCTATTGCGGCTGGCCTCGCGTAGCTAGCACCACTTGTAATGAAATTTCGTCAACGCAACTCGCAGATTCTGCAACGCATCCAGAAGATAGAAGACGTGCAGGAAATTAGTTTTCTGAAGGCCGCATACTGTGCGGGTTGCGACGACGATCACAATGGCGACACGGTTGCTGCTCTTTTTGTACCCACGGGAGTTTGGGCCACTTCAATGTCGGGAGAACATCACGGCCACGATGCAATTCGGGCATTTTTCCGCAGTGTGCGCGACAGCAAAAGAATGAAATACTCCACTCATATGGTGACTAACGAGGTCATTACTGTTTCTGGCGATACTGCGAATGCTTCGTGGAGTTTCACCATGATGTACACATCGCCAGATGAAAAGAGATATCGCATTTTGGGTTTTTATCGCGATACTTTTGTAAGAACATCAACTGGTTGGCGGTTTGCATCTTTATTTTCCGAAGTACAGGACTATGCAATTTTAGAAACTCAGACTTTTAGACACACTTCGTGAATTTACTTAATGATCTTCCGCAACCTTCGGTGCATCGCATTGCTGTGCAAGTAACCAAAGCCGGTTTGCGCGCGGTTCGCCAAGGAAGCCCTTGGCTTTACGATCAGGCAGTCATCTCACATAAGCCGCACGGCGAGTGTGGAGACTTGGCCGTTGTGTTCGATGACGAGAGAAATTTTGCCGGTATTGGACTGTGGGACCCAAATTCACCTATCAGAGTAAAAATGCTGCATAGCGGCAAGCCCGCAACAATTAACGCAGGCTGGTGGAAAGATCGCTTGCAAGTATGTCGGCAATTTCGTTATGAACTTTTAGAAGACGGCAGCACAACAGGCTTTCGCTGGGTGCACGGTGAAAATGATGGGCTTCCTGGGCTCATTGTCGACCAATACAGCAACACGGTTGTGGTGAAGTTGTACAGCGCTGCATGGTTTGCTCACTTGGCCAGTGTGGTTGAAGGAATTGTTGCTGTATCTGCACCCGAACATATTGTTTTGCGGTTCTCCCGAACAGTGCGCGCAGGAAACACCTTTGGTTTAGAAGACGGAGCAACTATTTACGGCAGTGCTCCTGAAGGTCCCATTATGTTTTTGGAAAATGGGTTGCACTTTGAAGCCGATGTGGTGCAGGGGCATAAAACAGGGCATTTTTTAGATCAACGTGACAACCGTGCAATTGTGCGCACAATGGTGGAAGAACAAGTGCAAAGCGGCAATGCGCAATGCAGTGTGCTTGATGTTTTTTCGAGCACTGGTGGCTTCACTCTGTCGGCAGCTGCGGGCGGAGCCACAACGGTACATATGGTCGATGTCAGTGGGCCAGCATTAGCAACTGCACATCGCAACTTGGCACACAACACACAGATTCCTGCCATAGGACGGTGCACTGTGACCGATGTTCGTGGTGATGCTTTTGCCATGTTGGAAGAAATGGTTGATGAAGGCCGAATCTTCGACATCGTTATTTTGGATCCGCCATCGTTTGCACAAAATCAAGAATCGGTACATCGAGCACTTGGCTCATACGAGCGACTCGCAAAACTGGGGATGGCTCTCACTGCCAATGGGGGCACGTTGGTGCAGGCATCATGCTCGAGTCGCATCGATATAGATCAGCTCATTGACGTTGCCGACGCGGCAGCCCGTGCAAGGGGGGTGTACCTCGATGAAATACGTCGCACCGAGCACCCGGTAGATCACCCCATCGGTTTTGAGTTCGGGGCATATTTGAAGGCGTTGTATTTCACCATTTCGCACGTTTAAAGCATTAGTTTTTGGCGAATTTAGGGCTTATTGGGAAACTTTCACTAGCCTGTGTCCTACGAAAGCGGAAGGCTGGGGATGAGCGGAAATTCGGTGTTCCGACACCAACACAGTGGAGTGCTGAGCATTGCGGCAGTGGAAGCGCCGCATGTTGTCACCTCCGACTGGATTGATGAGCAACTCGCCGAGACCTATCAACGCAATGGCCTACGGTCAGGCTTGCTTGCTGGTTTGGCAGGTATTGAAGAACGCCGTTGGTGGAATACAGATGTATCTTTTGCCGATGCTGCTGCAATGGCGGGGAAAGCAGCCATTGAGAAAGCTGGCATTGACCCCAGTGAAATCGGCGTGCTCATTTCTACTTCTGTATGTAAAGAACATCTCGAGCCATCTATTGCATGTTCGGTACATCACCAACTCGGTCTTTCGTCGGCCTGTTTAAATTTTGATATTGGAAATGCGTGTCTGGGTTTTGTCAATGCGATGCATGTTGCTGGCACCATGCTCGATGCAGGAACGGTGAAATACGCTCTTATTGTGGACGGCGAAGGAAGTCGTTACACGCAAGAGGCCACGCTCAATCGTTTAAGTAGTGCAGAGTCCACAGCGGGTGATGTTTTTGCAGAGTTTGCATCGCTTACACTTGGCTCGGGCGCTGCAGCAATGATCATGGCACGAAGCGATAGGCATAGTGAAGTACATAAGTTTGTTGGTGGTGTCACTCGCGCCGCAACTCAACACAATTCTCTGTGCGTAGGAAGTCTCGACCGCATGACCACCGACACCCACGGATTATTGGTTGCAGGTCTCGATCTTGCTGCCGATGCCTGGGCCGATGCAGCCGATGATTTCAATTGGTCGCAAGGTCTCGATTGGTACATCGTGCACCAGGTAAGCAAAGTACACACCACAATGTTGTGTGACCGACTCGGCATTAATTCAGCAAAAGTACCGCTCACCTTTCCTCAATACGGAAATGTTGGTCCGGCTGCTATTCCCATCACCTTGGCAAAAGTACAAGATCAAATTAAGCCCGGTGAGCGCGTGTTGTGCATGGGCATAGGTTCGGGTCTGAACACCAGCCTCACTGAAATTCTTTGGTAATACCTTGGAGAAGCGCATGCCACCATCTCGGCGCGAGCTTGAGGAGTTTGGTGTGCCCTCCGAGTGGTCAAGCGTTGTAGAGGTTCCCAGCCACGACGGGGCAACGTATTCATGGCATGTACTGCAACGACCTGGTACGAGTGAAAATGCTCCGGTAGTTCTGTGTTTGCACGGCAACCCGACTTGGTCATTCTTGTGGTCGAGATTGTTTCATGAACTCAAAAGTGATGTTCGCATTATTGCCCCCGACCATTTATCAATGGGGTATTCACAAAACACAGGCCCTCGTAATTATGAAACTCGAGTAAAAGACATTGAGGATCTTCTGCGTGCGCTCAGTATTTCAGAACCTATTTGGATAGTTGCACAAGATTGGGGAGGTGCACTGGCCATGGGCTTCGCAGTGGCACACCCAAATAGCGTGGCCGGTCTTGTGCTATCAAATACCGGAATAGCAATTCCCGAAGGTCGTCGTGCGCCGCTCCTCATTAAAATTTCTGCTGCAAGTGGAATGCACCAATTCATTACGCAACGCACATCGCTGTTTGTGAAGGGAACTCCACTTCTTCCCGGACATTCGCTTACCAAGGTACAGCGCAAGGCACTTGCTGCGCCATACAAAAAAGCACACGCACGACAGGGAATAGCTGGCTTTGTGGCCGAAGTGCCGTTTAATGAAAAGCATCACAATTACCAGGTGCTCAATAGAGTTGCCGAGCAACTGCCACATCTCAACATTCCTGTGCGGCTCATATGGGGGGCAAAAGATCCTGTCTTTAACGACGACTTTGCCGATGATCT
>JBAXNF010000052.1:0-11178 GCA_037133935.1 bacterium
GAATTCCGACATGGTGAAACATTACAGTGAAGTCATGGAACTTCAGATTCGCCATCAGCCCGCCTTTTCTACCGCCCGCGCCACCCTGCAACCCAATGAACAGATGCGCTTAGAGTCAGGAGCCATGATCGCCATGTCCCCCGACATGGTGGTGGAAGGAAAAATGGAGGGTGGCTTTTTGAAGGCCCTCAAACGTTCAGCCCTTGGCGGAGAGTCATTTTTCCAAACCACAGCAACAGCTGGCCCCAACGGCGGATTCGTTGATGTTGCTATGGGTCTTCCCGGTGACTCTGTCATTTTGCAATCAACAACTGCAGCGCCTTGGATTCTGTCGCAATCATCTTGGATCGCTTCTTCAATGGGTCTCACACTTGATACCAAGTGGGGAGGCATGAAGTCTCTCTTTGGTGGCGAAGGTGCATTTCTTGTTCATGTGAGCGGCGATGGAATTTTGCTTGCAGGTGCATATGGAGCGATTGAAGTTGTCAAGCTCGCTGCTGGTGAAAAAATTGTTATTGATAGTGGTCACATGGTTGCGGTTCAAGCGTCGGTAACGATGTCGCTGCACAAAGCAGCTACTGGCTGGATGAACACCCTCACTTCTGGTGAAGGCTTGGTGTTTCACTTTGAAGGGCCCGGCGAGGTGTACACCCAAACACGTAACCCCAATTGGTTTGGCCGCTTCGCTTCAGCATCACACTCACACGGCGCGCGTTAATAATGGCTGCACACCAAGTAGGTCAT
This sequence comes from bacterium, assembly GCA_037133935.1. GTDB lineage: Bacteria > Actinomycetota > Acidimicrobiia > Acidimicrobiales > Ilumatobacteraceae > F1-20-MAGs119. Next base: position 745 of record JBAXNF010000052.1, read on the forward strand.
ACCAGCACTCTTGTCATTGACGAGAAGCGCGACAACCGCATGCTTGGTGTTGATGTTTGGTACCCCGCTCTCACCAAACCAGAAGATGCTGTCACGCGCTACGAATTGCTTCCGGGTGTTTCTTTTCCATCTGCCACTGCATATGAAAATGCTGCGCTTGCTTCTGGAAAATTTCCTCTTCTTGTGTGGTCGCACGGACGCACGGGGTTGCGTTTTAACTACAGCCAACTCTGTGAGGCTATTGCGGCGTCTGGTTTTGTAGTGGTGTCAAGCGATCACCCTGGTGACACGCTCACCGATTGGATGACGGGGAAAAATGTTGACGATGAAACCAACGACAAACAGCGCCTTGGCGATGTGAGCTTTATTGCCGACTGTGCAATAGGAATATGTAGCGAACTGATGGCTGGTCTTTCCAACATCATTGACGAGAACAACTTGTTCATTGGTGGGCACAGTTACGGTGGGCTCACTGCACTTATTGCGACAACAGGTATTCACGGCATGCCGGCAGAAAAGCGTTTTAAGGCTGCAATCGGCGCTCAGGCGTACACGCGAATTCTTCCCGCCGACCTCATTGCATCTGTGCCCGTACCTGTTCTCTTACTTGTTGGACTTGGCGACACCACCACCCCACCAGCAACCGACGCCGAACCCGCGTGGGAAATTCTGAGCAAGAGCTCGCTGCCCCATCGCCGCCTCAACTTGCCGCACGGCGGTCACCAAGCGTGCAGCGACTTTGCCTTATATATAGAGCTCGCACCAGGCGTCGAGGGTGTGCCCCAACTTGTGCTCGACTACCTGAAGTCCATTGCCGTGGACTCGCCTGCGGGTTTTGATTCCACTTGGCGCACCACGCTTTCCGAGCAAATAGAGGAAATCAAGGTTTTTCTTTCTGCTCACGTGTAGCCCAACTGTTTACGGCCTCCCAATTATCTTCTAGGGTTGCCTCATGTCACGCATCTCCAAACTCACCGTTGACCAGTTAGACCCCGATCTTCGTCGCATGTCGCGCGCCGACGACAAGACGCCACTTGAACTTGGCCTCACACGCATCTTTGGCCACTGCCCAGAAATGGCAAAGGGTCTTTCGGCATTTGCTGGTTCATTGAAGGTGAATCGCACATTGCCAGAGCGGCTCGTTGAACTCGTTCGTTTACGTATTGCGTTCCACAACCAATGCCGCAGCTGCATGGCCATTCGTTACACCGATGCATTGAAAGATGGAATCACTGAAGACTTGGTGTGCTCACTCGAAAAGCCAATGGAAGCAGATGGCCTCACCGACGCAGAAAAAATTGCCATTCGCTACGGCGAACTTTTTGCTACTAACCACCTGGCTATTGACGATGCTTTCTACGACAAACTGCGCGAGCACTTCACCGAGCCACAAATTGTGGAACTCGGTTTGAACGTTGCCATGTGTGTTGGTGTTGGTCGACTCTCTGCAACATGGGACATGGTGGAAGAACTTCCTGAGCGCTTCCGTGCCGATGGTGAAGTAACACCGTGGGGTGCCGACGCAGTCATTATGCGTTAATACGTCACATCATCTTCGTAACTGAGTAAAGATGGGGTATGGCTACCTCTTCAACTGGTGTACTCACTAGCGCCCAAAAACGTATTGCACTCGTTGCTCACGACAACATGAAGCCGCAAATGTTGGAATGGTCAATACACCACCGCGATGAATTGGGTAACCACATCTTGGTGGGCACTGGCACTACCGGCCGCATTATTCACGAACACACAGGGCTCAATGTTGAACGCTTGCGCAGTGGCCCGCTCGGTGGCGACCAACAACTTGGCGCACGCATTGCCGATGGCTTGGTTGACGTATTGCTCTTTTTCTGGGACCCACTTGAACCACAGCCACACGACCCCGATATCAAGGCGCTTTTGCGTATTGCTGCGGTCTGGAATATTCCTGTGGCATGCAACCCATCAACTGCCGACTACATTTTGTCGTCGCCAATGATTAGTAGCTCGTATCACCGCGCCACTCCATTACTTGACTAACCTATGAACTGACCCCGATGAAAGACACCGCTGTGAACCCCCTCTCACAATCTGAAGCACACTCCGTTGATGACCTCGAAAATATTGCGGCCATCGGTAATGCATGGCGCGACATGCGTCGCGGTGCAGCTGCTTCTTCATTGCGCAGCAAACTTTTTGGTGAAGGCAAGTCGGCCCTCGACCCCGGCCAAGTAGACACTCTCGATCTTCTCGTTGAGCGCGAATTCTGGCGCATGGGCGACCTTGCTGAAGCACTGCGTGTTGACCCCTCTACTGCAACACGCGCAATTCAACGGCTAGAAAAACTTGAACTCGCCGAGCGCACAACACTTCCTTCCGATGGCCGCGTGGTAATAGTTGCTGTTACCCCCGCTGGTCGCACCCGCCACGGCATCATTACCGAGCGACGCTTGAAGGTGATGATCAAAATTTTGAGTGACTTTCCCCCTGAAGATCAAGTAAAACTTGCTGTACTGCTCACCCAGTTTGTTGCCTCAATCGACAATGTTGCGAGCACTTTTGAGCCGTGAAACTTCGGCGTTATTCGCTACGATAAAGACATGATTGCAGCAGAAGTTTGGCATTGGTGGATTGGGCTAGTTCTCACCGTCGTTGGAGTAGCAACCACACTCGCCATGGTGGTCGGGTACATCACTAAGGTGAGTGCAACGAAGTACCCAGGGCGCCGCAACCGTTAAGGCCGTCGCACATTGTCATGATTCTTGATGCGCAAGCACTTCAACATCATGAACTAGTACAAGAACTTCTCAATCGCACACACTTCCCTTCAGTATCTGCAATGCCCCGAGGTGTGGCATGCGCAGTTTCCGGCGGTGCCGATTCCGTAGCACTTCTCATTCTTGCGGTAGCAAAAGGCCACCACGTCACCGCGTATCACGTTGACCATGGTTTGCGAGTTGGTTCTCACAAGGAATTTTCCGTTGTAGAAAATATCGCTACACGCTTTGGCGTCGTGGCCATTTCTTTACGCGCCGACCTAGCCGATGGGCCAAATTTTGAAGCACGTGCTCGCCAGGCTCGTTTTGCACTCTTGCCTCCTGGTGTATTCACTGGCCATACAGCCGACGACCAAGCAGAAACCGTGCTCATCAACCTCATGCGTGGGGCAGGAACCGAAGGTCTCTCGGGAATGCGTTACACGCACAGCAAGCCAATTCTTCACCTCCGACGGTATGAAACTGAAGCGCTCTGCGCAGCATTTGATGTTGACCTCGTTGAAGACTCCAGCAATAGCGACCCCCGGTTTCAGCGCAATCGTGTGCGCCACGAATTGCTTCCTTTGCTGAACTCCATCGCGCAACGTGACGTTGCACAGCTCATCGCACGTGAATCTCAACTCATCGGAGACGATGAGAAATTTCTTCAAGATCTTGCCTCGGTCATCGATGTATACGATGCACCGGCGCTTGCCGCTGCCCCACTTCCACTTGCTCGTCGCGCTATTCGCATGTGGCTCGCCGATCCGTACCCGCCCAATGCCGCAACTGTCGAGAGGGTGCTTGAAGTTGCCCGAGGAATTCACCCCGGATGTGAAATTGGTGGCGGGAAACAGGTGCGAAGAAGCAATCAGCGATTAAGATTGCAGTAATGCCACCGAAGCTTCGAGGAAAATGGGCTCTGGGTATACAGCCCCGGAACTTCACATGGATCATTAAAGATCGTCTCGCTATTTGCGAACGCCCGGGCGGGTATGGCGTCAACCACCGTCGTGTACGGCGTCAAGAAGAAATTATCTGGTTGCGTGAAAATAACTTCGCCAGCGTGTTTTCCATCATTGGTGCACCGCACAACTTGCACAGCTACGAAGAACTCAACTTGCCCTATCGCCATCGCCCACTCAGCGGCGCCGACGACATTGACCCATGGCTTGTTTCTTTTTATAACGAACTCAAATTACTTCTTGCTGGCGACACCAAAATCTTGGTACACGCCGAAGAAGTAGGCGACCGCATTATTGGCATTATGGGTGGCTACATCCGGTGGAGTGGTCTTGTCGATGACCCTTCACAAGCCATCATCATTACGGAACGCATTGCCGGCCAACAATTAGACCCCTTTGCTCGCGAACTTATTTTGCGCGTGCATAACCTGCGTTAAGCGCATTTTTGGCGACTGCCTGATGAAATGTGTAGTTGTTGGTGCAGGGCTCTCCGGCTTAGTCGCCGCGCAAACACTGCAACAGGCCGGCCATGAAGTTCTTGTTCTCGATAAAGGTCGCTCGGTGGGTGGCCGTCTTGCAACACGACGCATTGGTAACGCCACTTTCGACCACGGCGCACAGTTTTTTACTGTTCGCAATGAAGCATTCGCAGAACACGTTGAAGTGTGGCTACGTGAAGGCGTTGTGCGCGAGTGGTGTAAAGGGTTTTCACCCGGCAACGATGGCTTTCCCCGCTACATAGGTGACAAAGGAATGACCTCCATTGCGAAATATCTTGCTACAGGCCTCGATGTGCGTTGTAGCTCACTTGTTTTTTCACTCGGTAAAAAAGGTGAACAGTGGGAAGTGCTACTTGACGATGGAACTTCCATCATGTGCGATGCAGTGGTAATGACGTGCCCCATTGCTCAAAGCTTTGGTCTTGCATATACCACTGGCATTGAATTACCCGAGGAACTGCGGGTTGTTGACTATCACCGCACACTTGGACTTCTTGCTGTTCTCGATGGGCCCAGTGCAGTGCCAGCACCAGGTGGCATGCAAAACCCCGACGAAGTTTTTTCTTTCATCGGCGATAATTTTGCAAAAGGCATTTCGACCCAACACGCACTCACCTTTCATGCCGGGCCAGAGTGGAGCGCTGCCCATTGGGACGACAGCCTCGAAGATGGGCTGGCAGAACTCACTCACCATGCACAGCCATACTTAGGTAATGCCAAAATAGTGGAGAGCAACTACAAGAAGTGGCGCTTTGCGACACCCATTACTCAGTTCCCCGAGCGTTGTTGGCTCCATGAATCTGGCACCTTTGTTCTCGCCGGCGATGCATTTGCCGAACCTCGCGTGGAAGGTGCTGTGCTCAGCGGTCTTGCAGCGGCAGCCGCACTAAGCAATTGATTGCAATAAATTTTTAGTAGCTTCGCGCAATGCGTCAGTTACTTCGCCTTGTGGCAATGCATCACATGCATCACTCGCTTCTGAAACAAAGCGTTGCGCCGTTTCAATAGCGAATTGAATTCCACTACCTGCCCTTACAATTTCTAATGCCCGGCGTTGTTGCACTTCATCGAGCGGTGCACCCAGCATTGACTGCAGTTCTTTGCCGGCAGCATCGCCAACTGCCATGGTGTGCAGTACTGGCAATGTGTATACACCTTCCACCATGTCGTGACCTGCTGGTTTGCCCAGTTCAGCATCGGATGACGTGATGTCGAGAATGTCGTCGACAATTTGAAACACCATTCCATACGCAGTGCCATAGCGAGTGAGTGCATCAATGACCTCGCGGTCGTGGCCAGCCACAATGCCACCAATACGTGCAGCGGTGCTGTACAGCGATGCCGTTTTTCCATCAATGCTCACGAGGTATGAGTTCACCGGACGCGAAATGTCGTACGTGTGTCGCAACTCTTCAATTTGACCTTCGCACAAATTACCAATGGTGTGGGCGAGCAACCCAGCAACTTCTGTACCTAATGACGCTGCAATTTCTGAAGCGCGCGCCAACAAAAAATCTCCGGCAAGAATTGCTTGTAGGTTTCCCCATTTGGCATTCACTGTTTCCACCCCGCGGCGTGTGGTGGATTCATCCATCACGTCGTCGTGATACAGCGAACCCAAGTGCACCAATTCACAAGCGATGCCCCCTTGAATTGCCTCTTCAGCTGCACTTCCACCCGTTGCCACCAGCGAGGCTGCAATTGTCATGACTGGACGCAGGCGTTTCCCGCCAGCAGTAATGAGGTGTGACGCAATTTCAGTGAGATAGTCGTCGGAAGTGCGAACGGCAGCCAGCATTGCCGCTTCGACCCGTTCGCGGTCGGCGGCCATATGGGGCAATGAGAGGAGGGGTGAGGCCGTTGCCACACTCATAGGATACGGCTCACAATGCGCCCTGCCCTAATGGTGCAGGTACACTTCAGTAACGTATTTAAGTGTCGAAGGGCACCAGATAAGGGCGGTCAAATTGTTCGAACGCTTTACCGATAGGGCGCGACGAGTTGTGGTGTTAGCGCAAGAAGAAGCGCGTCTCCTCAACCATTCTTATATTGGCACCGAGCACATTTTGCTCGGGCTCATTCACGAGGGCGAAGGCGTTGCCGCCAAGGCACTCGAATCGCTCAGCATCTCCCTTGAAGCAGTGCGTGCCCAAGTGGAAGACATCATTGGTCAGGGCGGCTCATCACCATCTGGTCACATTCCCTTCACCCCCCGTGCCAAAAAAGTTCTTGAGCTCTCGTTACGTGAAGCTCTCCAACTTGGTCACAACTACATCGGCACCGAGCACATCTTGCTCGGGCTCATTCGCGAAGGCGAAGGCGTTGCCGCTCAAGTTCTCGTGAAGCTTGGCGCAGACCTTGGTCGTGTTCGTCAGCAAGTCATTCAACTGCTCAGTGGCTACCAAGGCCCAGCCGGTGCAAAAGGTGAAGGTACCCCAGCCGGCGCAGCAGCAGGTAGCGGCAAAGAAGAAAGTGGCGACAAAGGCGGAAGCCAAATTCTCGACCAATTCGGCCGCAACCTCACACAACTTGCTCGCGACAAAAAACTCGACCCCGTTATTGGTCGCTCCCGCGAACTTGAGCGTGTCATGCAAATTCTTTCGCGTCGTACCAAGAACAACCCTGTACTCATTGGTGAGCCTGGTGTTGGTAAGACCGCAATCATTGAGGGTCTCGCTCAGAAAATTGTGAGCAACGACATACCTGAAACGTTGAAGAACAAGCAGCTCTACACGCTCGACCTCGGTGCACTTGTTGCTGGTAGCCGCTACCGCGGTGACTTTGAAGAGCGCCTCAAGAAAGTTTTGAAAGAAATCAAAACTCGTGGCGACATCATTTTGTTCATCGACGAAATTCACACACTCGTTGGTGCAGGTGCTGCAGAAGGCGCAATCGACGCTGCTTCAATTTTGAAGCCGATGCTTGCTCGTGGCGAACTCCAAACTATTGGTGCAACCACTACCGATGAATACCGCAAGCATTTCGAAAAAGATGCCGCACTGGAACGCCGCTTCCAACCAGTAAAGGTTGATGAGCCATCCGTTGCGCACACCATCGAAATTTTGAAGGGCATTCGCGACAAGTACGAGACACATCACCGTGTCACCATTACCGACCAAGCAGTTGTAGCTGCGGCAAACCTTGCCGACCGCTACATTGCCGACCGTTTCCTTCCCGACAAAGCAATTGACCTCATCGACGAAGCCGGTAGTCGCTTGCGCATTAAGCGCATGCAAACACCACCCGACCTCAAAGAGCTCGAGAACAAAATTGCTGAAGTGCAAGAAGCAAAACGCAAATCAGTTGAAGAACAGCGCTTCGAAGAAGCAGGCCGCTTGCGCGACCAAGAGCGTTCACTTCTCGAAGAGCGCGCACACAAAGAAGCCGATATTAAGGCTTCTGGTATTGATCTTTTCGATGAGGTCAACGAAGAAGCTATTGCTGAGGTTTTGAGCCTCTGGACAGGTATTCCGGTGTACAAACTCACCGAAGAAGAAACCGCCAAGTTGCTCAACATGGAAGCCGAACTGCACAAGCGCATCATTGGCCAAGAAAATGCTATTCGCGCTGTGAGCCAAAGCATTCGCCGTACACGCGCTGGGTTGAAAGACCCTAAGCGTCCAAGCGGCTCATTCATTTTCCTCGGGCCAACTGGTGTGGGTAAAACAGAACTCGCAAAAACACTCACCGAATTCTTGTTCGGCGACGACAGCGCACTCATTGCTCTCGACATGTCTGAGTACATGGAGAAGCACACTGTCAGCCGTCTTGTGGGTTCACCTCCTGGGTACGTGGGCTACGAAGAAGGCGGCCAACTCACCGAGGCCGTACGTCGTAAACCATTTAGCGTTGTGCTCTTCGACGAAATTGAAAAAGCACACCCCGACGTGTTCAACACACTCTTGCAAATTCTTGAAGAGGGTCGTCTCACCGACAGCCAAGGCCGTTCAGTCGACTTCCGCAACACAGTGCTCATCATGACCTCGAACCTAGGAACACAAGACTTGCGCAAAGCAAATGTTGGTTTCACCACTAACGATGAAGCCGTTTCATACGAGCGCATGAAGGAAAAAGTCAACGATGCGTTGAAACTTCACTTCCGCCCTGAATTCCTCAACCGCATCGACGAAGTCATTGTCTTCCATGAACTGGCTAAAGCCGAAGTGGTGCAAATGGTTGACCTCATGACCAAGCGTCTTGCTGGGCAACTCGAGAGCCAAGGCCTCGGCATTGAACTCAAGGAGTCTGCAAAAGAACTTTTGGCAGAACGCGGTTACGACCCACAACTCGGTGCGCGCCCACTACGTCGCGCCATTCAGCGACTCATTGAAGATCCGCTCTCAGAGAAGATCTTGTACAAAGAGTTTGCTGCTGGTGTCATCATCGTGGTCGACACAGAAGACGACCCCGACAAACCTGGCGACAAGCGCTTAACATTTACTGCTGTTGAAGGCTTGGTGCCCCCTGCTGCTGTAGAGCTTGCTGGTGCAGGCGACTCCAGCACCGCACTTCCTGAGTGAAAATAACTACGTCAACAGTTAAGCGTTTCATTGCGCTCTGTTGTGCGGTAGTCCTACTTGCTGCGTGTCGTGTCGATACTCAGATTTCAATGGTGGTCAACCCCAATGGCAGCGGAATAGTTACTGTCACTATTGATGTCGATAAGGAAATTGTTCAGCGGTCTCCCGACATTGCCGACAACCTTGACTTCAGCGATTTAAAGAAGAACGGTTGGAAACTCACCGAACCAGTTGATACTGCGTCAGGTGGCAAACAAGTAGTTCTTGCTCGAGACTTTGCAAATGAATCGGAAGCAACTGCGGTGCTTGCACAACTCAACGGCAACCGTGGACCTTTCCGTGAAGTTATTTTGCGCCGTGGTGGCAAGGCCCGCGACTCGTCGTGGAACTTGTCTGGGCGGCTCGAAGTAACGGGCGGTCTACAAGCCTTCGCCGACGACCAACTCATTGCCGCTCTCGGCGCTACCCCGTACGAAAATATCGTGAAGTCTCAAGGCCTTGACCTCGGCAAGGCACTCACCATTGAGTTCGTTGCGTCTCTTCCCGGGGAATTGAAATCTTCCACAGCTATCCCTGAAAACGGCAAGCTCTCCTGGCGCGTTGCTACCGATGGCACCCCGGTTGACCTTGCAACCAGTACAGAAAATGTCGACGTCGTCGGAACCCTCGGCGGCATCGTCTCCAAAATTGGGCTCTTCTTACTCATTGCGTGGCTTGGCCTCATGGCGGTGCTCGGCGCACTCCTCTATCAACGCCAATACAACCGGCAGCGCAGGGGCACCTTGCGCTCGCGGAATTAACACCCATCGCCTAACTTGTCGGCATGGCAAAACTTCGACTCGTCTATCGCTGCACCGAGTGTGCCAGCTCTCACCCCAAATGGTCGGGTCGTTGCATTACCTGTGGCGCGTGGAACTCACTTGTTGAAGATGTAGAAGGCCCCGAAGAACCACTCGTTTCTCTCGCCGCCGGAATGTCGCTTGTTGCACCCGGCGAAGCAAAACCTATTACGGAAATCGATGGCTCTATTGGTCAGCCACAACCAACCACCATTCCCGAACTTGACCGCGTGCTTGGCGGAGGCATTGTTCCTGGTTCTGTCACCTTGCTCGGTGGCGAGCCCGGCATTGGCAAAAGCACGTTGCTCATGCAACTGCTTGCTGCATGGCCTGCTCGCACTTTGTATGTCACTGCAGAAGAAAGCGCACAGCAAGTTCGCTTACGTGCCGAGCGTCTGGGTGCGCTCAATGAAAACGTATGGCTTCTTCCTGAAATGAACTTGCACAACATTTTCAAAGCCATTGCTTCTGTGCAACCCAACCTCATTGTTATCGACAGTATTCAAACCATCGCCGACCCAGAACTTTCTTCCCCGCCGGGTTCAGTGGTGCAGGTGCGCGGTTGTGCACATCGTTTAGTGCAAGAAGCTAAGCGCAGCAATATTCCTGTAGTACTTGTTGGCCATGTCACCAAAGAAGGTGGCCTTGCTGGTCCACGCGTGCTTGAACACGTTGTCGACACCGTGTTGTCGTTCGAAGGTGAGCGTCACAATGCACTGCGTTTGTTGCGTGCATCAAAGCATCGCTTTGGCCCAACAAGTGAACTTGGTTTATTTGAAATGACTGACGGTGGCATGGTGGGTGTTCCCGATGCCAGCCAACTTTTCCTTGCCGACCGTCGCACTGGTGTGCCTGGCTCTGTTGTAGTTCCCACC
>JBAXNF010000053.1:0-10974 GCA_037133935.1 bacterium
CGGAGAAGCGATGTTTAGAGGAATAGTCGTGGGCAACGAGGCGCTCTAATGGTGATTGCGAAAGGCGAAGAGTGGGGTGAGCACGTTCGCAAGCAAGGCGTCGTTTGCACACAAAGCGATCACGATGTTTTTTCTCATCTCGCGTTCCCAGTCAAAGGCGATATCGCACACACCATCGGCAGCGAACTGCGGCAGCGATCTTCATTAAAGCAATTCGACAGTCGAGTCGAGTGGCACCAACTGCCTTTTGACGTTATTGAAATCTATATAAATGGAGTGACACTTCGCGCTGCGGCTCATATACGCATAGGGCACCTGCTGTGGGGCGAATGTCATTTGTTGTGCAATGTCGCCTTCTACAGAGGCAAAAGGGTTTTTGCTAAGTCACATCCAAATGATGCAAAGATTGAAGTATTAACGGTGGCGCGAGAAATGGGAGTTCGTCAGCGTTTAATGTCTCTCATGAAAGTGCGGCAGGGGAGCCATTTACCTCACCCGCAACTCACTAGCCGTCAAGTGACGGATGAATGTTTTCGTTTCCGCAAATCGCTACCCATCTTTATTGATGGAAAAAAAATTGGCAATGCGACTGAGATAAGAATATCTGTCATCGCAGATGCCATTAATATCTATATACCTAGCGATCAAAAGTAAATCCCTCGAGGAGAAGTCGATGAATAATTCAGATATCGCACAACTAAAAAGCGAAATCACCTTGCGCATAGATCAACTAGCAGAGCAACTGTTAGATATCAGCCATGACATTCATTCTCATCCAGAGACGAACTATGAAGAGATCCACGCCCACAATCTGCTGACAGATGCTCTCAGAACACAATTCTCAAATGTTCAACGCGGTGCCTACGGTTTAGAAACGGCTTTCGTCGCACAGGCGAGTGGCTCATCATCACCAGGGTCACGTCGTGTTGCGATCTTGTGCGAATACGACGCACTGCCTGAAATTGGCCACGCATGTGGGCACAATGTCATAGCGGCAGCCGGTCTCGGGGCTGCCCTCGCATTGCAACCCTTCATGAGCGAGCTTCCTGGAGAACTTCTTGTCTTTGGCACTCCTGCCGAAGAGGGGGGAGGTGGGAAAATTGCCATGGCGCGTCAAGGAGCTTTCGCTGGCATTGACGCCGCGATGATGGTTCATCCGGCAGATTTTGATCTGACGAGTATCAAGGCCATCGCGATCCAAGAATGCTGCGCGTCGTTTCATGGCAGTGCTGCCCACGCTGCTGCTGCTCCCCATCTCGGGAAAAATGCGCTCGATGCTGCTGTGCAGGCATATGGCTCAATAGGTGCGTTACGACAACACATCAAGCCTTCTGAGCGGATCCACGGTATCTTCACCCACGGTGGTGACAAGCCCAATATTGTGCCTCATTTCGCAACTCAACAATGGTACGTGCGTTCCGATTCTCTCGACTCACTACAACCCTTGAAAGAACGCGTAGAGGCTTGCTTCCATGGCGCGGCGATGAGCACGGGCTGCACCGTAGAAGTGGAATGGGAAAACCACGCCTACGCCGACATGCGCGATTCTGAGTCACTATTGAACCTGTATCTGCGTAATGCACAGATTGTCGGACGCTCGCCGCAACGCCCCACAAGCGACTCGGTGGTTGTCGGCTCAACCGACATGGGGAACGTCAGCTATCTCGCGCCGTCCATTCATCCGATGATCCAAGTTGCGCCTCATGGCGTACCAATACATACCCCGCGCTTTGCCGAGTACGCCCGAGCCGAGGAAGGTGACCGGGCGGTGATCGACGGAGCAAAGATTTTGGCGCTCACGGCTCTTGATGCACTGCTGGACGACGTTGCAGGCGCTGAGACAGCATCAGAGTTTGCCCGTATTGGCCCCCGACCCGTCGGACTTATTTAGTAGATGATCACGCAACCTGACGCCCGCTACTTCTAACATAGACCGTCGTGACGGTCTATGTACCCGAGGAGTTCACTCCCGCTGAATCTGACATCTTGAAACGGTATTTCACCAATCTAGATTCGCCCGTATTTGCTCTCGTTAATCTGCCAGAAGTGGTAAAGGGTGCTCTTTTCGCCCGTTACAGCCGCAGTGCAAAGAGCTTGCGAAGGCTATTTCTCGACGAGTTCGTGAATGAACTCGAGGTCCAAGGAGATGTTTCACTTGATGCAACAGTTGGCATTGAACGCGCAGAAAGTCTTTATGAAAAAATCTTCGTGGAATATGGAGACGACTCTGTTGCCCAATTAGGTGGCGTGCACTTGGCTTGTGAGCAGGCATCAAACTTGTTGACTAAAATTCTTGAATGGGGCCGCTTGATGAGCTACCTCGAACAAAGCACGCGATACATCTCTTACGACAACCGTCTGGGTGGTAGATACCGTTTCTATCGCGATCCGGAAGTGTTGTCCGGTCGTTTTGGCACACGGTACGTGGGCGACATGGACCGCATGTTCGATACCTACAGCGGTCTCGTAGAGTCACTCACCACTCATGTGCGCAAAGTTGTTCCCCAGGGTCCGAAAGACTCAGACTTCATCTACCGGCAAGCCACGAGAGCTAAGGCGCTCGATGCTGTGCGTGGAGTATTGCCTGCCTCTGCACTGTCGAATGTAGGCATATACGGAAGTGGACAGGCGTATGAAGCGCTGTTGCTGCGCATGCGGGCGAACCCTCTGCCAGAAGCGCGTCTCTATGCCGACCTGATGCTGACGGAACTGCGCAAAGTTGTTCCTAGCTTCTTGCGCAGAGTCGACCAGCCAGACCGCGGCGGACGTTGGACGCAGTATCTCTCAGACACGTCAATAGATACGCAACAGGTTGTACATGATCTCTTCGCAACAGAAGAAACAGAGCCTGAAGAGTCTGTTGTTTTGAGTGACTTTGATCCTGAAGGCGAAGACAAACTATTAGCTGCAATTTGCTACAGCCATTTAACGTTGAGCGAATCGCAGATTTATAAAAAAGTTCAAGGTATGAGCCATGACGAAAAAGTTCGTCTCATTCGCGCCTACGTTGGAGATAGAACAAATAGGCGCCATCGCCCAGGACGCGCCTTTGAACGCACCGACTATCGCTTTGATGTGTTATCTGACTACGGAGCATTTCGCGATATGCAGCGTCACCGGATGCTCACCATTGAGTGGCAGCCGCTGACGCCGAATCACGGGTATGTTCGTCCAGATATTGTTGACGATGCGTCTCAAACTTCAGCCTTCGATGAGGTGATGGACCGCTCTGCCGATCTTTATGACGCACTTCTACCTGAATATCCCACTCAGGCTGCTTACGGCGTTTCGATGGCATATCGCATTCGTTATGTCATGCAGTTCAATGCTCGAGAGGCAATGCACATGCTTGAGTTGCGTTCGAGCCCACAAGGTCACCCCGCGTACCGCAAGGTTGCCCTCGATATGCATGCACTCATTCGCGATCAGGCCGGTCACAAGGCCGTAGCAGAAGCGATGATCCACATGACGACAGAGGTACCAGAATTGGAACGCCTTGAATCGGAACGGCGCCAAGAGGCAAAGCGCAACGGTTGACCACCAGCACAAAAGGTTGAAAATCGGTGAAATCGTAAATATTTTGCGAGAATTTCGCACGATTTGCACGGATGCACCGCCTAGCACCTATGGTACGCGCTGAAGGTGAGCAGATTGTCTACAGTGCGCTCGCCCCCAAAGTAATAACGAAAGGTTTCGGTTTATGGCCAGCAGCAAAAAGAAGCCAGCTAAACAAATAGATATCGATCCAGAAGATGAAGTAATTGAAATTGAAGAAGGCGACGACGTCGACGCCATTGCACTTGTTGAAGATCTTGACCCCGATCTTGACCCTGAAGATCTTGCCGAAGAACTAGAAGACGAACCACTGCTCGAAGATGAAGACTTCGTTGCGGCCGACGAAGATGAAACTGACGATGCAGAAGCGATGACCCCTGCATCACGTCGAGCCGCAGCTGCCGACGATGAAGACGACGATGACCTCACCACTCCAGACGACGTTGAAGAAGACCTCGATAAAATTCTTAAAGATCGCCTCGTTGCTGCTGACGATGTCCCTATTGAAGATGACGACGAAGAAGGCGAAGTAGACGAGCGCAATACCGACGGCGACCGCCTGCAACCGCGACAAGCTGGTGAAGAGATGTGCGCACAGTGTTTCCTTTTGGTGCGTCGCAGTGCACCAAACTGCCCAGTTGGCGATGATGCCTGCCCCATTTTTGCAGTGAAGTAAAGGACAGCAATCATGAAACAACAGTCGATGAAAGAACTGACAACTCGCATAGATCAGCATCTGAAAAATGCCCGCTTCATAGGGAAACTTTCTGTTGATGTAGCGCAAAAGAAGATTCAGCAATGCCGGGCGGCTTCTCATGACTCTTCTGTAAAAGATTCCAATCTTCCCAGCGAGGCTGTAGAGCCTTCTTCTGACCTGCCAATTGAGAATTACGATGCCTTGACAGCCAAAGAAATTGTGGCGGCTCTTAAAGGTTGCTCAGCTACCCAATTGCTGGCAATCTTCAACTACGAGAACACTCATCGTCAGCGGAGGACCATCTTGAAAGCGGCAAGTCCAAGTAATGAGTAGGGAGGTAGCGCTAGCTACTCACCTCGTGGGATCACTTTGCTTCAAAGTGTTTGAAGTTCCAGAATCCGATGCAAATTTACAAGCCTTAAAAACCGCTACCGATACCGCTCATAGCTCACAGCGCGGCGCATCGGGCTGGACATTTTTTACGGCATTACTTCGAGAAGTATCTGGCAGCAAACAGTTCGCACTGTTGAGTGAAATTGACAATATTGCTGTTGGATATTTAACCGGAAGCATTATTGGTACACGCTGCATCATTACATCTCTCTACGTTGAAGAGAAGTGCCGATCACTGGGAATTGGTGCGCTTCTTCTTGCCTGCGCGCAGCAGTTCGAAGCCAACACCAACGAAACCCTTGTTTGTGTTTTGCCTGGGCAAAGAGAATTGAAGAACCTGTGTGAGCAAGCAGGACTTCCTGCTCAACTCATATTTGCTGGAACGCCCTAGCGCGCTTTCCAGTTGGGAAGTCGCTTCTCAATAAATGCGGTCAGTCCTTCTTTGGTGTCTTCAGAAGCCATAATTGCTCCGAACTCGGCATTCGTCATATTGATGAGGTTCTCATCATTTTCGTATGCTGAGGCAAGTACAACCTTGCGACTAGCCCACACTGCAAGAGGAGCAGCAGCACAAATACGATCGGCAATCTCTATTGCTTTTGGCATTACCTGGTCTGGCGCTACAACGTGGTTGATGAGGCCGAGCTCGTAAGCCCTTTGTGCTGCTAGTGGTTCACCAGTGAGGATGATTTCGAGCGCAGCACTGCGACCAATGGCTCGAGGAAGGCGAAAGAGTCCGCCTGCTCCTGCAATGAGATTGCGTTTCACTTCAGCAAGTCCGAACGACGACCTATTACTTGCCACCACAAGGTCGCACGACAAGACAATTTCACAGCCACCCGCGGTTGCTAAACCATCAACCGCAACAATGATTGGTTTACGACGCTCGCGGTAAGCAATACCAGCAAAACCCCCACACTTTGTACTCAACCCGCCAGCGTTACCCGAGTTGATTGCTTTGAGGTCTGCCCCCGCACAAAAAACTGGTTTTTCCTGACCTGCAGTATTTGCAGTAATGATTCCGACCCAGATCTCGTCATCTGACTCGATGCTGTCGATTGCTGCTTCAACTCCGCTTGCAACGTCACCATTGACGGCATTGCGAGCTTCTGGACGATTCAGCGTGATGATGCCAATGCGGCCACGCTTTTCAAAAAGGACGATGTCTGACATCACGTCATCTTAGGACCCACAGTCCAGCGAGATGAATTTATGCTTGTGTTGGCTCTACAGGTGTCTTGACGGGCCTTTTCTTGTCTACAGGCCGTGTGGGGCGCAATGGACGCGGCATAGCGGTTCCCGGCGTCACCACAATGCTGAATAATGCAGCGATCTTAGGAATTGACGGGGCAAGGCGAGTAATGGTGGTTGCCAATTCGGTGGTCACGGTATTTGGCGGTGCTGGTGCGACAAGCTGTGATCTCACCGGGCTGAACGCTGCAGCCTCTAAAACTGCAATCCAGCGATCGCTTGGTGCGTCGGGTTCAAGATTTTGTGAAGCGGCAGCAGCAAGTCGCGAACCAAGCTCTGAAGGGAACGGTGCTCCTGCCTTAGGTGGCTGAGAAGACAACTTCAAGGCACGAACAATGCGGCCCACCTTGAGTGCTGCGTCGATATCGGACAGCCATTCTTTTTGATCTTTTTCTTGGCGCGCTACGAGTCCTTCGCGAAGAGCCTTTGCAAAAGCGCGTGTCGTTTCATCGCGTGCGATGGCAGGGTCATCGCCAGAGGTAACAACCGAACGCAGATCACGCAAATCGAGTGTGTCGAGATCGGCAATGGCAGCATCAGCCCGATCTAGCCATTCAGCTACGCGCAATTTAGGGAGCAGGTTCTCAGCCATTTGAATGAGACCATCGGCAGGGATGAGTTCTTTGCCTTCTTGTTTCAGAACTTTATTTTGGTCTGCGATTGCGGTGCGTACTGCAGGAATACCACCAGATAGCACACGCTCCGCAATAGCACTTTGTGCTTCGGGAAGATTTGCCAAAATTGTGTTGCGATGCGCGCGACCAGGCTTCAAGCGTTTTGCGCGTGGACGTTGCGGCAGATCTGGTGGAGGAGTGAACGACGGACGGCGACGAACTTCTGAGCCTTCAGGGCGCGGTTCGCGAGTTTTGCCTTCTTCTTTTGCACCGTCTTCACGACGTGGGCGACGTGGACCTTTGTCTCCAGGTTTGCTATCGCCAGGCTTGTCGTTACGACGACCGCTGCGCTTATCGCCAGAAAAAGAACGCTCAGAACGCGGAGCCTTGGTTTCCATTACCGCTTGGAATGGTTTGTCCGAAGGAAGGATTTCAATTCTTTCCAATTTTTCTACACGTTGCTTGCCAGCAACAACGCCCAAAATAGTGATGCCGTCGATAGCAAAATCGGCGTCTGCCTTTACTACGTCTCCCACTTTGTGAGATGAAGACAGAATGGATCCGTCGAGCACACCCTTAGGATTCTTGGCTCCAGCTGCCCGCCAGTTCCACGAACCGTCGGGGCTAGTACTAGTGAGTTCAATTTCAATCCTGCGCGACATAGGCAAGGAACGCTAACGGGAAAAACG
Organism: bacterium; assembly: GCA_037133935.1. Classification (GTDB taxonomy): domain Bacteria; phylum Actinomycetota; class Acidimicrobiia; order Acidimicrobiales; family Ilumatobacteraceae; genus F1-20-MAGs119. The sequence goes on from JBAXNF010000053.1 coordinate 7,200, forward strand.
GGATATTTCTCTGTTCGTGCGACATTGTCAGTGGTGCGTCTTGCACCATTAGTAACATGATGGTGTGCCTATTTATGCTCTTGGAACCCAGGTTCCCAACATTGACCCCACTGCCTATGTTCATCCCGATGCAGTAGTTATTGGGAGCGTAACTATTGGACCCGAATCCACCATTTGGGCAGGAGCAGTTCTTCGCGGGGATGATGGCAAAATTATCATTGGCGCCCGCACCAGCATTCAGGACGGAACGGTCATCCATACTACTGCGATGTATCCAACAACGGTGGGAGACAACTGCGTGATTGGCCACATTGTGCACCTAGAAGGTTGCACAATTGAAAGTAATGCCCAAGTGTCAACGGGGGCCATCGTGTTGCATCAAGTGGTAGTGCGTTCTGGCGCAATCGTTGCAGCCAATGCTGTTGTACTGAATGGAACCGAAGTGCCGAGTGGTGCGCTTGCTGTTGGGGCGCCAGCAACCATCAAACTCGATCGGGCACGATCATCTGATATTGCAATGGGCGTTGCATCGTATGTCGCAAAAGGTCATCGGTTTCGTAAAGAGCTTCGCCGCATCGATGAGTGATTCGTCTCAACAAATTAATGAAAATATCCTTCTTGAGATTTTAGTCGATCAAGAATTTATTGAAATTGTTAGCGATGCATTGTGGGCATGTGGGGCACAAGCCGTTGAGGTAATAGACAATTTGCAACAAAGTGTTGTTCGCACTCATCTGGGCAATGACCCGCTAGGGCAGTGGAAAGCTTATGTCGAGCAGTTCGGCAGTGAAATGAACAGATTACGAGATTGGCCGGTACGGCTATTCGTGCAACAAATTGATGTGGCTAATACATGGCGTGAATTCGCCAAAATAACTCTTGTTGATTCTGTTGCTCTCATTCCGCATTGGAAAAAAGATGAATTCGATTCCTCAGACTCTTCACTGCTTCCTATTCTCATAGAGCCTTATGGCTCTTTTGGCATGGGTGATCATCCAACAACACGAGCAACTCTCACCTTGGCACTCCAGAATCTGCAGTCATTTGGTGATGCTCCACTCATTCTCGACATCGGATGCGGATCGGGCGTGCTCAGCGTTGCACTAATAAAAAAATTCAATGCAACTGCGCATGGAATAGATCTTGCTGCGACCGCTATTGAGGCAAGTATTTTCAATGCACAACTCAATGGGGTAGAAGGTTCATTCACTTGTCAGCAAGGTGGTCTCGAGTGCATCTCTGGCACCTATACGCATGTCTTGGCCAATATTCTGGCTCCGGTGTTGCTCGAGGGTTCAGTATCTATTGGCGCAGCAGTGCAAAAAGATGGTTATCTCTTCCTCAGCGGATTCACCGAAACACGAGAAAGAGACATCGTGTCGTGTTATGAAAAAATTGGCTTTTCTCTTATCAACAAATGGGAAATTGATGGCTGGCTGGCTCTCAGCCTGCAGCGCGTGAGCGGACACCTATTGGCGCAATGAGGTGAAACCCAGCGCTATGACGTTCTTCTTCAGACTCGCCACCCCAAAAACCATATTCATGATTCTCTCGCGCAAAACTGCGGCAGGTGTCGAGCACGTTGCATGACATACATACTTCACGGGCCATTGCTTCGCGGCGCAAACGTGACTGAGGACGTTCAGCTGCCGGGGGAAAAAATACTGTGGTGAGTCCGCGACAAGCGCCCTCGTTCATCCATTTCTCCACAGCAAAATCGCGCCTCGAATAAGATTCAACTGCCGCCATCACACACCCCCCGATGTCCTACCAAAATCTGATACCGAATTGTAACTGCATTTAACTCAACAGTCAATTAAGTATTTATTCGTTAAGTTACTATTTGGTAAATGGCTTCAGCGAAGGCTTTCACATCACTGAGCTCAGTATCCCAAGAGGTCATCCAACGCACGCGGTTTCTCGCTGGTTCCCAATCCCAGAAAAAAGACACCTCTCGTAATTGCTCAGCATGAACAGGCGAAATGGTGGGGTAGAGGCTGTTCACCGCTGGCAACTCGGTCAATTCCAAAGAGTGAATTGATTTCACGGCGTCAAATAGGGAAGCCGCCGCATCATTAGCAGAGGCTCCGAGCTTCACCCACAGGTCATTGTTGAGCACTGCAGCGAATTGTGCTGAAACAAAACGCATTTTGGAAGGAAGCTGCGTTGTTTGCTTTCGCGCATACGGCGCGTATCTCAATGCACGTTGGGCATTCTCTTGTGAAAAATCTTTATACGAATGCGCGCGAGCTGCTCCTTGTGGAAAATAAAGAACCGCTTCTCCATACATCAAACCATTTTTGGTTCCACCAAAGGTGAGTACATCAACACCTGCATCGACGGTGAATTTGCGTAGAGATGAAATTCCTCCTAACGCCGCGGTTGCATTAGCAATTCGTGCACCGTCCATATGTACTAATAGGCCATGCTCATGAGCACACAGGCACAACTGTTCAATTTCCTGCGCCGTATATAGCGTTCCTAATTCAGTCGGCTGGGTAAGAGATACAACACGTGGTTGAGCATGATGCATCACTCCAATGTCGCCAGCTACTCGTTCGATGTCTTTCGTGGTCACTTTTGCGTCAGTACTAGGAACTGCTAGTAATTTGATTCCGGCTCGTTCCGGGGCGCCTGTTTCATCGATATGTAAATGCGACCATTGGCTACACAGAACAGCATCACCAGGCCCACACAAACTAGAGAGAGCAAAGACGTTGCCCCCTGTGCCACCAAAGACAAAGAATGCTTGTGTTCCTACACCAAAAATTCTTTCGAATTGATTGACAGCCTCATCGGTAAAAACATCGCCACCGTAAGCAATGGCATGACCAAGGTTTGCTGCTTGAAGGTTTTCCATGACCGCAGGGTGCACACCAGCAAAATTGTCGGAAGCGAAACTTCGAATAGAGGTGGGGAGAGATGACATCGCCATCAGTCTCTCAAATAAATCTCTAAATGTGCCATAATTTCGTCATGACGAAATTACCCAGTGAGCAGCAGTGGCAGAGGAAACCAACACCCGATGGACCACGCTGCAAATGGTGTCGCCGGGTGCTTCAGGAACGTTCCGGGCCTGGTCGACCCCGCGCCTACTGCAGTCAGCCGTGTCGCCAATGGGACTGGGTGGCACGCCAACGAGCTCGAGAGGTTCAGCTCAGCGATGAGCAGCTAGTAATGGCGCGTGAAGAGCTCAACGATATTCATGATGCAATGTATGTGTTGTCGTGCGCTGTACAAGATGTTCAGCGCGATCTCGCCGCGAATAAGCAGCCAAATGCCAAAGAGCTGAAAGACATGCTGCAATGGATTTTGGAATGTGCAGAACCCATTGGGTCCCTACGACTGCGCCCATAATAAGCGTTATGTAAATTATTTATGGACGAGAATATCGACTCATAAGAACGCCACTAACCTGCGCCTATGAGCGACCCCTCAAATCAAGCGTTCGGCACAGCGGCCCAAACAATTTTGAGCAACTTAGAAGAACTTCGCGCTCACGACATTCGCTGGCGCGATGGCAAGGCATTTAGTTTGACCTATTGCGCCTCAGACGAGGCTCGACATCTTTCTGAAACTGCGTACCGCATGTTTTCACATGAGAATGCCTTGAATGTTGCGGCATTTCCCAGCCTGAAAAACATGCAACAAGAAGTGCTCGATTTCGTCATGCAACTCCTGCAGGCTCCACCATTTGGTGCTGGCTTCATGACCTCTGGTGGCACCGAGAGCCTCGTACTCGTGGTTTACGGTGCCTTGCAGCGTGCTCTTGCTC
>JBAXNF010000054.1:0-10843 GCA_037133935.1 bacterium
CTTCAACCAGGCGCACATAGTGTTCCACCTCAAAGAAAAATTGGGTGATGGCGAAATCAGCCCGAAGTAGTTTTTGAGCGAGAAATTCCCGGTCTTCAGTGCGTGATGAACTGCGCGGATGCACCTCTGGGTGTGCGGCAACACCAATGCTGAACTGGCCTGCAGCTTGAAGTTCATCAACGAGATCAGAAGCAAATTGGTAGTCGCTGGGGCGTACATCGGCAGGATCGGTTGGTGGGTCACCACCCAGAGCCAAAATGTTATCTACTCCTGCATCTACATACGCCTGAAGAATTTCTTCAATATCGCCGCGTGTGTGCCCTACACAGGTGAGATGCGCCATCGGTGAAATTGTTGTTTCACGACGCATCCACGTAACGAGATCGCGAGTTCGTTCGCGGGTACTTCCACCAGCACCATAAGTAACCGACACAAAACTGGGATGCAAGGTTTCTAATTCCGCAATTGTTCGACCTAAAGATAATTGCGCAGCGTCGGTCTTTGGCGGGAAGAACTCGAAAGAGAATGTACGACCACGAGCGAGGAGTTCCGTAATGCGGGCCATCGCAATAGTTTAGTGACGGAAGTGGCGTGCGCCAGTGAAGATGAGCACAATGCCATGTTCATTTGCTGCAGCAATGACTTCCTCGTCACGAACACTGCCCCCTGGCTCGACAATGACATGCACTCCAGCGGTTGCCAACATGTCGAGCCCATCACGGAAGGGGAAGAAGGCGTCACTCGCTGCTACCCCGCCAACGGCTCGGGTTCCTGCGCGTTCGCAAGCCAACCGCGCTGCATCGAGACGGTTTTGCTGGCCCCCGCCAATGCCCACTGCTTCATTATTCTGCGTAACCACAATGGCATTCGAGCTCACTACAGCACATACCTTCCATGCGAAGCCGGCCTGCTGTAACTGCTCTGGGGTGGGCTGGGTGCTACTCGCCACAGTCCATGTTGCCGGGTCATCATTTACGCCATCAGGGCTTTGCACGAGAACACCACCACTCACACTACGCAGCTCGTACTCAGGAAGCTGTGGAGCAGTGGCACGCATGATGCGCAAATTTTTCTTACTTTGAAGAACGCGAAGTGCTGACTCTGAATATGCCGGAGCAACAACTACCTCAGTAAACACATTGCAAATTTCTTGAGCGGTTACTTCATCAACCTCGCGGTTGAGAGCAATGATTCCACCAAACGCACTGACAGGGTCACAAGCATGTGCACGTCGGTACGCATCGCTAATAGTTGACCCAGTTGCTACACCACAGGGGTTGGCGTGCTTTACAACGACCGCTGCGGCATCAGAAAATTGATGCACCAACTTCCAAGCTGCGTCGGCATCAAAAACATTGAGATATGACATCTCTTTGCCACCAAGTTGTTCTGCGGAGCTCCACCAACTGTGGCTTCCTTCTAGTCGATACAAGGTACCCGTTTGATGTGGGTTCTCTCCGTAGCGCAAATCTGAAACATGCTCTAGCTGCAAAGACAACGAAGACTTCTCATCTCCACTCATCCATTGCTCAATTGCTTTGTCGTAATCACGGGTAGCAGCAAATGCTTGTGCTGAAAGCTGACGTCGTGTTTCTAAACTCAACAATCCGTTTGCCGCAATTTCAGCAAGTACTGGCGCGTACTGAGTTGGTTCCACTACTACACCTACTCGCGCAAAGTTTTTGGCAGCTGCGCGAATCATTGTTGGGCCACCAACATCAATGAGGTCAACACTGGGGTTACTAGAAAACGGATACAGGTTCACCACAACTAGGTCGATGGCTTCAATGCCGTACTCGGCCATATCGGCTACATGATGCGGCAGTGCAGTATCGGCAAGTATCCCTCCGTGCACTTTGGGGTGCAGCGTGACTACGCGGTGATCAAGAATTGCGGGCACGCCAGTGAGGTCAGCTACGTCGGTAACCCCGACACCTGCCTCAATGAGCGCCTTTGCTGTTCCACCGCTCGAGATGATGCTCCACCCAGATGCAACAAGGCCCCGCGCAAATTCTTCTATGCCTGTTTTGTTATAGACACTGAGAAGGGCGCGGGGCACTGTGGTCAAACTTTCTGAATTACCTTGGTGACTTACTTTAAGCCCTTGACAATTTCTGCCATGAGCGAGCCAGCTTCAGTTGGGTTCAAACCAATTTGTACGCCTGCTTCACGCAATGCGTCCATCTTGCCTTGTGCCGTTCCTTTGCCACCAGAAACAATTGCTCCGGCGTGGCCCATTTTTTTACCAGCTGGTGCAGTAACACCAGCGATGTATGCGCTCATTGGTTTTGTCACATTGGCTTTAATGAACTCTGCAGCTTCTTCTTCTGCAGACCCACCAATTTCACCAATCATGATGATTGCGTGTGTCTCTGGATCTTTTTGGAACTCTGCAAGACAGTCAACAAATGAAGTTCCTGGTACCGGGTCTCCACCAATTCCTACGCAGGTGCTCACGCCAATTCCCTGCTGCTTCAATTCGTAGAGCGCCTGATACGTGAGTGTTCCTGAACGTGAAACGATGCCCACGTTTGGACCTTTTGCTGAAGGCAACTCTGCAATTTCACCAGCAGTAATACCGATATTGCATTTCCCTGGGCTAATAATTCCTGGGCAGTTTGGTCCGAGCAAACGCACTTTTGGATAATCACGAAGAAGCGTGTTGAACACTTTCGCTTCGTCTTGGGCTGGGATGCCCTCGGTGATGCACACGATGAAAGTGATTCCGGCTTTTGCTGCTTCCAAAATTGCTGCAGCAGCCGCTTTTGGTGGAACAGCGATAAATGAGGCATCGGCACCTGTCGCTTTTACAGCATCGGCAACGGAGTCGAAAACAGGAATGCCTTCAACGTCTTGCCCACCCTTACCTGGTGTTACGCCTCCAACAACATTGGTTCCGTAGGCACGGTTGCGCAAACCATGAAATTTTCCTTGACCTCCGGTGAGTCCTTGAACAATCACCTTGGTGTTCTCGTTTACAAAAATGGCCATGGTGTTTTCTACTTTCCGTTCGCAAGTGCTACAGCAGCACGGGCTGCTTCAAGCATTGTTGGCTTACTCATTAATTTCGATTCTGGAATTCCTGCAGAAGCCAAAATTTCACGTCCTTCTTCGGCGTTGGTGCCATCGAGTCGAATAACAATGGGTGCGCGCAAGTCGACGCGCTTCATTGCTTCAACAATTCCTTTGGCAACTTCTTCGCCTCGTGTGATGCCACCAAAGATATTGATGAAAATACTCTTCACATCTTTGTCGAAGTTAATTACTTCAAGTGCTGCTGCCATTTGATCGGCATTTGCTCCACCACCAATATCGAGGAAGTTTGCTGCAGTGCCGCCTACTTGGTTCACAACGTCGAGCGTGCTCATTGCCAAGCCGGCACCGTTGGCGATGATGCCAACAGTTCCTGAAAGACCAATGTACTGCAAGCCTTTTTCACGAGCGAGTTGCTCACGATCGTCGAGTTCTTCAGTTGCGCTGTATTCGGCCCATTCTGGGTGACGATATTCAGCGTTTCCATCGAGGCTCACTTTTGCGTCAAGCGCATGCACTTCGCCAGTTGGCTTCAAAATAAGGGGGTTAATTTCTGCGAGGTCACAGTCGCCTGCAGTAAAGCAGTCGTACAACTGAACCAAAATCTTTGCCACGCCCTCAAGTGCCTTTGCAGGGATTTTTGCATCGACAGCTGCCTGACGGGCAACTTTTTCGCTGAGGCCATCTACGGGGTTGATGTACAACTTCACAATTGCGTCGGGATCTTTTTCTGCTACTTCTTCAATTTCAACGCCACCTTGAGCAGACAACATTAAAAGATGCTTCTTCGCAGCACGATCGAGAGAGAATGATGCGTAATACTCTTCGTCTATGTCGGACGCATGCTCTACCCAAATGCGCTTGACCACGTGGCCTTTAATATCCATTCCCAGAATATTTCCTGCATGCAAACGCACTTCGTCGGCGTTATTGGCCAACTTAATGCCGCCAGCTTTTCCGCGACCGCCTACTTGCACTTGAGCTTTCACTACAACTGGGTACTGAGATGCGTCGGCAACTTTCACTGCTTCGTCAACAGTGACTGCTACACCACCGGCTGATACGGGAATACCGAACTTGGCAAAATATTGTTTGCCTTGATATTCAAAGAGGTCCACTCTTACTCCTTATTATTAATTGAGATCTTGGTTGAAAAATAACGTGTAACTACTTCAGAAAATTATTGCGCTGCGTCGAGCGCCTCCTCTAGCCAAGCACAAATGGCTTTCAACGATGAACCAGGGCCGAACACTTGGCTCACGCCTTGTTCTTTCAATGTTCGCGCATCGGCATCGGGAATGACTCCACCGCCAAAAATGAGAATGTCTCCAAGATCGCGAGCACGGAGTTCTTCCATGACGCGGGGAAACAACGTGAGGTGGGCACCCGACAACAGCGACAACCCCACAGCATCGACATCTTCTTGCAGAGCCGTCTCTGCAATTTGCTCTGGGGTTTGGTGCAAACCCGTATAGATGACTTCGAATCCATGGTCTCGAAGGGCACGCGTAATGGTTTTTGCACCACGGTCGTGACCATCGAGGCCCGGTTTAGCTACGACAACTCGGTAAGGCCTCTTCACAAGAAAGAAACCCTACGCCGTTGTGGCATCTTCCTTCTAACCCGCCACACTGTGGGGGTGGCATCTTCTCGACTCAAGTCTCCCCTCGCAAGAGCTTTTGGCCCCGTTGGGGCAGGAATTGTCTTTTTTGCACTGCTCTTTTTGGCCTTATGGGGCGCAGCTTCCCTTATTTCCCGCAACCCCGAGAGCATCACCAACCTCGGCGCTCAAACCTTTCGCGTGGGCTTAGTCACTCAAGTTGCGAAAACTGTCACAGAGTCTGGCCCCGTTCTCTACCCCGACCTACGTGACCCCGATGGCAAGCGCAGCATTGTTCTCGACCACCAAGGCGCCGACCCTGCCAAGGGTTGGCGGGTGTTCTATGCCTACCCAGCCGATCGCGATGAGGCATGTCTTGCTACTCAAGTAAAAGAGACGCGCACTTTCACCGATTGTTCGGGTCGCAATGTGCAATTGGAAGATCTTGCAAAGCCCACAGATGTTCGACCTCTTGTAGAGAACCGCACCACTTTATATATCGACTTGCGGGCTACGAAGTAGCAAGTACCGACACTAAACGGTCGGCAAAAATTTCTGTGTGCTCGCCCAACTTGCCACGGTGAAGTGCGAGACCACCCACCACTTCTGCCCCACGTGACTCCAAAATACGTGTCATGGTGTCGAGAGTTTTTGCAGGGTTCAATGCAAACGTACAAAATGCAGCAACTTTTTTATCGCGCATTGCAGGAAGTTTTACCAGTGCACCTGCACCCCATGGTGCTTGCCCAACAACAAAAAGGCCATGCACCCAAGTACCCACGAGCACAATGTCGGCATTTTGGATAGAGGCATGATCGGGTTTACGCACCGGCGACAAACCTGTGATGCTCCACCCTGATTGCTGCAAATTTGCGCCAATCATTTCAGCGGCCTTCCAGGTATTTCCCGTCAAACTCTCTACAAGTAGTGCTGCCTTCATGCCTTCACTCTACTTCTAGCACGCGTCTCGGCAAGACACCGCTGCGGCTCAAAACTTAGAGTCTTTTCAAAGGCGCCCAGGCCAGGGCAAGTATTTTTGTGCCTTTGTCGCGAAAGCGAATGGTTACTTCTGCTTTCTCGCCGGCGCCTTTAATGTCGATGACGACACCTTCACCAAATGTTGGGTGCACAATATCTTCGCCCACCTTAATATCGGACAAAACATTGGCATTCACTACTGGCGATGCGGCATGACCTGCTGCAATGGCTGCATCAACAACACGGTTTGTGTGTTCATCTGAAAATGAATTGCCGTAGGTGCGCTCGCGACGGCTTGAACCGCTTGCGCCAAATGAGGAAGTTCCGCCAGAAAAACTTTGACCGTTCGCATTGCCTTCAATGCGGAAAAGCTCATGTGGAATTTCTTCTAAGAAGCGTGACGGCGGGTTGTATTGAGTATTGCCATACAAACTACGGCTCCATGCATGTGAAACATTGAGCAGTTCACGAGCACGCGTAATACCTACATATGCAAGGCGGCGCTCTTCCTCCATCTCTTCAGGTTCTGCGAGGCTGCGGCTGTGCGGGAACACACCTTCTTCAAAACCTGCAAGAAATACAACGGGAAATTCCAAGCCTTTTGCTGCATGCAGGGTCATGAGCATGACACGGTTTTCACCATCTATTTGATCGGTATCGGCAACCAGTGCAACTTGTTCAAGAAAATCGTCAACGGAATCGAACTCTTCTGCAAAGCCAATGAGCTCAGCAAGGTTCTCTAGTCGACCTGCCGACTCCACTGTGTCTTCGTTTTCCAACTCCGTCATGTAACCCGAGCTCTTCAGTACTAAACGCAGTACTTCTGCTGGGCCTTCACTTTGATGGTTGCCTGCTTCATCGAGCGATGCAAGAAATGAAGTAATACCTTTTAATGCTGCTCCGCCAACCGAAGCTGCAGTCGCATGATGAAGTGCAAAAGAAAACCCTTGGCCAAGAGTGCGGGCATATGTATCGAGTTTGTCGACGCTGGTGTCGCCAATGCCACGCTTAGGAATATTGAGCACTCGCTTCACATTTACTTCATCAGTTTCGTTAATGGAAGCACGCAAGTAAGCGAGAGCATCTTTTACCTCGCGACGCTCATAAAAACGAGTGCCTCCAATAATTTTGTAGGGAACACCAAAACGTATGAGCGACTCTTCAAGAATACGACTTTGCGCATTCGCACGATAGAAAATGGCCATTTCGCCCCATTGGCGCGCATCGGTTTCGTGTGCCTCGTGAATTTGTTGCGCAATCCAGCGCGCTTCATCGTGCTCATCATCGGCGTAATAACGCACGATGGGGTCGCCTGCACCGGAGTCGCTCCATAGGTTCTTTGGCTTGCGCTCAATGTTGTTAGAAATAACCGCATTGGCTGCATTCAAAATATTTTGTGTACTGCGGTAATTCTGTGCCAGCACCACAGTGGTGACATCGGGAAATGCTTCCTCAAACTGCATAATGTTGCGAAAATCTGCACCACGAAATCGGTAAACCGATTGGTCGGTGTCGCCCACAACACAAACGTTGTGATGCTTTGCGCCAAGCATAAGAACAATTTCATTTTGGGAAATGTTGGTGTCTTGGTATTCGTCTATCAAAATGTGTTCAAATCGCTCTTGGTACATACCCAGCACATCGGGATGCTGTTTGAAGAGTTGCACCGTACGCATGAGCAAATCGTCAAAGTCCATTGCCCCGGCGCGCTCTAAACGCAACTGATACTCAATGTAAACATCGGCATGCTTTGACTCGAGCATTCCGGTAGAGCGATCTTTTGCTTTACCTGGTGTGAGCAATTCGTTTTTCCACAAACTAATTCGTGCCTGAACACCACGTGCTGGAAATCGCTTGACGTCGAGTCCAAGATCGCGAATAACGTAACTAACGAGACGCTGAGCATCTGACTGATCGTAAATAGAAAATGTTTTAGGAAACCCTAAGAGATCGGCGTGAGCACGAAGAATGCGAACACATGCTGCGTGAAAGGTGCTCACCCACATTTGTCGCGCTACCGGACCAACCAACGCTTCCACGCGATCACGCATTTCGCCAGCAGCTTTGTTGGTGAAAGTAATAGCAAGAACGCGCATGGGGTGTACGCCACCCTCAATGAGCCATGCAATGCGCTGGGTTAAAACTCGCGTTTTTCCTGAACCTGCCCCCGCAACCACCAACAGTGGCCCACCTTGGTGTACCACCGCATCGTATTGATCGGGGTTAAGAGTATTGAGGTCCAGCACCCCTAGAGGGTACGGGCGTTAATGCGAACTGGCAATTCACGTGGGCCGCGAATTTGGCCAACGCTCCATTTCACAACTTCATCGGGTGCAAGCTCGAAATCGGGGAACGCCGCAATGAACTCTTCAACTGCAACGCGCAGTTCGAGTCGTGCCAAGTTTGACCCCAAACAACGGTGAATACCAAGCCCAAATGCAGCATGGCGATTCACTTCGCGGTCAATGAGTACTTGATCGGCATTCTCAAATTCTTCAGGGTCACGGTTAGCAGCAGGGAACGGCAAAAGTACCCAGTCATTCTGCTTCATTTCATTTCCGTGAAAGTTGTAGTCATCTTTTACAACACGCGCCATAGTGACTGGTGCATATGCGCGAAGAAACTCTTCAATAGCTGTTGGCATGAGAGCAGGGTTGTCGACCAATCGACGACGGTCTACCGGGTTTGTTGCGAGGTGCCACAAGCTTGAACCAATTGCGCTCCACGTTGTATCGATGCCAGCAATGAGTAGCAAGATAATGCTGCCACCAACATGTTGGAGGCTGAGTGGCTGATCGTAAATTTTTGCATTCAACAAAAAGTTCGTGAGGTCATCACGCGGATTGTCGATGTGATCTTGCACTTGCTTTGCAACGTACGCATCGAGCGCCATAAAAGCTTCAGCTCGTTGTCCGGGAGCCAAGTTGATGGACTCCAATACGTCGTGCACGAAACCGCGGAAAATTGCACCGTCTTCTGGAGGAAAGCCCAGCATGCGAGCAATGACGTTGACCGGAATGTGCTGTGCAAATTGCACTGCAGCATCTACAACGTCGGCTTCTTTCATGTCGGCAATGAGCTCGCGACACAATATGCGAATTTCAGGTTCCCACTGATCGATCGTTTTAGGAGAAAACGCAGGCAACAAAATACGGCGCGCATCTTGATGAAATGGTGGGTCTGACGTAATTGGGGGTGCGCCGCCAATGGGTGCAGGAATGGCATCGGGCAAATCACTTGGTTTGACGGTGGCAACTACTACACCTCTGCTGGAAAAGTGCTCAGTGTCGTAGGCAATTTCATGCACGAGCTCATGCGTGACCGGCAACCATGTACCTCCGTAACGTTCGGTATGAGCGACCGGGCACGTGCCGCGCAATTCACTCCAAATTTCATGCGCATTTTCGTTATACGACGGGTCGGCATGGTCGAAGTCGGTCTGCCAGTTTGTTACTGGGCCATAAATAGATTTTTCGTCAAGTGTTGTCATAAAAACTTTCTTTGCTATTCAACAATGCTGATGGCGTACTCGGGACAATTAGCAACAGCCAGGCGTGCTTTTTCTGCAAGGTGCGGCTCAACAACCCCTTCGCCAATTGCAAAAGCGTTGCCCATGTCATCGACATCAAAAAGTTCGGGGGCAATGGCATAGCATCGGTTGTGCCCTTGGCACTTCGATTGATCTACTTGTACTTTCATAAAATGTCCCCAACCCCTAGATACCTAAATACCTTATTACCCTTCGGTAGGTAAGTTACATTCCTTGTCGAAAACGAGAGAAAAAAGTTGTATGCCTGTAACGAAAAACATGTTTGTACTTCTTCCCCCTTCAGAAGGAAAGGCCGACGGTGGTCTCGCCCGTACGAAATGGTCTCCCTCCCAAGGGGTATTCGGAAAGGCTCTAGGCGCTCAGCGCAAAACAATTGCTACTGCTCTTCGCGAAGCAGACGGTGGCTCTGCGGCGTTGCTCGGCGTATCGGGCATACACCTTGAACGCGCCCAGGCTGCGAACTCATCTCTCATCGGCTCACCCACTCTTGTTGCCTGCGAGCGATACACCGGGGTGGTGTGGAGCCATCTCGACCTCCCAACTTTGACACCCGCACAGCACAATTTTGCTCGTGATCACATCGTGGTGGTGAGCGGACTTCTGGGTGCCGTGCTGGGTTCTGACCCCACCCCCGACTACCGCTTGAAAATGGGTGCTCGCGTGGCCGTGGAAAAGAATCCCATCCAATCAATGTCAAAATTTTGGCGCGAACCTGTGACGGCAGCAGTAAACAACTTGTGTGCCGGGCACATTGTTGTTGATGTGTTGCCACAAGACCACCGAGGAATATTTCTTCCCAATCATTCACAGTTGCAGGGCTATGTTTCCGTTGATCTCGTCACAAAATCAAACGGAAAAGCTGGCGGACACGATGCAAAAGCCGCCAAAGGACTCCTTGTGCGCCATTTATTCGCCGCACCAAAAAGCCTGGGCAGTGTTGAGCTCATGCTTGCCCACATCACGAGTTTTTCACACAAGCAATTTAAGGTTGTGACAAAAGTCAACTAGATTCCTCTCATGGAAAAACAGTTTGCAACCATCTGGGAATCTATTGCCGACTCCATTGGCGACTCTCCTGCCGTCACCCAAGGAACGGTCACGCGCACTTGGAGTGAATACGATCAGCGCGCCGCACGAATTGCAAGTGCACTTGTTGATGCTGGCCTCCAGCCACAAAGCAAAGTGGGTCTCTACCTCTATAACTCAAATGAGTATTTAGAGGCACAATTTGCCACGTTCAAATTTCGTGGCGTGCCCGTCAATGTCAATTATCGCTATCTCGACGAAGAGTTGCTCTACCTCCTTGACAACAGCGATGCAGAAGCGCTCTTCTTCCACTCATCACTCGGAGATCGTGTCGCACGCGTTGTTGACCGACTTCCCAATTTGAAATTGCTTGTTGAGGTCAGCGACGACGGGGAGCACCATGTTGTCACAGCAGTTCCGTACAACACTCTCGTAGCCGACTACGACCCAATGCCACGCATCACACGCGACGAAGACGACATCTACATGCTGTACACCGGCGGAACCACAGGTATGCCGAAAGGCGTGATGTACCAAATGGGTTCGTTGGCCGAAGGCTTTGTGAATGGAGGTTTGGCTTTTATTGGCATGACTCCTCCTGCAGAGATTTCACAACTAGGCACAACTGTTCGCGATGCACATGCAAATGGCATTCG
>JBAXNF010000055.1:0-10702 GCA_037133935.1 bacterium
ACTGGCTTTGCAGCGAGGCAAGAGTATCGGGAGACTGGCCCTAAGCGTCGCTTCGAGCCCGAATGAACTGTTCGGGCTCATCGAGAACGAGCCCAAAATCATCGACATCGACCTCAATGAGTTCCTGCAATGTGCTGTCTGCAGGGGAGAGACGGGTGTAGCGCCAGCGGTGTTCGGCGATGCGCTCAAAACGCATGGTGCCGGCAACAACCGACAATTTTTCGGGGTCAACGATGGCGGTTTTGATCTCTGCCCCGTGGCCGACCTCTAAAGGCAGTTGGCGAATGGCGATGCAATGTGTGACGGGTGAGCCAATAATGGCAACGAGACGGCACCCATCGAGGTCGGTACGGTGGGCGCCGTTGACTTCCCCCCATCGCCCAGAGCCATCGGTGGCGAGCCACAGGTCGGGGTCGTCAAGGTCGCGAAAGAGGAGCACCTGTTGAATTCCCCATTGGGCAGACACACGTATGGCCACTTGAGACCGTTGAGGCCCGAGCCCGCAATCGAGGGTCCAGCCTTCGTTTTCCCAATGGAACTTCACCGTGCTGAGCGGGCGTCCGCCATCGGCAAGGTTGGGGTTGACGACATCCCAAGAGACATCGTGACCGCTAGCAGGAAGTGCTCTGTAGATCATGTGGTCCCATCTTCTCACAGGTACCGTTCAGGGCGTGATTGAGTTGGATGTTGCCCAAGAAAAAGTGCTGCAAGCAGTACAGCAGGCTGCACCAGTCACCGTGCCGCTGAGCGATGCATACGGGTTGGTGCTCGCCGAGAACATCGTTTCGTTTGAAGAAGTACCTCATTTTGCAAATAGTGCAGTCGACGGCTTTGCCGTTCGCGCGCAAGATGTTGCAAACATTCCGACAACCTTGCGAGTAGTCGATGAAATTGCTGCAGGTGGTATTCCGAACGTTGCGGTAGGTGCGGGGGAAACATCTCGCATTATGACGGGCGCGCCAATGCCAAGTGGCGCCGATGCCGTGGTGATGGTAGAAGATTCAACAGAAGGCATCACACCACAGGAAGTAACACTGAGTGCTTCAGTAGTGGTGGGCCAAGCTGTACGACCTCGCGGTGATGATGTGCGCATTGGCGACGTGGTGTTTCGAGTTGGTGATGTACTTCACCCTGCTGCAGTGGGAGTTCTGGCGAGCATCAATGTGCCTTGGGTTTTAGTAGTGCCGCGACTTCGTGTTGCAGTGCTGTCTACCGGTGATGAGCTGGTTGACGATGGCTCGCCACTAGCACTTGGTCAAATTCGTGAAAGTAATCGCACCATGCTCATGGGTCTTGTAACGCAAGCAGGTTGTATTGCAGTTGATTACGGCATTGTGCGCGACGATGAAGAAGCTCTGGAAGAGACGTTAAGAACTGCAGCTGCGGAGTGCAATGCCATTGTTACCAGTGGTGGGGTGAGCATGGGCGCGTACGATGTGGTGAAAGCGCTTCTTGGTCGCATTGCACAAATGACGTGGATGCAAATTGCTATTAAGCCGGCCAAGCCGTTTGCCTTTGGCATGCTCGATGCTTCTCGCGGGTCTGAAGCTCATCGTCAGATTCCCATCTTTGGTCTTCCGGGAAACCCGGTCTCATCTTTGGTGAGTTTTGAATTGTTAGCACGTCCGGCATTACGCAAGATGATGGGCCATGCACCAGTGCAGCGTCCTTCGTTGCTTGCAGTTGCTGATGCCAATTTTTTGCGTAAAACCGATGGCAAAATCCATTTTCAACGAGTGGTCGCCAAAAGCCATAACGATGGTCGTATTCATGTTGCTCCTGTGAGCCAACAGGGAAGCCATCAACTAGCAGCATCTGCGTTGGCAAATGCTGTAGCGGTCTTGCCCAATGGCGAAGGGGTGGCCGCAGGGGGCGAAGTGCGAGTTCTTCTCTTATCAGACCTTGTTGAAGGGGCGTAGACTAAAGCCATGAGCACGACGGGGGTCACAGGCGAAGCGCTAGTCGACCCATTTGGGCGCACGGTACGCGACCTGCGTATTTCGGTCACCGACCGCTGCAACTTTCGCTGCACCTACTGCATGCCTGAAGAGGGCATGGTGTGGCTCGACCGCAGCGATGTGCTCACCTTTGAAGAAATTAAACGTTTCGCCGGCATTTGCGTTGAGCATTTTTTTGTAGATGGCATTCGCCTCACCGGTGGTGAACCAACGGTACGTGCTCACCTTCCCATTTTGGTGAAACAAATCGCTTCACTACGCGTTCCCGCACATGCACCTTCTGCTTTCGCCGGAAAAGCTCCCGATATTGCCCTCACAACCAACGGCGCAACGCTGCGTAATGTGGCTCATGAACTCTTCACGGCAGGTGTGAGTCGAGTCAATGTGAGCCTCGACACTTTGCAGCCAGAAAGATTTTTAGCAATGACGCGGCGCGATGAATTTCACAATGTCATTGCCGGAATTCAAGAAGCTCAGTTAGCGGGTTTTCACCCAGTCAAGGTGAATGCTGTCATTGAACGCGGAACCAACGACGATGAAATTGTAGACCTGGCTACTTTTGGTCGTGAGAACAACGTAGAAGTGCGATTCATTGAGTTCATGCCACTAGATGCTGAACACGGCTGGACCGGCAGCAAAGTGGTGAGCCAAGACGAAATTGTGAACGCTATTCACGCTGTGTATCCACTTGAGCAAATGTCATCACGTGGCGCAGCTCCAGCCGATCGCTGGCGGTATCTCGATGGCAAAGGCACCGTGGGTGTTATTCCTTCGGTGACAAAGCCATTTTGTGGCGATTGCGATCGAGTTCGGCTCACCGCCGATGGGCAATTTCGCACGTGTCTTTTTTCCACCACAGAATTCGATATGAAAGTGCTTATGCGCAATGGTGCAAGTGACCTTGAGATAGCGGCAGAAATACGCCGCGCTGTGGGTACTAAATGGGCCGGACACCAAATTGGTCAAGTCAATTTCATCCGGCCTGTGCGCAGCATGAGTCAAATCGGCGGCTAACGCTGCCTTTAAGCGCGAATTGCTTCAAACCCACCAAGAACATCTGAAACATCGGCGAAGCCGGCACGACGTAATACGCTCGCTGCAATAGATGACCGATAGCCGCCAGCGCAAAACATAATGGTGGGGATGGCTGGGTTGAGTTCATGTAGCCGTTGCTGAAGTTCTGCAATGGGTATGTTGACGGCATTGGCAAAAGTTCCGAGGAGTGACTCGCTGGCGCTGCGTACATCAACAATCTGTAACGGATAAATTGCAGTGGTTCTTGTGCGAAATTGCGGTGGAGTTAGCCGAGATGCTTGCAGCATGTGTTGTGGCGCTGCAGTGAGGTCATTGATGCTGACCCAACCAATAACGTTGTCGTATCCAATGCGCGCGAGGCGCACTTTTGCTTCCAACTCCTGACCCGGCTCGGTCACAATGACCATTTTTTCCGTTGGAGCAATTACTGCACCTGCGTATTCTGCGTAGCGGCCTTGGAGCCCAACATTGATGGAACCTTTGAGATACCCAGTGGCAAAAAATTGTGCATCTCGCGTATCAATAAAACTCACACCTTCGTGCTGAAGTCGTAGCACTTCTGCTAGCGAGAGTTGCACAGGAGGCGTATGTTCGTCGAGAACTGCATGGTTTTGTCCATTGAGTTGGGCATCGTAAGAAAAGTAACTAGGTGCTGATGGCTGGCCTTCGGTGACAATTTCAATGAAGGCACCTACGTTGGGCGCTAACAGTGCGTAGTTGGTGAGTCTTTGCTCGCCAATAGTGGACATTGTTTCTGTTGAGAGATTTTTGCCGCATGCCGAACCCGCTCCGTGCGCGGGCAGAACTCGCGTTGCGTCGGGAAGTGTCAGCAACTGGGTGTGCAACGAGTTGTAGAGCATGTGTCCGAGTTCATGTGAAGTATGCCCAACAGAAACCAAGAGGTCGGGGCGACCCACATCGCCAATGAACATAGTGTCGCCAGTGAGCACGGCATAGGGAACTGCATCGTCAGAATGTTCACGCACCACGATGGAGATGGATTCCGGTGTGTGGCCAGGTGTGTGGCGTATCTCTAATTGAACATTACCGAGCGAGTATTTTTCACCGTCTGCAAAAAGGCGTGTGGGGAATTCAGGGTGAGCACGAGCTCCATAGCCAATGATTGCTCCAGTGGCATGAGCGAGTTCAAGGTGTCCGGACAAAAAATCTGCGTGAAAATGCGTCTCAAGAACGAGCTCAATTTTCGCACCGTATATTTTCGCAGTATCGATGTATTGCTGCACGTCACGGGTGGGGTCAACCACAACTGCACGTTGTGTTGTTTTGTCAATGATGAGGTATGACGCTTGCGAGAGGCAGTCAAGATAAAATTGCTGACACAGCAATGTTTCTGATGACAAATGGTGCGCGTCCCAGGCGAGCATTCCGCCCTGCAAATTAACGGCCCGAAAGCCAGCTTCACGAAAAATTTCAGTTGCCTGGCCGCTGCGATTCCCGCTGCGACACAAAATAGCGAGAGGAACTGATGTGTCGAAGGTTTGCAAGCGTTGAATAAATTCCTGCAGTGGAATGTTGATTGCACCTGGAATGGTGCCAGTGGCAAATTCCTCGGGTTCGCGAACATCGATGAGTTGAGCGCCAGCGGCTAGGAGCTCTGGTGTGTTGATGACATCGGTATCAGAATTCAAGTTGATGGTCATACGTGCCTCATTGTTGTGTTGTATCAGAAGCATATACCCCTAGGGGTATATCTGTCACGGTGGTTGAAAGGTAAGCAAGGCAAGGGATCCCTTGTACGCTTTGCACATGTCGGAACTCACCTTTAGCCACCTCGACCCCATGGGTCATGCCCGCATGGTAGACGTCACTCCAAAAGAGCCAACGCACCGTCGCGCAGTTGCTCGGTGCAAAGTATTTATGTCTCCAGAAACCACAGCAGCCGTTGCTCACCGTGAAATGAAAAAAGGTGATGTAATTGCTGTAGCGCGTGTGGCGGGAATTCAGGCTGCGAAGCGAACCTCCGACATGATTCCGTTATGTCACCCGTTGTTCATTAGCGCGGTCAGCGTGAACTTTGACATTGCAGACGATCACGTTGTAGTTGAGGTTCAGGTCGACACGGTCGACCGCACAGGAGTTGAGATGGAAGCTCTCCATGCATGTTCCGTTGCCGCACTCACCATTTACGACATGTGTAAATCGGCCGACAAGGCCATGGTCATTGGTGAACTCACCCTGTGGGAAAAGACAGGCGGGCGCTCGGGCACCTACCGTCGCCTCGAGGAATAGGGCTCTTTTCGTCCGCTTTTCAGCGAAAAACACCAAAAACAGAACAATTTTGCCGTGACATCGGCCTTAAATGGGGGTGTTAGTGGTCAAGGTTCCTGAATGCTCCTAGACTTTTTAAGCGTTAAGAAATACCTCTCACCTACGTAAGGGCTTAGTAAATGAGCACAGTCATTTTGTTGATCGTCGCAGCGATGTGGGCTGCTGTGCTTTTGCCTCCCATTTTTCGCTCCAAGATCGACCGCCCTCAATCTTCAGTAGACGTTTTCCGTCGCCAGTTGTACACCTTGCAATCTGGAGTGCCACAACGCGGTGCCTATGGCAACCCTTCTCCCTACGGTGGCAGTGCAGCTCCGATGCGTGCCATGGCACGACCTTTCGCTCCTGCTCCATCAGCGCGCCGTGCGAGCCTCGGAGTGGCGCCAATTCCTTCTGCTAACGGTGGTCGCTCACATCATCACACTGCTTCGCAGGGAATGTTGCGTCCCGTCAGCGGGCAGGTGGGTTTTGCTCCAATGTCGGGTCGTGAAATGTTGCGCCGTCGTCGTGCCAATGTGCTTTACGGAATTCTGAGCGTGAATGGTGTGTCACTCTTTCTTGCATTTACCACCGGTTCGAGCTTGATGACACTTCTTTTTGGTGCAGCTTTTTTGAGCCTTGTGGGCTACTGCTACATGTTGGTGCAAATTCGCCAGCAGCACGTCAATCGTCGCACTCGCCATAACTATTACCGCGCCGCCTAGAACTTCTTTGGCGGCTATCCTCATCTGATCGGGGTGGAGGGTGACATGGCAAATACGTGGGATGAAGCAAGTGCTGCACTAACAGCGCCTGGGCAGCCATTGGAGTTAATTGATGCTTCAGTGAATGGCATCACTATGCAGGTGTTTAAAAATGCACCACCACATTTGGGGTATGTCTTTGGGGCCGCTCGTCAACATGGCGACAAACCATTTTTGGTGTACGAAGACGAACGTATGAACTTCGCTGAGGCAATGCAACAGGTTGATGCGCTCAGCTCTCTTCTGGTGAACACCTATGGCATTAAAAAAGGCGATCGTGTCGCTGTTGCCATGCGCAATTACCCAGAGTGGGTGATGTCGTTCGCGGCCATCATTTCTGTTGGCGCAGTGTCGGTGTCTATGAACTCATGGTGGACCGCCGATGAGATGGAGTTTGCACTTGAAGACTCGGGGTCAAAGGTGCTCATTTGTGACGACCAACGTCTTGCGTTGGCGTATTCGTATTGTCAAAAACGAAATATCGCCATGTTGCTTGTACGCGGCGAAAATGATGTGCCTGCTGGTGTGAGCCAATGGGAAAAAGATTTGCCATTGGGAAGTGCACACCCAGGTGCCGACATTTCCCCCGACGACGACGCCACCATTTTGTACACCTCAGGAACCACGGGGCGACCAAAGGGTGCCGTTTCAACTCATCGCGCAATTATTTCGGCGCTCATGGGCTTCTCGTTGCGTGTTGCAGTCGACAACCTTCGCGAAGAAGCAAAACCAGATCCGAATGCGTTACCAACGAGCTTCATTCTCATCGTGCCGCTCTTTCATGTCACTGGTTGCATACCAGTCATGATGAGCTGTTGGGTTGCTGGTTTGAAGCTGGTCATCATGTACAAATGGGATGCGGAAAAAGCTCTTGAACTCATTTCGCGAGAGAAAATAACGAACTTTGTTGGTGTTCCCACACAAAGTTGGGACCTCGTCAACCACCCACGTTTTAGCGAGTTCGATATGTCGAGCATGAGAGCAATTGGTGGTGGTGGGGCGCCGGCACCTGCTGCACTTGTTGACAAAGTCTCCAAGAGCTTCAAAGGTGGAGGCCCACAACTGGGCTATGGCATGACCGAAACGAATGCCTTTGGCCCAGGCAATAGGGGAGCCGACTACATCACGCACCCCACAAGTACGGGTCGCACATGTTTGCCCATGAAACTAGAAGTGCGCGATGAGCAGTTGCGCCCTCTACCGGTAGGGAAGAGTGGCGAAATTTGGTTTTTTGGTCCAACCCTCATTCGTGGATACTGGAATCGCCCCGACGCCACAGCAGAAACCATTGTTGATGGCTGGCTGCGCTCTGGCGACATTGGTCGTGTTGACGAAGATGGGTTCGTATACGTAGAAGACCGCGTGAAAGACATGATTCTGCGCGGTGGCGAAAATATTTTCTGTGCTGAAGTGGAAAGTGCCATTTATGAGCATCCCAAAGTGCATGAAGTTGCCGTCTTCGGGGTACCACATGAACGTTTAGGCGAAGAAGTGGCTGTTGCCATATTGCCAAACGACGGAGTCGAGCTCACACCTGAAGAAATTTGGACATTTCTCAATGGGAAAATTGCCAATTACAAAGTTCCTGCACATGTCATTGTGATGAAAGAGGCACTGCCGCGAAATGCTGCGGGTAAATTCTTGAAACGCGATATGCAAGGCATGTTTGTTAAAGGTGAATTAGTCGCAACTGCTTCGCGCTAAAGCTTCATGTCGTGAACATTTCCTCCGGTGGCAGTACGTTGCGAAATTTATAGAGCAACAAGAGGTCATAAACAATTTTGATAGAGCCACCTGCAATGAGTGGCCATCCAAAAGTGCTGTGTTGAAGCATCCAGCCCGCTACTAGCGGAGGAAAAGCCGATGCCAAGCTGCGCGGAACATTGGTGAGACTCGCCGCTGCCGCGCGTTCTGGTGGAGTCACTATGGCCATGACATAACTAGTTCGAATAGGCACGTCCATTTGTGATAAGGCGCTACGCAAAATAAGAAAAGTAACCGCAAGCCACATATTTGGCATGAAGGCCGCTGTGATGAGAAAGAGATTAGCGGGGATATGGGTGAAGACCATTGTTCGTACCAAGCCAATGTGGCGTGCGATGTGCACTGCAACAAGCCCGCTAAAACCAGACAGCAATCCCGTCCAGAAAAACACTGCACCTGTCACTGCAAGTGATAGTTGGAATCGGTGTTGTAACCACAGCACTACTAGGGCTTGAACGACAAACCCTCCACCAAATGAATCGAGGCTGAAAAGGATGGCGAGAGAAACTACTTTTTTTCGGGATTCACCAAGTGGAAGTGATTGATGAACAGGGTGCGCCGCTAGTTGTGGGCTCAGTTTGGAATAGAGAAAATAAAGAACGAGTCCTACTAATGAGTAGAGAATAAATACGGTGCGGTACGACCATGATGCCGACATCACATAATGACGTGTGAGGGCGCTGGGGACGCCCACAAAGAGTGCGCCAATTGCCCCTGCACCGAAACCAGCCAAGGTGTAGCGGGCAAAAAGTGATGTGCGCTGTTCATCGCTAGCGGTTGCTGGGAGCAAGGCTTGCTCTGTTGGTAAAAAGACACTGACGTCGCCCGATGAAGGGTTGATAGTGCCAATGATTGCTACGACAAATAGCAGCCAAAACCACGTGACAGAGGCGAATCCGATGCCTGTAGCAATCATTGCTCCCGATGCAATATGGAGCAATGTGAGTCGCTGAAGGCGATGACCAAGGAGGCCAACGAGGAGAGTGAGTAGTGCAGATCCGAACAATGTGGCAGTAATAATTGCCCCGGTGTGAAAACTATTCAGGCCAATGAACGCAAAGTAAGTAGGTAACAAAGTAGAAACAAGGCCATCTATAAAACCGCGTAACGCACGTGCTGAAATGAGTATTCCTGCATCACGGCGGTGTACGGCAGGAATGAGTCGCATGATGTCATTTACGAAGTGGTTATGGCGTTAAGCGCTGCAAAGAGGCGGGTCTCTTCGCGTTGACGCAATGCTGTATTCACTCTTTGTCGTTCCAAAATTTGCTCGAGCATTTTTGCCGATTGTGGAATGGGGTGAGTTTCAAAAAACTCTGCTGCGCTTGCCTGCAACTGTGGGGTATTGAGTATTCGTACAGGCGAGACCATACGCACAATGGTGCTCACGGGGAAAGCTGCATTTGCCTCGCTCCAGCGTTCGCGAACAATGTTCCACGCAATTTCTCCGTGTTCACGATTATTCATAATGCGACTCAAAAGAAATGGAGCATCTTGGGTTTTGACCTCTGGAGAAAATGCGAAGTCACATGCACGGCGAATGAGTTCGGGAGTCTGAAAGTCGGCAAGAGCGTAAAGGGCGCGTTCCTGATCTTGTGGAAGTGCTCCATTCTTGAATCGATCAATGAAGAATTCAAATTCTTTTTCGCCACCGGTGGAAGCAACCACTGTTGTAGCGGCAGCAGCCACTTCAGGGTGTACATATTGCCCCGCTTCGGCCTGAGCAAAATAACCACGTGCTGCATTTTGAGCAGTTGCGTCGCCCGCATCGCAAGCAAGAAGAACAATGAGTAACCCACGCAATTTACCGCGGAGGTCGTCTTCGTTCGCAATGGGTTCCCAGCCAAATTCGTTCAATGCGGGGCCAGCGAGGGCTGCAATGCGTTGCTGAATCGGGCCTTGTTGGTGGCCGGGCAATAGCCGTCCACAACCGCGAATACCAATGGCGATGGCCTGCCAAACGGCAAGATCTCGCTCCTCGGTAAAGCCACCCACAAAATTAAGAAAGTCAATTGCTTCCAGTCGCCCGGCAACAACAGCATTCCACGAGTCGTCGACCAAGTTGTAACGTTCGATAACACTGAGCCCGCGAATAGTAGATGCATTCAGTCGTTGCAGTAGTTCAGGTGAATAGGCAACTCGATAAAAGCCGTGTCCTTGTGCGTTGACGACAATTGGGTCATTTGGATGCGGCAAATTCACGAGCATTTCTGCAGTTGATAAAAGTACTTTCGATTCCGCACTGTCTGCAGGCGATTGTCCATTGCGCAAATGGATAGGTGTGATCCAGAGCGTGTCGTATGCGGTGTTATCGAAGGAAAAGCGCTGCTGCTGCAGGTGCAGTTGGTTATTTCGCAGTGATGCTGAAACAAGGGGATACCCGGGCTGCCAGATCCATGAATCCATGAGCGCTCGCACTGGTGCATCGCCGTCATGTTCCTTGATGCTTGCTTCTATGGAATCCCATAGGTCATTTGTCTCGGTATTGCTATATGCATGGGCGCGTAAGTATTTGCTGACCCCTGCACGAAACTCTTCTTGGCCAAGGTACATCTCGAGCATGCGTAAGAGCGCGCCGCCCTTTTGATACGTGAGCACGTCGAACATGCCTTCACAATCGTTGGGCGACTCGACGGGAAACTCCACGGGACGTGTGCTGGCAAGTGAGTCAACTTCAAAAGCAGCACTGCGCTCGAGGCCAAATGATGTCCATCTCTTCCATTGCGGCGCAAAGGCATCGACTGCGGCAACTTCCATAAATGTGGCGAATGCTTCATTAAGCCAAATGCCGTTCCACCACTTCATGGTGACGAGGTCGCCAAACCACATATGAGCATTTTCATGTGAGACAACATCGGCAACTAGTTGCTGTTCCATTTGAGTGCTTTTCTCGGGGTCAACAAGCAGTAGTACTTC
>JBAXNF010000056.1:0-10582 GCA_037133935.1 bacterium
GCTGCACCGTGACATCCGGCACATCCACCGTAAACATGGCTGCCACCGGCGCGGGGACCCTCGACGACTTTTGCTGCGGGCTTCAGCGCAATGGCGTAGAGAAAGCCCCCCAGGGGGAGCAGGCTGAGAGTTGCCATCGCCCAGAAAGGAATCTTCTTACGACTTTTCGCCGCTGCGACGCGGGGGGAATCGGGCTTTACAAGAACTATGGAAGGCGTATTTTTAGCGGTTTTAGCAGGTGCCGCAGCTTTTTGAACTGCTGGAACGTTCTCCCCTGAAGTACCGCCAGACTCGCTGCTCGAGGCGCTATCGCCGGTCTTGCGATCACGGGAGCGCTTGAGGAGGTGTTCAGGAATCTCAGTCACGCAGGACACGATAGAGCAATTCACACAGAAAATGAGAATCATTGGTAGAGAACGTGCAAAAGAGAAAAGTCCTGATCTGTAGGGAAATGCTGTTCTCGGCGAGACTGATGACTAAAGTTTCTACTGAAGTTTCGCTCTACTGCTACCCCTGAAAGGCAACCTGAGATCCATGCTGGCAATCGACATTCTCAAATGGCCGGGCGTGAACCAGGCGTTCATTTTTTCTTTTATTGTCACGTTGGTGTTAGCACTCGCCATTATTCCTTTTGGTAAACGGCGTAAACCAGGAACCCCATTGTCGTGGGGCGAAGCAATGTTGGGCTCTGTATATGCCTTTGGTGTCATGTTCTTGGCGTATGGCGTGGTGCCGCACCAGTGGATTGACCATGCCGACAAAAACCTCGGATGGCGTAAAGATAAAATTCTCTTCGGACCATTCGACATCTTGAAGCCGAAAGCTTTGGGAGGTCATTTCCCATTTACGCTTGCTTACGAAGCTGTGCGCGACATTGTTGCAGTGGCCATATACGGCGTGTTCATCGGCGTCATGGTTTTCTTGTTCATCTGGTGGCAAAAGCGCGGCAAAGAAGCTGCAAAAGAAATTGAAACTTCTACCTACGGGCGTCCGCTCGTGCGGAAGTCATAGGGGGCCTTATGGCAAAAACAGACGCCAACCCGCCAATGCCCGATTGGTCTACTGAATATCAATTGGTAGAAGTCGACGCCGACTACTTATCGAAGGCAGTCAAACCAAAGCAGTTCATTCACATCGATCAATCTGAATGCATTATGTGCGAAGGATGTGTCGACATCTGCCCGTGGAAATGTATTCACATGGTCGACCCCAGTGCTATTGCTGAAGCTCAAGGCACCGAAAAGCCCGGCCTTGACCCTTCCGACAAAGTGATGTTCATTATCGATGACGACGTGTGTACACGCTGCGCACTATGTGTAGACCGATGCCCAACTGGCGTCATCATCCTGGGGAAAGTGGGCGCTCCTTTGGGCACCGGCGATTCCCATATACGTACAAATAACCACGGCTACGCCTACGGCATGCGGTTCTAAGGAGCACCCTGATGGCAAAAACTATTGATGATCAACCCACTCCAACGCTGAAAGATCGCGCTGCAAAAATTGGCACGCAAGTGCAAGGAAGCCAAGCGTGGAGTTCTATTTTCCGACCGGGCTCAATTTTCCGCAAGGGCTACACCGATTCTCCGCGTAACCGTTCCTACGTCATTATGAACTCAGTTCTATATCACTTGCATCCGGTGAAAGTGAAGCGACACGCAGTGAAGGTCAGCTACACATTGTGCTTAGGCGGGCTTTCATTCTTCTTGTTCATTTTGCTGACGGTCACCGGCATCTTTTTAATGTTCTTCTACCGACCCACAACTGCAAACGCTTGGCAAGATATTCAAACGCTGCAAACCTCGGTGACATTTGGTTTGCTCGTGCGAAACATGCATCGATGGGGCGCGCACCTGATGGTGCTCAGCACGTTCTTACACATGGCACGCGTGTTCTATCACGGTGCATACAAGGCCCCTCGTGAATTCAACTGGGTCATTGGTGTGGTGTTATTAACCCTCACACTTCTTCTTTCCTTCACTGGCTACCTATTGCCTTGGGACCAGTTAGCCCTCTGGGCAGTTGCGGTGGGTACAAACATGATGGGCTACACCCCAATCATGGGTGCTCAAGTGCGCTTTGTTCTGCTTGGTGGTACGGAAATTGGTGCAGAAACATTGTTGCGTTGGTACGTGTTGCACGTATTGCTACTTCCATTCGTCATCGTCATCTTTATGGCTATCCACTTCTGGCGGGTACGTAAAGACGGCGGTATTTCTGGTCCGTTGTGACAGGTAGGTGAACTATGACTGAGATTCCTGAACATCTATTGAAGCGTGCCCAAGCTGCTCGCGAAAAAACTGCAGAAGATGCTGCTGCCGCGTCTGCAAGCAGTGGCCCAAGTGACTCGCGTATTCCTGACCATCTTTTAGAGCGCAGTAAAGCTGCACGCTCAGGTGGAGCAACTGCAGGTGCAGTTGCTGTTGCCGACAAAGCAGCTGCTGTGGTTGCGGCACCTGTTGGTGGTGGCGTACCTGTTGGTACCGGGCCCGGAGGTCACACACAGCGCTTGTTGACAGTGGTGAAGGCGGGCTCAATTCAAGAAGTGAAAGCAGCGCCAATAGACAAGGTGCATACCTGGCCACACTTACTCGGAATTGAATTTGTTGCGGCACTTGCCTGCACCGCATTCCTATTTATTTTCTCGTGGGTGGTTAATGCTCCGCTGTTGCAAGCTGCAAACTTCAACCAAACACCTAACCCATCGAAAGCACCTTGGTACTTCTTGGGCCTGCAAGAACTTCTCACCATGTTCCACCCCATGGTGGCTGGTGTAACTGTTCCTGGAATGGGAATCATTGTTCTCATTCTCGCTCCGTTCACAGATCGCAATCCTTCGAATAAACCCGAAGATCGCAAATTTGCCACCAGCATCATGACAGTGCATCTCATGTTCTGGGCGGTGCTAGTAATTATCGGTTCGTTCTTCCGCGGCCCAGGGTTCAACTTTACGTTCCCATGGCGCGACGGCATCTTCTTCGAGTTGTGAGGATCACATTATGAGCACTTCTCTTATCATCGCCGTAGCAATAGCTGCAATTGCAGTTTTAGGCGGTTTAGTTTTTGTGACGGCATCACGTAAAACTGGTGTACGTGGCGCCGGCGCTCTCTCTCGTGAAACGAAGAAGCGCGACAAAAGTGCAACGGCATCTGTGGCAACGGGTCGTGCGTTTGAAGCTGCAGCAACTGCGTCAACAACCGAACTTGCAATTCCTTCACCAGTGGAAATTGAGCAATGGGTTGCCCCCGATGCAGAGGTGCTTGGTGAAACACGTCGTAGCTTCTTCAACCGCGCAACCGTCATTTTGCTCAGCACAAGCCTCGCTGGTTTTGGCGCATCACTTGTTGGTTTTTTGTGGAAGGGTGCCTCCGGCGGTTTTGGTTCAAAAATCAGTGCCGGTAAAATTGAAGACGTCATCCAGTCCATTCGTGGCAACAAGGGTTTCTTGTATCTTTCAGAAGCACGTGCATGGGTAACTGAGTACCCCAAAGACGCATTGTCAAAAGCCGAGCCGGTTTATGGCAAACAAGCTCCTGTGTATGCGGGCATGGAAGCCGGTGTTGTTGCTTTATATCAAAAGTGCCCGCATCTTGGTTGTCGAGTTCCCAACTGCCAAAGTTCACAATGGTTTGAATGCCCTTGTCACGGTTCGCAATACAACCGTGTTGGTGAGAAAAAAGGCGGACCAGCACCACGAGGTATGGACCGTTTTGGCGTAGCAATTAATAACGGTGTTCTCGTTATCGATACCGGTGCAGTGTTTGGTGGCCCGCCTATTGGTACCAATACCACTGGTCAAGAAGCAGAAGGCCCACACTGCGTTGGCGGAGGTCACTAATTATGGTTGCTGCAATAACCACAAATGTTGCCTGGATCATCCTTGCAGTTGTTCTCATCGGGTGGGTGCTTTACGGCCTCTTCAATATTCGTGGTTCACGTCGCGAGCTCGGTTCAGAAATTGAGCTCGCTGCAAACCGCAAAGTTTATTACGACGATGAAATTCTTGAAGGTAAGAAAATTGAGCGCACTCAGTTATTGGGCTTAGCTTTTCTTGCCATCATTACTGTGTCACTTCCTTTGTACTGGGTGCTTGAACCTGGTCGCCAAGAAGGTGCAGCGCGAGGATTCGACAAGCGTTTTGCGAGCTGGGGTTCAAAGCTTTTTGCACCAACAGCCGAAGGTGGTTTCAACTGCGCAGGTTGCCATGGCGGCATGAAAGCAACTGGCGGAGGGGCACCATTTGCTATTACCGATGCAAAAACCGGTGAAGTGAAGTCGGTGACATGGAAGGCACCTGCTCTCAATAATGTGTACCACCGATTCGCCGAATCGGAAGTGCGTTTTATCTTGGAGTACGGTCGTCCGTTCTCTCCGATGTCGCCATGGGGTCTTGTAGGCGGTGGCCCAATGAATGATCAGCAAATCAACAACCTCATTGTGTATCTCCGTACCATTCAGGTGCCGCGCGAAAATTGCGATAATCCCAACGACGATCCGCGTACATGCATAGGCGGAACAATGCCGGCTGCAGCACAAAGCGAAGTTCAAGCAGAAGCCGTGCGTTTAGTAAAAAGTGGCGCATACAAATCTGTTGGTGAGGCACTCTTCAACCTCGATCTCAATGGTGGCGCGTATGCATGTGCACGTTGCCATACCAAGGGGTGGTCGTATGGTGACCCGCAAGTAACTGGTGGCGGGGCATTCGGCCCTAACCTCACCGGCGGTTCTAGCATTCGCCAATTCCCGAATCAAGATGACATGATCACTTTTATTAAGGGTGGTTCAGAGTACGGAAAGAAATACGGCGAACAAGGCCAAGGAAGCGGACGCATGCCAGGTTTCAGTGGTATCTACACTGACGAGCAAATTAAATCCATCGTGGAATACGTAAGGAGCCTCTGATGCTCACTGCTCTTTTTGCTATCAGTTGGGATCCGAACATTCGCGGCATCATTGTGGTGCTCTGTATGTTCCTGACGCTGTGCGGAGGTACGTACCTTGTCATCGGCACAAACCTTGGCGCTCGTTTAGGTATTCTCGTCGCAGTTTCTGCTCTTTTTGGTTGGATAGCATCTATGGGAGCCATCTGGATGATTTATGGAATTGGCTTAAAAGGGCGTGAACCAACTTGGAAACCTGCCACTCCAATATCCATCATTCGAGACGGCACCTACTTGAATAGCGCAGAGGTCATTGACGTTCCTATCAAAGTTGCAGCTGGTGCGTCGCCTACAGAAGTGGCAGCAACAGTCAAGAAGCAACTTGAGGCGGAAAAATGGATACGACTCGACGACGCCGACCCACGCCGCGGCCAAGCAGCTGCATCTGCAGACGACATCATCCAGAACAAGGCAAAAGAGTTTGCCGCTGGTGAGTATCTCACGTTGTCGGTCTATGACCGCGGTGGTGAGCGTTCGCCAAAAATCAATGACACGCTTGACTTCATCGCGTTTTTCCACGCGCCGCACTATGCCTTGGTGGAATTCGCGCCGTTGTTGCCACAGCGTGCCGAACCTGGTCGTGCGCCCGCAAAGCCAGTCATCGATTCATCACAACCGCACCGTTATTTGTTGATGATTCGTGATCTTGGCTCAAAGCGCCAGCCGGCGTTGTTTATCACTCTCGGATCTAGTCTCATCTTCGGCATTTTGTGCTGGTTGCTCCATCGCCGTGACCGTTTTGTTTTGGCGAATGCAACGGGTGAGTTGAACTCGGCGAAGGTTTAAACCATGGGGCAGTATCTTCCGATACTCGCATTAACAATATTGGCAACTCTATTTGGGGTGCTCAGTTTGGTGGCATCGCGTTTACTTGCACCGAATAGAGGCAATGCGGCCAAAGAAGCGCCATATGAGTGTGGCATTGTGCCGAGTCGCGATAACCCGCAGCGATTTCCGGTGTCTTTTTATATTGTTGCAATGCTTTTCATCATGTTCGATATCGAAATTATTTTTGTCTACCCATACGCAGTCGACCGGGCATTTCTTGGTTCGTACGGATTTTTTGAGATGCTCACATTCAGTTCTATTTTCTTTGTGACGTTCGTATACGTAGTTGCACGGGGAGCTCTCGACTGGGGTCCACTGAAGAGTGGTCGTCGCGTAGATGAACATCTCACCGATGTTGTCTCATCAAGTCGCACGGTTACCTCAACAATTCGCCGCGTAGGCAGCGATGGTCGCGAAACGGAGATTGCAGCATAATGGCATTAGTACGTGACGTTCTGGACGATGGCTTAGGTGGGCTTGAACATAACTTCCTCACTGGCCGCATTGAAGATCTTGTCAAATGGTCGCGTTCACGTTCTTCGTGGGCAGCAACATTTGGTCTTGCATGCTGTGCAATTGAAATGATGGGAACAGGTGCGGCGCACTATGACCTTGCTCGATTTGGAATGGAAGTGTTTCGTGCTTCCCCGCGCCAAGCCGACATCATGATTGTGGCCGGGCGCGTGAGTCAAAAAATGGCTCCCGTCATGCGTCAGGTATACGACCAAATGATGGAACCAAAATGGGTTATTTCCATGGGTGTGTGTGCATCAACAGGCGGCATGTTCAATAACTACGCCATTGTGCAGGGCGTCGATCAAATTGTTCCTGTCGATGTGTACGCGCCAGGTTGCCCGCCAACACCAGAAACGCTCATCCATGCAATTGAAACTCTGCATCAACTCATTGAAGATGGCGAAATTATGCGTCGTCGTGCCGCAACTGGTGCCGGTGCAAATGTGCACATCACCGAAATTGCAGCGGGTGCAACAACTACGCCCATAGTTCTTGGGGTACGTTAAGCCGTGAGTGATGAAGTTTTAGATTCCCCTGCACCTGCTGAGCAGCTGTACGGGTGCGTTGTCACTTATTCGCGTGGCGAAAAAGTAATTCACGCATCGCGCGAAAATTACATTGCAACATTGAAGAAAGCCATTGATGACTCTTTCACTATGTGCACCGACCTCACCGCAGTCGATTTCCTCACGTATGCATCTACAAATCGTCAGCTTCCATCAGGTATCAGCGACGAACGATTTGAAATTGTTCTCAATCTCATCTCATTAGAAAGGCGTGAACGTTTACGTTTGCGCGTTCAAATCGCCGAAGGTGAATCAACATTGCCTACTGCATTTGACTTGTTCCCAGGAACTGAAGCGATGGAACGAGAAGTGTTCGACATGTTCGGTATTCAATTCGAAGGACACCCCGACCCATCGCGCATATTGATGCCTGAAGACTGGGAAGGGCATCCACTTCGTAAAGATTTTTCAGTTGGGCGAATTCCTGTGCAATTTAAAGGTGCTCCATCATGACAAGCAATCTCATTACTGCAACACCGGCAGCAACGGGTGAAGGCCCACAAGAAATGCGTTCACGTAGTGAACTCACCGCAAAAGAAGTTCTGCGTGAAGTTGGTTCAGTATTACGCATGAGCGAAAAGGAAGCTTCAGAGCTCACCAGTAGCCCTGTTGAAAACGACGAAGAACAAACCATGGTCATCAACATGGGGCCACAACACCCGAGTACCCATGGTGTTCTGCGCTTGATGCTGGAACTCCAAGGTGAAAAGGTACTGCGCTGCAAACCCATCATTGGCTATCTGCATACAGGGATGGAGAAGCAGGCCGAAGAGTTGACCTACATGCAAGGTGGCACCAACGTCACTCGTATGGACTACGTCTCGCCACTGAATAATGAGTTGGTATTCTCCCTTGCAGTAGAAAAACTTTTGGGAATTGATGGCGATATTCCAGAACGTGCTACGTGGATGCGCATGTTGTTATCTGAACTCAATCGCATGAGTAGCCACCTTCTGTTCATGGCCACAAACGGCATGGACATGGGAGCCGTTTCCATGATGATTTATGGTTGGCGTGAACGTGAAGAAGTGTTGCGGTTTTTCCAAAAAGTAACGGGCCTGCGCATGAACCATAACTTCATTCGTCCTGGTGGCCTTGCTGCAGACCTGCCGGCCGGTTGGCGAGACGACGTGCTCACCATCTTGGAAGGATTGCCGTCACGTTTGGCCGAGTACGACATCCTCATGACCAACCAACCCATCTGGCGTGAGCGTCTACAAGGTGTTGGTGTCATTACTGCAGAAGAAGCAGTTGCCCTCGGCACATCAGGGCCAATCTTGCGTTCCACTGGTGTTGCCTGGGACCTGCGCCGTGATCTTCCGTATCTGAAATACAAAGAAGTCGAATTCGACGTCATTGTTGGTTCGTATGGAGATTCATTCGACCGCTATGCAATTCGCCTGAATGAAATTCGTGAGTCAATGAAGATTGTGTATCAAGTTCTCGACAAGATGCCGTCGGGTGACTATCGCATTCAAGATAAAAAAGTGACTCCACCACCACGTGCTCGCATTGATGAGTCAATGGAAGCCCTTATTCACCACTTCAAAATATTCACCGAAGGTTTCAAAGTGCCTGAAGGTGAAGTGTATGTAGGCATTGAAAGTCCACGTGGCGAAATTGGTTGTTATATCGTTAGTGACGGCTCGCCAAAACCATATCGATTGCATATGCGTGCTCCATCGTTTGTCAATATTCAAGCGCTGCCACACATGATGCGCGACGGCCTTATTGCCGATGCAGTGGCTGTTATTTCTTCTATAGACCCAGTGTTGGGAGAAGTCGACCGATGAGCCGCCTCACCGATGCAAATGTTGCAATTGCATATGAAATTATTGGACGTTACCCACGTCCGAAGTCTGCACTCATTCCTATTTTGCATCTTGCTCAAGAGCAAGACGGTTATGTGGCACAAGATTCCATGAAGCACATTGCTGAACTTGTGGGAGTAACACCTGCAGAAGTATTTGGAACGGCTTCGTTCTACGAGATGTTCAAGTTTGAACCAGTAGGGAAGTATCTCCTCAATATTTGCGGCACTATGTCGTGTGCGCTCATGGGCTCCGAGGAACTCATGCATCATGCCGAGAAGCGACTTGGCATCAAGGCAGGAAGCACTACTTCCGATGGTCTCATTACTTTGGAACACGCTGAATGCCAAGCGGCCTGTACTGAAGCTCCGTGCTTGCAGGTGAACTATCGGTACCGATTCAAAATGACTCCTACAGAACTCGACACACTCATTGACGACCTTGCAGCAGGAAAACTTGCTGATGAAATTCCCTCTCACGGAGTTTTGGCAACGGTGCGTCAGCGCATTCCTGCGGAGCGTGGTGTTGGAGCAGTGGCTCCTGAAAAAGTAAACGAATCGCCTGAATGGCTAGATGGAAAGTCTGCATTATGACCAATACCTATGCGCATGCTCCTGGTTTTGTGGCTGGCGATCGTCCGAAAATTGTTACTTCACGTTTTGAATTTGCCGACTCGTACACCATTGAACGCTATTTAGCGACCAACGGCTATGCAGGTTTACGAGCAGCTTTGTCGCAACCTGCAGCCAGTGTGCACGACGAAGTAAAGAACGCAACAGTTCTTGGTCGTGGTGGCGCCGGATTCCCTGCTGGCACGAAGTGGGGTCTGACTCCACAAGAAGTGTGGCCACGATATTTAGTAGTGAACGGCGATGAAAGCGAACCCGGCACGTACAAAGATCGATTGCTCATGGAGCGCGATCCGCATCAACTTATTGAGGGCTGCCTCATTGCGTGCTACGCCGCAGGGTTGTCACGTTGTTTCCTCTATATACGTGGTGAAATGGCTTTGGCCCAAGAACGTGTGGCTACAGCGTTAAACGAGGCCTATGCCGCAGGCTTTATTGGCAAAAATATTTTGGGAACAAAATTCTCTGTCGACATTGTCTTGCACTGGGGTGCAGGCGCATATGTAGTTGGAGAAGAAACCGCACTCATTGAAAGCCTCGAAGGCAACCGCGGCATGCCTCGGTTGAAGCCGCCATTTTTCCCAGCGGCTAACGGTCTGTATGGCCAGCCCACCATTGTGAACAATGTGGAAACGCTCGCCAACTTGCCGTGGCTCTTGTGCAATGGTTCAGATGCGTACACAGCAATTGGTACGAAAACTTCACCAGGCACACGCATGGTTGCAGTTTCCGGACATGTGAAGCGACCCGGCGTTTTTGAAATCATTAACGGTGTTACTACATTCAGAGATCTTTTGTACGGAGAAGAATTCTGTGGTGGCATTCGTAATGACAATCAGTTGAAAGCTTTTGTGCCAGGCGGTGGTTCTGCTCCATGGTTCACACCCGATCAACTCGACTTGCCCTTTGAAGCAAGTCAAGTAGGCCCTGCAGGTTCAATGCTGGGCTCCGGCGCAATTATGGTGATGGACGAAACCACCGACATTCCCGCTGCCGCATTAACGCTCACGCGTTTTTATGCACATGAATCATGTGGCAAATGCACACCTTGTCGCGAAGGTGGAACTTGGCTCGAGCGTATTTTGACGCGTGTTGTTGAAGGCACTGGTACTGATGCCGACCTCGACCAACTTATTGAAGTGGGTAGCAGTATTTGCCCAGGCGATTTCCCGCATGCATCGAATGCCGACCTTGGGTTAGCCGCAGTTCCATTCCCGTACAAGATGACCACCATTTGTTTTGTAGGTCCATCGGCGTATGCACCTATTCACTCTGCTCTTACCTTGTTCCGC
>JBAXNF010000057.1:0-10455 GCA_037133935.1 bacterium
GTGCAGGTGGCCCTGGTCGTCCTGGCTTTGCTGGTGCAGGTGGTCCTCGACCAGCTGGCGCTGGTGCTGGCGGTGCTGGTGCCCCTGGCGGCGGTGGCGGAGGCGGAGGCCCTCGTCCTGGCGGTGGTGGCGGTAATCGCCCGAATGGTCAGCGTCGTGCACCACGTAAGAAGTCGCGTGGTCGTCGTCGTCGCGACATGGACGAGTTGCAGCCGCAATCAATGACCAACTACACCTCAAGTGGTGCTCCTGTACCAGAAGGTACCGTCATCATTGAGCGTGGAGTATCGGCGCAAGAGTTTGCGCCAAAACTGAATCGCACTGCAGCCGACGTTGTTCGTTATTTGTTAGAGCATGGCGAAATGGTGACTGCCACCATGAGTCTTTCCGATGATCAGATGGAACTCTTTGCACTTGAAGTAGGTGCAGAAATTCTTTTGGTTGACCCAGGTCAACAAGAAGAAATGGAATTACAGGCGCTCTTCGACGACTCCGACGATGACGACCCAGACGCTCAAGTAGAGCGTTCACCGGTTGTTACCGTCATGGGTCACGTAGACCACGGTAAGACCACTCTTCTCGACCGCATTCGTTCAGCAAACGTTGTTGCTGGCGAAGCCGGTGGTATTACGCAGCACATTGGTGCTTACCAAGTAATGAAAGATGGCAAGTCCATCACTTTCATCGACACCCCTGGTCACGCTGCCTTTAGCAAAATGCGTGCGCGTGGCGCACAGGTCACCGACATTGTTGTTCTTGTAGTAGCTGCCGACGACGGTGTAATGCCACAAACTATTGAGGCCATCAACCACGCACGTGCGGCCGATGTTCCCATCATCGTTGCCGTCAACAAGATCGATAAAGACAACGCCGACCCACAGCGTGTTCTCACTCAGCTCGCAGAGTACGAACTTGTACCTGAAGCATGGGGCGGCGACACCATTGTTGTAGAAATGTCTGCTCAACAAAATCTTGGTGTCGACGATCTTCTCGAGCAATTGAACGCCGTTGCGGAACTTGAAGAACTCACAGTGAACCCCACAGGCCGCGCAAAAGGCGTTGTGCTTGAGGCCAAACTCGACATTGGTCGAGGCCCTGTTGCCACAGTGCTGGTCGACAAAGGCACGCTCAAAGTGGGAGACCCCATTGTTGCTGGTGCTGCATGGGGCAAGGTACGCGCTCTCATTAACGATCGTGGCGAGCAAGTAAAAGAAGCTGGCCCGTCAACGCCGGTGCAGGTACTTGGTTTGTCCATCACGCCAAATGCTGGCGATGAATTCCGTTGTGCTCCGAATGAAAAAACGGCTCGCACAGTGGGCGAGTCGCGTGAAATGCGTTATCGCGCACTCAGCCAACGCGGCGATGCTCGTGTGCAGCGTGGAGTGCGTTTGGAAGACATCTTTAGCCAAATTCAAGCTGGTGAAGTTGCCACGTTGAACCTTATTATCAAGGCCGACATGCACGGTTCGCTCGAAGCGCTCACCGAAAGTTTGCGCAAACTTGAGCGTCCAGAAGTAAAGCCAGCGTTCGTCCATCGTGGTGTTGGTGCAATTACTGAAAACGACATCACTCTTGCAGCGGCAACAAATGCAACCCTTATTGGTTTCAACGTGCGACCAGACCGCAAAGTACGCGACCTTGCTGAGGCCGAAAAAGTAGAAATTCGCACCTACGAAATTATCTACAAGTTGTTGGAAGATATCGAGCGTGCACTTATTGGCATGCTTGCTCCTGAGTATGAAGAAGTAGTAACTGGTGAAGCCGAAGTACGCGAAGTATTCCGCGTGCCAAAACTTGGCGGAATTGCCGGTTGCCTTGTTCGCACAGGCGTCATCACTCGTGGCACCAAAGTGCGCTTCTTGCGCGATGGTGTCATCATTTGGAAGGGTTCTATTACTTCCTTGCGCAGATTCAAAGAAGATGCACGCGAAGTTCGAGAGGGCTTTGAATGCGGTATAGGTTTGTCTGACTTCCAAGACTTGAAACCAGGCGACCTCATTGAAACCTTTGAAGAACGTCTTATCGAAAGGGTATAACTCATGGCCGATCTCGAATTTTTCTTCGACCCCATTTGTCCATGGGCATGGATCACCTCACGTTGGGTTGATGAAGTGCAGAAGTTGCGTTCTTACGACGTCACATGGCGCTTCATTTCATTGCGCATGATCAACGAAGAAATTGGCTATACCGAGTCCACCGAAGTGCACCGTCAGTCGCATTTTGTAGGCACACAAATCATGCGAGCAGCGGCGTTGGCCCGCGCAGAAGAAGGCAATGAAGCAGTTGGCAAGTTGTATACCGCAGTAGGAACCTCATTGCACAACAACAAGCAGCACGATGAAATGATGAACAACCCCACGTTCTTCCTCGTCGATGCGTTAAGTCGCGCCAACCTCAATGTCGATTGGGCCAAGGGCGCCGACAACGAAGAGTTCGATGCAATCATTCGAGAAGAAACCAATTTGGCCTTCTCGCGCACAGGCAAAGGTGTAGGAACACCCATACTTACCTTCAAACCTGGTCAGGAAAACGAAGGCAGTTTCTTTGGTCCGGTCATCTCTGAGATTCCTCGTGGCGATGCCGCATTGAAACTGTGGGACGCCATTGAGCTCATTGCCACCTCAACAGGTATGGCAGAACTCAAGCGCTCCATTCGCTCAATGCCGAACTTCAACTAGCGGTTAGGCCGACTTCAAGTCGGCAATCACCTGACTCCAGCGTTCTGGGTCACTCTTGTACGGCGCGTAAAAACTAATGCGCTGAATGACGTCGCTGTATCGGCGGCCAAGCTCGCTGGCAATGGTTTCGGGCTTGCCCACAACAGCAAAGGTGTTGAGAATTTCGTCGTTGATGACATTTCCCATCTCGACCCATTTGCCAGCTTTTGAGAGCGTGTTGAGTTCGTCTTGAAGGCCACCCCACCCGTGAATGTCGAGCACTCCGCGGTACGCCGGCGTTGAGCCGTAGAAGGCAATTTGCTGGCGTGTGCCAATAGATGCTGCTTCCAACTCTTCATCGTTGCTCCCAGTCACAACGAATGATGGCCCGACAATTTCGAAGCCTTCCATTGTTTTGCCGGCCTTTGCGCGCCCACGAGCAAGAGCAGGAAGAGTGACTTCTCGCAAATACTTTTCGGTTGTAAAGCCGTGACAAATAAAGCCGTCACACACTTCGCCAGCAACTTCGGTCATGAGTTCACCCACGCCGGCTAAGAAAATTTTCGGCACCCCATACTCAGAAATATCGTTGGGGTTCGGTGTGAAGAATGGGGTCATGAGGGTGTGCGTGTAAAACTCACCGCGAAATTCCAACTTGGTTCCGTTTTGCCATGTGTCCCAGATGGCTCGAATAGCCAACACCATTTCGCGCATGCGTGCTGCTGGGTGGGTCCACTCCATGCTGAATCGCTTAGTGATGTGTGGTTTAATTTGGCTACCGAGGCCCAAAACGAATCGCCCGCGAGAATACGACTGAAGGTCCCAACCAATGTTGGCAAGGGTCATTGGGTTGCGCGCAAATGCGACGGCAATAGAGGTACCAAGTTCTATTTGCGAGGTGTGTTCTGCAGCAAGAAGAAGTGGGAAGAACGGGTCATGGTTGGTTTCTGCCGTCCACGCACCGGAATAACCAGCTGCTTCTGCATCTTTTGCTGACTGCACCGATTGGTGTAGGTCGAGTGCAATTCCGCCATCTACTTTCATATTTCCCCATTCACGTTGTGACTGAGAAAACTATAGATGACGGTGAAATCAGATGAGCAACCAACCGCCATCAACAGGCAAGGTAACGCCGGTGATGTAGGTGGCGGCTTCACTGGCAAGGAAAAGGGCTGCATTGCCAATATCGCTGGGCACGCCCGAATGGCCGAGGGGAATATTTGCCGAACGAGCCTTGGTGAGGTCGTTCATGAGGCCAGTCTTTTCATGCTTTTGTGGCCACAAAGCAGGTATTTCTCCGTCTTTCATTTTCCGCAATGTTTCCACCATGATGTGGCCAGGAGCAATGTTGTTCACGCGAATATTGTGCGGTGCAAGGTCTACAGCGAGCGAACGAGAGAACTGAATAACAGCAGCTTTAGCAGTGTCATACCCGGTTCCCATGCACGGAAGAAGCCCGTCGACAGAAGAAATGTTGACAATGGAGCCACCGTTACCGGCATCAATCATGCGTCGCGCAGCAGCTCTACTCACCAGGTAACACGTGGTGAGGTTGTTGTCCATTGCACGGCGCCAACTTTCAATACTTTGGTCAAGAATCGGCCCCACATCGAAGTAGCTGCCCGCATTATTCACCACAATGTCGACTTGCGCCATGCCGTTAATAAGATCAAGAACTTCATTTTCACTCGTGAGGTCAACCTGCACCGCGCGACCACCAATTGCCGATGCAACACGTTGTGCCCCAACGCCATCGCGGTCAGCAACGGTCACCATTGCACCAGCTGCGGCAAATACTTCTGCAATACCTTCACCAATGCCAGTTGCGGCGCCGGTCACCACTGCGTGCTTCCCCTGAAGTGAGAGCAGTTGCGAAATGTCGTTGCTTATAGTCATTGTTCCCCCAATGTGTGATGTATCAATTACCTAAATCGTTTTGTTCCCTCAGAAAAGATTCAATTTCGTCGGCAATGGCTTCACCAGAGGCTGGCGAATGTGAATCGGCAATGATGTTTCCAGCTGAGACCGCTTCGTCAAAAGCAGCTTCAAGTTGCTGCACCATTTGCAAGTGTTCAGCATTGCCCGACACCAATTTGTCGATGCGCTCACGTTGCAGCACTGCTTCTGCGCGAAGGTCGGCAACATCAATGGAAAGTCCGGCAACCATTTGCACAGCACCTACAAGAGCAGCAGAAGCAGCGGGGTAGGGCATGGCTGCAACATAATGCGGTACCTGACCCCATAGGCCGAGTGCTTGAATGCCTCGTTCTTGCAATGCATGTTCCAATACCGATTCCATGCCCGCAGGAACGTCGGCAGAACTTTTGATGAAAGGAACTTCTGCAAGTGCAACCTCTGATGGGGAAGTGCACGACAACTGTGGCGGCCGTGTGTGAGGTGCAGCAAATGGGTATGCACCAATGCCAAACATTTTTACAACGCCAAGCTTGAGGCAGAGGTCGCCCACGACATCGGCGAAATACAACCACGCAGTATCGGGTTCTGGCCCGCACAAAATGAGCACATCTCTATCGTTGTCGTCTTTGCCTGCGTACATTTCGGGCGCCGACCACACAAGTTTGTTGCTCTTCCCGTCACGTAATTCCATCAGGGGCCGTCGTGCGCGGTAATCAATGAAGCTGTCGGGGTCAAAGGTAACAATGCGTTTCGCATCAGTGCCTTTTTTAATGGCCTCCATTGCTCCATATGCTGCGGCGGAAGCGTCGATCCAGCCAGTGAGCATCACAATAAGAACAGGTTCCTGCAGTGTGGGCAATTCACCGTCGATGCGTAGAGGTGGTCTCACTTCAAGGTCTCCAAAATCATTTCTGCATTTGCAGCCGCTGCAAGTATTTGTTGGTCATAGGGCTCAAGTTCTTCAGCGCTGCGTTCACCTAGTGCGCCACCTAAGTAGCGGGCATATACGCCTTCCAGGATGCAGGCGAGTTTCCAAAAGGCGAAGGCCACGTAAAAGTCGATATGTGAAACGTCTCTGCCGGAAACTTGTGCATAGCGAGTTGCAAGGTCGGCGCGATTGTAAAACCCTTCAATGGTTGTTGATTGGCCTGCCCACGCACTTGGGTCATCTCCGGGGCCCGTCCAATACACCATGAGCAAACCGAGATCGGCGAGTGGGTCGCCAAGCGTGCAAATTTCCCAGTCGAGAACTGCTACAACGTCTCCGCTACTGCTCATCATGCAGTTGTCGAGGCGATAGTCGCCATGCACCAAAGTGGCAGGACCTTGTGGTGGAATGCGTTTGAGTAATTCATCGTGCACGCGGTCGATTGTTGGAAGTTCGCGGGTCTTTTGGGCATTCCATTGCCCGTACCAGCGCTTCAGTTGTCGTTCAATGTAACCCTCGTGCTTACCGAGGTTGTCGAGACCAACATCAACAAGGTTGGTGGCGTGAATAGCGGCCATGGTGTCGACGAGCGACTCGCTGGCGTGGCGGCGGGCTTCAACCGTAAATACCTGTGCTGCAGTTTCAGGCTCACGAACAATGTGGCCCTCTACAAAATCCATCACATAAAACGGTGCTTCACTTACTGCGGGGTCGGTGCAAAACCCGAGTGCTGGAGCAACGGGAACATTGCTCTTGCTGAGTGCTGCAATAATTTTGTATTCGCGGCCCATGTCGTGAGCGCTCGCGAGCATGTGGCCAAGTGGCGGGCGGCGCAATACGTACCGTTTGCCGTTTGCGTCGGTGACGCCAAAGGTGAGATTCGAGTGTCCACCCGCAATCATCTCGAAATGAAAGGGAGCGGTGACGCCATCAATATTTGCGGCAAACCAAGCGACAATTTCCGGGGTGAGCCCAGTGGGCAATTCATTATCCATGCGCTATGAAAACTAGTCACTCGGGGCGTGATGCGACGTATGCGGATGCCGATAGCGTCATATATATGGCAATTGAAGTCACCGAGGCC
Organism: bacterium; assembly: GCA_037133935.1. Taxonomy (GTDB): domain Bacteria; phylum Actinomycetota; class Acidimicrobiia; order Acidimicrobiales; family Ilumatobacteraceae; genus F1-20-MAGs119. The sequence goes on from JBAXNF010000057.1 coordinate 6,587, forward strand.
ACATTTCAAGCCGAAGTGCTCGAGCGCTCGGCCACTATTCCTGTTGTGGTCGACCTCTGGTCTCCACGGTCGCCAGCATGCCCGCCCTTTAGCGCCATGGTGGAAAAAGTGGTTGCTGCCACGCAAGGCCAAGTGCATTTGGTGCGCGTCAACGTAGATGAAAACCCACAAATTGCCCAGGCTTTCCAATTGCAGTCGGTGCCGGCTTTATACGCATTGAAAGACGGCAAGGTTTTCGATGGTTTCATGGGTGCGCAACCAGAAGAAGTAGTGCAGAAATTTATTGATGTGCTTTTACCTTCGCCAGAGAGCCAAATGATGCGCGGTCTGCTCGATGCGGGCGACGAAGAAAGCCTGCGCGTTGCATTGTCCATTGAGCCCGGAAACAGTGAAGCAGTTGTTGCTATGGCACGCATCATGGTGCGCACCGATCGCAGCACTGAAGCTTTGCAATTGTTGGCACGTGTACCTGAAAACGAAGACGTGCGCAAAGTTGCCGCATCTGCTCGTTTGGCTCTCGACCCTGTTGACGATTTCGATACTCAACTTGTTTCCCTACTTGCAACGGTCAAAGCCGATGAAGCAGCGCGGCAGAAATATGTAGACATTTTAGAAACAATGGGCCCCGACGACCCACGCACTGCGAAGTACCGCAGGCAACTCACCGCTGCTCTTTTTTAAGTAGTTGCCACGTTCGGGTGGGTAATGCACACACGAAGGTATGAAATACCTCAAACGTCTTGAAGAAAAGTGTTCCCACTTCATTAAGTGGTACGGCCCAGCACGGGCATTCGCCACTGCAGGGTCTGTGGCGGTGGTGTGTGTGGGCGCATGGTGGTTGCTGCGAGCACCTGCACCACCGTTAGAAAACTCATTGCCCTTCGTGAGTGCTTCTAGTGTGAGCAGTTCACCATTGACAACCGTTGTCGGCGAGGGGCCAATTTCATCGCTGGTGGAAATAAACACGCTCAGTACTCGTGAAGTCATTGTTCATGTTGCGGGCTCAGTAAAGAAGCCAGGTGTATATCGATTGAAACCCAATGCACGAGTCATTGACGCGGTGAATGCGGCAGGTGGTGTGACCCCAAGTGCCGATACTGCAGCAGTGAACTTGGCGCTTCCGTTGCTCGATGCCGAGCAGGTATACATTCCTGCGCGCTCAAGCCAGAAGCCTCACACCACGGTTGCTGTGCGAAGAAAACCGCCAGCAGCCGTGGGTTCGCCGTCATCAACAAGTGCTGCGGGAACAGTTGGCGCAACGCCAACATCAATCAAAAGTGCTTTCATCAACATCAACACGGCTACTGCCCTCGAATTGGAAGCATTGCCAAGTGTGGGGCCATCTACTGCGAAAGCAATTGTTTCCTTTCGCACAAAGAATGGGCCATTTAGCAAAGCAGAAGATCTTTTGAAGGTGCCCGGAATTGGCGACGGGAAACTTGCGGCAATGAAACCCTTTGTTGCGTTGTAGAAATTACAAGGCACCCAAAGACTTTGCGGCAATGAGCAAAGCAAAAATAACGCCAATCACAAGTGCTGCTGCATATAAGCCGAACTCTTTTGCCCAATCGGCCCAACTGGCAACAGCAAGTTTGCGCACGCGTGCAGCAGAGAGTTGCCCCACCCACCACCAAATAGCGGCACTTCCCACAATGGCAATAAGCCAACGCATAGCACCGGTGCGAGCAGGAAGACCAACCATAGGGAGCAGCGGCACCCCGCAAGTAATTGCGATGAAGCCGATGGCTCCAAAAAATGCACTACTGGTGAGAGCAAGAACGATGGCACCAATGAGCGACACAACAGCAGCAATGCCTACTGCAGTGAAGCCACCGCGTTGGGCGAGGTCACGCTTGTGAGCAACAATGCCGTCGGGCACGATGCGCGGACGCTTCGTGCGTAGTTCAGGTGTGCTCATGGGACAATCGTACGAGACCCACACGGCCCAATGGTGGTTTCATCGTGTTTTGCTCGTCGTACTCGCCTGCAGCGTGTTTGTGGTGTTCCTCGTACTGCGTTGTCAGGTGGAGTGGAAGAAAGTGGAACAAGCCCCAATGGGGAGTTTTGCTGGAGTCGCCACTTTGGTAACAGACCCAGTATTGGTAAATGCTGAGAGTCGTAGTTCTGCAGTGCGAGCAGTGTTCATACTGCAAGGTTGGCGATACCAGGCCACTCTGTATGGGGGTAGCGCACGGCGAGTAGCTCAGCATTTAGCGGGCGAGTCGGTGCATCTCTCTGGCGAACGTGGTGAAGTTTCGCCATCACAAAATCATCGTCGTGCAACACAGCACATTGTTGGGCAACTGTCGAATGTGAAAGTGGCATCAACATGGAGCGATGGGTCTGCTTTCACTCGAGCGACTAATCGCATTCGCCGTTTACTTGCTTTTGGTGCATCGCGTTTGCCGGCCAATGAAGCAGCACTCTTTTTGGGTCTCGTTATTGGTGATGATCGCAATCAGCCACGTGCAATGATCAGTGCCTTTCGCGACTCGGGGCTGTCGCATCTCACAGCTGTATCGGGTCAAAACATTGCATTTGTGTTAGCGGGTGCTGCGCCGCTGCTGACGCGAATGCGACCTCGCACACGGCTTGTTGCAACACTTTCTGTATTGGCGTGGTTCACTGTGCTCACGCGTGCAGAACCATCGGTGCTCCGCGCCGCATCAATGGCAGCTATTACGGTGCTCTGCTTTACTGCAGGCTGGAAAGTAAAATCTTTAGTGGTGCTCGCGCTGTGCGTTGCGGGGCTTGTTGTTATTGACCCCATGTTGATGTGGCAAGTGGGCTTTTGGATGTCGTCTGGCGCAACAGCGGGTCTCATTGTTCTCACTGCACCGCTTCAGCGCATGTTGCGTAAGTGCCGAATGCCAAACCTCGTTGCGCTACCACTTGCAACAACGACAGCAGCTCAAATAGGAACTGCGTTGCCCCTCTACTTGGTCTTTGGGCGCCTCAGCCCCATTGGTCTCATCACCAATCTTTTTGCGGTGCCAGTTGCTGGCGTTGTCATGTTGGTGGGGCTTCCGTTGTGTCTTTTCGCAGGGGTTATTGGCACGGGGTTGGGTGATGTGGTCATGCTCCCGATGCGCTTTGGAGTGCGCTGGGTGTGGTGGGTGGCGGTCATCGGACAGCGCTGTGCGACACTAGGGGGGTGACGATTTATCTCATTACCGGCGACGATGAATCGCTTGTATTGGAAGAACTTGGCACACGCGTACATGAACTCATTGGCGATGGCGACAGGTCGCTCATGCTCGACGACTACGACGCAGAAAAATCGACGGTGGAAGAGGTCGATGCCGCAGTACGTGCAGCAGTCGATGCCGCAAACACCTTGGCCCTATTTACCGAGCGTCGTGTTGTGGTACTACGCCACATCAATGTGCCAAAAGTCGACGGGTTGCAACCTCTAGTTGCGTATCTTGCCAGCCCCGTTGCTGCTACCGATATTATTTTCACTGCAACAGGCGCCGTTGCGAAGTCTGTTCTCGACGCCATCAAAAAAGCAGGTGGGTCCACAGTTACAACCACGGTTTCTCAAAAGCCCAAAGAGCGAGAACTGTGGTTTCGTGAACAATTAGAACTCGCCGGTTTGCGTCTCGACCCTCACGCCATTTCAGCCATCAATGAAACCTTGGGCAACGACACTGGCCGCTTCCCAGGCGTTATCGACACTCTGCTCTCCACTTATGGAACAGACAAAAAGCTTTCCTACGACGATGTCATTATTTTTCTCGGCGAGTCGGGTTCTACTGCGCCATGGCATCTCACCGACGCAATCGATACAGGTAACACCGGAGAAGCACTGAAGGTGCTGCACCGCCTCATGTACGCAGGCGAGATGCATCCGTTACAAGTGATGGTGC
>JBAXNF010000058.1:0-10453 GCA_037133935.1 bacterium
CGCTCATCAAAAGCAACAAGACAGTTCACTCACCGTGCAAGCTCAAATTGCTGCTGGTCGCAATGACTTGTCGTATGCGCAGTTTCTTACATGGCGCGGGTTCTTGCATCGTGAACCACCTCGTCGCCCAGAACCCGATCGCCCGGCTGGCCCACCAAGCTTGCGCACTGCCGCATGGAAATATGGTTTGTATGGAAGTCGCGATGAAAGCGGATTCATCTATTTGCCCCCATCACGCGTCAGTTTGCAGTCGGGCAGCATCGATAAAATGGAGATGGTACGGCTGGCAGATATTCGCGCAACCATTGCTACCTATACGGTCGACCATTTAGCGTTCAGTATGAGCCCGCCGGTTGTTGCAGCGGTTATCGACTTCGACGGTGGTGGGCGCTTCCAATGTGAACTGACCGACGTCGACCCAGCAACCGTGAAAATTGGCGACAGGGTTGAAATGTCGTTTCGCAGGCTCTATACGCAAGATGGAATTCATAACTATTTTTGGAAAGCAAAGCCTGTACGTACAGGCGTGAAATAAATCGGGGGACATATGGCAAGTCATGGAATTCGCGACAAAGTAGCAATTATCGGAATGGGTTGCACCAACTTTGGTGAGCATTGGAACAAGAGCACCGACGACCTGCTCATCGACTCATCGAGTGCTGCATTGGCTAATGCAGGAATTACCCTCGACGATGTAGATGCATTTTGGTTAGGAACAATGGGCTCTGGTTTATCTGGGCTCACGCTCAGCAGGCCATTGAAGATTCAACACAAACCAGTTACACACGTAGAAAATTATTGTGCAACAGGCAGTGAAGCATTTCGTAATGCGTGTTATGCCGTTGCATCTGGCGCCTACGACGTTGTCATGGCAATTGGTGTGGAGAAGCTCAAAGATTCTGGTTACTCCGGCTTGGTAGTAAGTGCACCTGCGGGTGATGGCACCCAAGCAACGGTCACTGCACCTGCAAGCTTCTCATTGTTAGCTCCTGCGTATGCAAACAAATACGGTGTAGATGAAGCAGAATTGAAAGACGTACTCACTCGTATTGCATGGAAAAACCACCGTAATGGCGCGTTGAACTCGCGAGCTCAATTTAAAAAAGAAGTGTCGAAGGAAACCATTGCAGCTTCTCCGCTCATTGCTGGTCAGCTCGGCATTTTCGATTGCAGCGGAGTGAGCGATGGCTCTGCGGCGGCAATTATTGTGCGTGTAGAAGATGCGCATAAATACACCGACCGACCAATCTATGTAAAAGCACTGTCGTTCGTGGCGGGGCCAGCTGCTGGTCCTATTGACCCTTCCTATGACTACACCACGTTTGACGAAGTGGTACACAGTGCCACCGATGCGTATAAACAGGCTGGAATTACAGATCCACGTGCAGAGTTGGCAATGGCAGAAGTGCACGACTGCTTTACCCCAACTGAACTCGTGCTCATGGAAGACCTCGGTTTCGCCGAGCGCGGTACGGCATGGAAAGAAGTGCTTGCAGGAACCTATGACCTCGATGGCGAACTGCCTGTGAACCCCGATGGTGGATTGAAGTCGTTTGGTCACCCCATTGGGGCCTCTGGCTTACGCATGCTTTTTGAGTGCTGGACACAATTGCGAGGCGAAGCTGGTGCTCGTCAAATTCCAGGTGTTGGCCAGAAAGACTCTGTGAAAACAAAAGCACTCACGCACAACTTGGGCGGTGCTCCCGGAGCATGTGTGAGCTTTGTGAGTGTTGTGGGTAGCAAACTCGATTAGCGAGTGGCGGAAAATGGTTCAACACTCAGTTGAGCATTTGTAAAAAGAGAATGTAGATGCGCGGCGTGCTCGAGTGAGACGTATCTACGCACATAGGAAACCAGCTGCGTGCGGAACTCTTTGCCGTGACCTTTATTTGCACAAGAGAGATGTGCAAGTTCGTGCAAAATAGTGTGTTGAGTGGGAGCAACCCCGTTCACCAGAATGCACCAGTACTCACCAACAGCTACCGCTTCAATATGTGGCGGAAGAGCGTGTGACTCAATGCGTGGAGGGTCAATATCTTCTTGTTCGCAAATATCGAGCAACCATTTATTCGCTTCTGGTACGAGCAGCACACGTGTTGGCATGGCTTCGGCAAATTTCTGCTCTACTTCGTATGTGAGCGCAATCTCTGTTGGGTCGCTCATGGGGAGTTTTTTCCTCTTCCGAGTGCACGGGGGAACGAGCTGAGATGATTTTTCGAACTGCTGAACTGAGCCCCTGCTGATTTGCCGGCAGAAAATGCGTCACCATCAGAAGAGTAGGTGGTTGAGGAACTCCGTAAATGGGGAGTAGATAATCGCATTTCTGCGTCAGCTCGTTTTGCTTGCTCCACCAAAACGAGCCCGGCACCTGGAGCTTCTCGTATCAGCGATGAGTTTTCTTTTTTCAGTTTTTTGTCTACACCAACGGTAAAACCTTGCCACCACGAGGTGCGGAATCGGCGGTCTCCTTGTGGCATGGTACGTAACGCAAGCAGCTCGGCTGTTGTGAAGAGAACCTCAAGTGAATAGAGATCATGAGGAGATCCAAATGCGACCATGGTGACAGTGTTCGGCGCTGTGTCCATCATGTCGCGGTACGAAGCGCAGTTCACTGCAAGTGAAATGACATGTAAAAGCGCCCCGCGGCGAACGCGATAAGGGCCAGCAAGTAGAAATCGTTGAGAAGTGATTGAGCGATGGCGATTGCCTGCATTGTCGGAAATGAAATCAGATTCCGAAATATTGTGCTTTTGCATCAGGCGAAATGCCAATGTGAGCGCTGTTTCGGCCTCAGCTTGTGGAGTATTGGGGTGATTTGCTCGTTCCAATATGGCGCGAATTTTTTGACGCAGAGCAGAACTGTCATCAGCCATGGAGCCAGAGTAGTTCTGTGCGGTGTGGAGCAGTGGCATAAGGTGAACGAAGCGAGATGGAGGAAAAATGAAGTTTGCATTTGCGACAGCACCACAGGTTTGCACCTGGCAGGAAATGCTCAACATATGGACCGCGGCTGACGCCATTCCTTTTTGGGAAAGCGGCTGGACATTCGACCACTTTGAGCCTATTTTTACGGGCGATCGTTCGGGCCCGTGTATGGAAGGTTGGATTACCCTCACCGCATTGTTGCAAGCCACTCAGCGGCTGCGCGGCGGAGTAATGGTGACTGGCATGGTGTATCGCCACCCAGCGGTGCTGGCAAATATGGCTGCAACACTCGACCACACAAGCGGTGGTCGTTTGGAGTTCGGTGTCGGTGCTGCATGGAATGAAGACGAGTGCAACGCTTACGGAATAGAACTCGGAACGATGACCGAAAGATTCGATCGTTTTGCTGAAGGCCTTGAAGTGATCAAACTGATGCTGACACAGAAGCAAAGCACTTTCACAGGTAAATATTTCACGCTCACCGATGCATATTGCGAACCAAAACCCATTCAACAACCGATGCCACCTGTACTCATTGGTGGGGGCGGTATGAAACGTACGTTGCCACTTGTTGCGCGGTATGCAGATCACTGGAACTTCCCAGGTAACAGCGAAGATCCACTCGGTGATTTGAAGAAATCCGTCGCCCGACTCAAGGAATGTTGTGACGAAATTGGGCGCGATATTTCTACCATTCGTATATCCACTCAACTATGGGTAGACCGGATGAGTGAATCGGAAGCAATTGAGCGAGCTCTTGCCTATGAAGATGCAGGAGTGGGTCTTGCCATTGTCAGCCTTCCGCGACCACTCAATGTGAAGCACATCAATGAATATCCAGAATTATTCGCAAGCGTTTGGAAGTGAATTCATCCGCAGAAAAGACGCCTGAGCAAGGAAGATTCGGGGTCATTGTTCTCGTTGGGCTTGCCGCTGGCCTCTTGTCGGGCATTTTTGGGGTGGGCGGCGGAATTCTTATTGTGCCCGGGTTGGTATTTTTTGTAAAAATGGATCAACGTCGTGCGCACGGAACATCTCTTGCGGCGGTGCTGCCTATTTCGGTTTCTAGTTTGGCGACCTATTGGGTACACGGTCATGTTGATTGGTCAGTTGCATTGTTTCTAGCAATAGGAGCAGTGGCGGGGGCGTTTCTCGGAACAAAACTTTTAAAGACTGTTAAGCATGAAATTTTAAGCATGGGTTTTGCATCGTTATTAATTGTTTCAGCTGTGCGTTTGTATTGGAGTACTTCTGGTTCCGGACGTGACCAATTAACTCTTCTCATGTGCATTGCACTTGTAGCTGTGGGTGTTGTTACTGGAGTGTTAGCTGGTCTGTTGGGAGTGGGCGGAGGAGTAGTAATGATTCCTGCCATGATGGTGTTGCTTGGTTTGCCCAACGTCATTGCCAAAGGCACTTCGTTAGCCGTCATCATTCCTACGGCAATTACTGGTACGTTGCGCAACAGATCTGCAAGCAACGTCGATATTCGCGCCGCGGCAATTGTGGGTGCCGGCGGTATTTTGTCAGCAATTGCGGGCGGCTGGATTTCTGATCGACTATCTGACTCGTTATCGAATGCTTTGTTTGCCACGTTGCTTATTGTTGTGGCAGGGCGTTTAGTTCTTCAAGAGTCGCGTCGGCGATGGAGCAAAGCGCCAATCCAATAGCCAAGACCGGTGCTTAGTCCACCACCTAGAGCAATACTGAGTGCCGCAGGGTTGCCTCCAGACACGAGAGCAACGATTGCTCCAATGACTCCGATACCAAGAGCAAGAGCATGTCGCCATTTAGCCATGCCCCATCGTACTTGTTTAGCGTGGCCCGCGAACTAAGTTCCCTGGAAGTGCTCCGGTGAATTGATCGGAGTCGACAATTTGTGTTCCGGCAACAAAAGTGGCGTTGTAACCAATTGCTTGTTGAACTAAGCGACGACCTTGTGCTGGCAAATCGTAAGCCATGTAGGGCATTGTAAAATTCAACTTCTCGAAATCGATGATGTTGATGTCTGCGCGTTTTCCAGCAGCAATGAGTCCACGATCGTTGAGCCCGTAAAGCGCGGCTGTTTGTTGAGTTTGACGGTGCACCACCAGCTCTAACGGCAGTTTTCCACCACGAGTGCGGTCGCGCACCCAGTGGGTGAGCATGAAAGTAGGCGTTCCACCATCACATATTGCCCCGCAGTGTGCACCGGCATCGCTGAGACCCATACGAGTGCCAGGGTGCTGATGGGCTTCGTAACTAAACGATAAATCTCCATATGCATAATTAAAGAAGGGCATATATATGAGCCCATGACCATCGTTTGCTACGAGTTGGTCAAGAAGTATTTCCATTACTTTTTTATTTGTGCTCTTGGCAATTGCTGTTGCACTAGCTGAGGGGAGTGGTTCGTAGTCGATGTTTGCCGTCATGACGGGAAACATGTGTGAAGCATTATCGAGAATTACTTTTTGAAAGAGGCCTCCGTCATTTGGCATTTCATTGATAATGCGTTCACGTAGTTGGGGGTCTTGAAGGGCCTTGCAACGTTCGGCGAGCGGGAGGTGTGCAACTTCGTTGTAAGCAGGGTGAAAGAGTAGTGGGTGAGCGCTTCCCTCTAAACACATGAGTACGCCAATGGTGCGGCCAGCAACTTGCGCAACAATAGGCACGCCATCGTTTTGGGCTTCGGTGAGAAGTGATAATACTTTGCGCCAAATTTCTGGGCCATCGTTTGGCTGGCTCAAATTGACACTGACCGTTGCGCCAGTAGTTTGCGCAAGTTTGCGCATCCACGACCACTCTTGAACAGGAACCTTGGCGTGTTCGGGTGCAAATTGAAATACACCGTGTCCGACACGTTTCATTGCATCGGCAATGCCGAGGAGCTCGTGTTCATTTGCTGTTGTGCCAGGTACAAGCTCGCCGTCTTTGCTGCGATGCAGCGGTGTACGACTTGTGCTGAACCCAAGTGCACCAGCACGCAATGCGCTTTCTACTAACTTGCTCATTTCCGCAATGTCGTCATCAGTAGCAGTTTCATTGAGTGCGCCACGATCGCCCATGACAAAACCGCGAAGCGGCCCGTGGGCAATTTGTGCTGCAAAGTCGATGACGTGTGGGTGCGATTCAAGTGCAGTGAGGTATTCCTCAAAAGATGTCCACTCCCAAGTAATACCTTCCGTCATGGCGGTGCCGGGAATATCTTCAACACCTTCCATGAGTGCAATGAGCCAGTCGTGTCGATCGGACGATGCTGGTGCAAAACCTACGCCGCAATTTCCCATGACCACTGAAGTGACGCCGTGCCAACTACTGGGGGTAAGCCAAGGGTCCCAAGTTGCTTGTGCGTCGTAGTGCGTATGAATATCGACCCAACCTGGAGTGACGAGGCGTCCGTCAGCATCGATGACTCGTGTTGTGGAAGGAGTGGGAAGCGACTTGGCCGCTGCGACCTCGGTGATGAAGTCTCCTTCAAAAGCGATGTCGGCGTGCATAGCAGGTGAACCTGAACCATCTACGAGGTAAGCATTCTGGATCACAGTTCGTGTTGGGGTTCCCATGTGACTACTTTAGACAGTTATGGAACGTCCAAATATTTTGTTCGTCACCCTCGATCAGTTTCGGGCCGATTCCCTGTCTTGTGCTGGGCATGGTGTGGTGAAAACGCCTCATCTCGACATGCTTGCTGCTCACGGAGTGCGCTTTGCCCGCCATTATTCACAAGCAGCCCCGTGCTCTCCCGGGCGGGCAGCCTTGTATACGGGCACCTACATGATGAGCAACCGCGTGGTGGCAAATGGAACACCTCTCGATGACCGGTTCGACAATGTTGCGCTAGCCGCACGCCGACAAGGTTATGACCCAGTACTTTTTGGCTACACAGACCAAGGTGTCGACCCACGAATAGTGACGCAAGTTGATGACCCACGATTGTTTACTTATGAAAGTATTCTGCCGGGTTTTCGAGATGTGCTGCATCTTCCCGAGCCCGCTGTTGCTTGGTTGCAATGGTTGAGTGAACTTGGCTACGACGAAGTTGGCGATACTTACTATGAACTGGCACGTGAAAACGAGAGACCTGCGCAGCACAGCATCACTACATTTCTCACTAACAATTTTTTGCATTGGCTGAGTGGTGAAGACACTTCGAAGCCCTGGTTCGCACATCTTTCCTTTTTGCGACCACACCCGCCATTTGTTGCTGCAGGAGAATGGGCAAAGGCATATGACCCTGCAGAGTGTGAAGACTCAATTGGGGTGCCTGAAAATAGGCATTGGTTGCACGACGTACTTCTGCAGCATGAAGCGACGAAAGCACCACAAACACGCTCTGAAATGCAACAAGTGAAGACTCAGTACTACGGCAATATTTCTCACGTCGACGAGCAACTAGGGCGCATCTTTGATGAACTAAAGCGTCGAGGCGAATGGGAAAATACGGTGGTAGTTATTGCATCAGATCATGGTGAGCAGCTCGGAGATCAAGGTCTCTTAAACAAGGCTGGTTTTTTCGAGTCGAGTTACCATATTGGCTGCATTGTTCGCGTGCCTCAATTCAATGCAGCGCACGGAAACGTGGTGAATGAGTTCACTGAAAATATCGATATTTTCCCAACGCTGTGTGAAGTGATGGGCGAGGCAATTCCTATTCAATGTGATGGAATGTCTTTGCGATCATTTCTCCATAATGAAATCCCTGACCGTTGGCGCGATGCGGCTACTTACGAGTGGGATTGGCGCGATATTCTTATTGGCATTCACCCTGAGCACGATGCGTATAAGTGGCCATACGATCGGCGACTAGAACAGTCGCATCTCACAGTGCGCAGAAGTAGAGAGTATGCCTATGTGCACTTTGGCGATGGCTCGTGGCTTTGTTTTGCGTTGGGTGTAGACCCAACGTGGCATACAACAACGAATGACCCTGAAATTGTGCTGTGCGAAACGCAAGCGATGCTCACGTGGCGAGCAAACCATGCCGAGCGAACGCTGACGGGAATGCTTTTAAGAGACGGCGGAATTGGGCGACTTCCTGCAGGTTTCAGCAGCGAATAATATTGAGAACCTCTGCGTGCAAGTGGCCGTTACTAGTGACGGCACTTCCATTGCGAAAAGAGGATGCACCAAGACGGTCGGTGAACGTGCCGCCGGCTTCTCGAACAACAAGACATACTGCTGCGGTGTCGTAGGCCTCTAAACCAATTGCGTCAACAGCGGCATCAATATTGCCTTCTGCTACCAACATGTGTTGCCAAAAATCGCCAAAGCCGCGTGAGCGATACGCACGTTGTTGAAGTTCAACAAGTTTTTGAGTTCCGCCAACGTCGTCCCATGCGGAATGATAAGTGACACTTACCTGAGCCTCTTCAAGCGTGCGCACATTGCTCACTTGTATTTTGCCACGCGATGTGAATGCACCCATTCCACGACCAGCCCACCAACGCGAGTGAAGTGCAGGAGCACTAACAACGGCCACGAGTGGTTCGTCGTTGGCATCTACAAGCGCAATAAGAGTTGCCCACACCGGAATACCGCGCGTGTAATTGCTGGTGCCGTCGATGGGGTCAATGATCCAAGTGAGTGGGGCAGAAGTAGCACCCGCTGAGCCAAATTCTTCACCAAAAATTGCGTGTGGCTTGCGGTGGAGCATTATTTCGTCGGCAATGAGACGTTCCGTGGCGCGGTCGAGTTCTGTTACCTCAGTTTTATTTTCTTTCCAGTCAACAGAAAAATCACGCCGGTGAAATGGCGACAACGTATGTGCATCTGCAAGGTCTGCAAGGTGCAGGGCGAAATCGAGTTCGGCAGCAATATTGACGTATTCGCTCATGAAGGCAAACTATTACGAAAATCAGCTGGACGCTTCTCAATTAATGCCGAGAGCCCTTCTTGTGCGTCTGGGCCAAGGAAATTCAACATTTCATAAGCCAACGAGGCTTCAAAATTTGGTAGTGCTTGACGGAGCCAGTGGTTGAGGCTGCGCTTTGTGAATCGCACTGCATCGCGGGGGCCGGTTGCAACTTTGTGTGCAACGGCTAATGCGGTCGAGAGAACTTCGTCGGCCGGTACTGCTTTAGTTACTAGTCCAATGCGCGCTGCTTCTTTGCCATCAATGAAATCGGCAGTGAGGAGGTAGTACTTAGCTTGAGCCATTCCGCACAAGAGAGGCCAAATGGCTACCGCATGGTCGCCTGCAGCAACGCCAAGTCGAATATGCCCATCGGTAATGCGTGCGTCTTCGTTCATGATGCTGATGTCGGCCATGAGCGCAACTGCTAGTCCTGCACCTACAGCGACCCCGTTAATTGCAGAGATGATGGGTGTATCGCAGTCAATCATTGAACGAACAATCTCGCCTGCTTCTCGCATGACCCGCATTGTCTGTGTGTAGTTGCCTACCTGCTCTTTGATCCACTCCAATTCGCCTCCGGCGCTAAAAGCTTTGCCGGCACCTGTAACGACTACTGCATTGATATTTGGATCGGAATCTACATCACGAAAAATAGTTGAAATCTCTAAATGCATCTGCGCATCGGTGGCATTCATTTTGCCCGGGTTATCGAGCGTGATGAGAAGTACGCCGTTGTCTTGCATCTCACACTGGAGGCGCTGGTACTTCTCGGCGTAGTTCATTGAGTTGCGCAACTCTTCAATGCATTGCGTACCGAAGTGGCCATGCCGCATGGGTCGAGATGGAGTTGAGCCAAAATAGCGTTGGGCTTTGCTTGGGCAATGAATTCTGTAGGGATACCAAAGATGTGCACACGTGGAGAATGCGAAGTGGTTGCACTTTCTGTATTAATTGCGTCGGCAATTGATGAGCCAATTCCACCATCTCGAATACCGTCTTCGAAAGTGAGTACGTGCGCATATTGAGATGCCGCGTGAATCATTTTGGGGTCAAGTGGCTTACAACTGCGTACGTCCCATACCGAGGTTTCTATGCCTTCGTTGTGGAGCATCTCTGCGGCTTCCAACGCATTGCCAACCATTTTTCCAATTGCCAAAATACACACTTTTTTATGAGACGAGGTACGTAGCTCACGAGCCAAGAGCCCACTGCCAATATCACTTGGCGCAACGTTGCGTACAACGCCTTTGGGGTATCTAACAACAACTGGCCCGTCATTGACCAATGTAAAGGCATCGTGCAGCATCTGTTGTAGATCTTGCGCGCTCGACGGCGCAAGCACTCGCATTCCAGGAACCTTGGAAAGTAGCGCCATGTCGTAAACACCATGGTGGCTAGGGCCATCATCACCGGTGATGCCAGCACGATCGAGGCAGAAAATAACAGGAGCTTTGTGAAGAGCTACGTCGTACACCACTTGGTCCCATGCGCGCGATAAGAAAGTGCTGTAGAGAGCCACCACGGGGCGAAGGCCCGAGAGTGCCATTCCGGTTGCGGCAGTCACAGCGTGCTGTTCTGCAATACCCACGTCGAAGAACCGATCGGGAAACTTTTGTTGAAAAGCAATGAGCCCGGTGGGCCCAGGCATGGCAGCGGTAATTGCCACAATACGGTGATCGAGCGATGCTTCTT
>JBAXNF010000059.1:0-10320 GCA_037133935.1 bacterium
GAAGAAAATGCGCGTGGGGTCATTGTGCACAACCGGCATAATTTTACGCGGGTCAATGCCCATGCGTTCCCACACTTCTTGTTGCAAGAAGCGGTCGCGCATACGCAAGCTTGCCTCGAAGGCAAAGATTTGACGCTCTTTAATTTCAACATCGCTCATTTGTGCATACACCTCTTGCAAGGAGAGCACACCAAAGGCCACGTGACGGGCTTCGTCGCTCATGACATAGCGCAGTAGTTTCTTCAGCAACGGCTCTCCGGTGAGTTGATGCAAGTATCCAAATGCGGCAAGGGCAAGACCTTCCACCATAATTTGCATGCCCAAATAGGTCATGTCCCAGCGGCTGTCGGTCACGATGTCGTCGAGCAAGGCACGCAAGTGTGCATTGATTTGATAGCCACCTTCAAGCTTCTCATCGAGGTAGCGGGCAAACACTTCTACGTGGCGCGCTTCGTCCATCACCTGCGTGCTGGCATACAACTTGGCGTCGTACCAGGGCACAGTTTCCACAATTTTTGCGGTGCAAATGAGAGCACCTTGTTCACCGTGCAAGAACTGCGACAAGCTCCACTTACGTGCCTGCACTCCAAATTCGAGCCAATCTTTTTGCTCCCAGTTTTTCACGGGCGTGTCGCCATAAAGGCTCATATCGAATCCGCGACCAATTGCTGCTTGGTCGGCCGCAATAGTGCCTTCAATGTCGACAGGTGTTTCCCATGGCAAGTCGGTTGTGGCATTCCACTGCCCAACTTTTGCCTTTTCATACAACTTGCGCAACTGTGGGCGAGCTAATGAATAGTCCCAAGAAAACAAAGTATCGGCATTGTTTTTCACCATATGCGTAATTTCGTTGACATCGGTATTGGTCACGCCCAAAATGGCCTCGATGTCATTGACATCGGCGCGGCCCAAAATATCTGCGTTGTGAGATTCAATTGCGGTCATGGTATTTCTCCTATTGCTGTACTAAATAACTAAGAAAACTAAAAGACTCGAAGAACGCGCGAACACTGTCTTCGCTGGTGAAGTCAACTCGTACACTCGGTGCAAGGAAGTATGAAATGACGAGGCGAACAAGTACATCGACAATTTGAATTGCGGTCTCATGCGATACGAATTCTTCAGCGAGCGGCACAAAGAATTGTGTCGCTACATGAATAATGCGTGGCACTCCGTCAACAGTGAGGTTGGCAAGTGCTTCGCCTCGTTCGCTGGCAAGCATCGATGCAAGGTGCTGGTCGTTTTTCAATTCACGCGATGAAAAGACGATGCACCGTGTGAGGAGTTCTTCAATATTGGGTGAACCCGCTACGCCACTTTGCAAACGGGAAAAGAAGGCTTCCAATTCGCGCAGACGCATTGCCTCAAAAAGAACTTCTCGCCCACCTGGGAACAAGCGATAGATAGTGGCGCGTGACACACCCGAAGCCGTGGTGATGTCGTCAATGGTGACCTTGCTAAACCCAAAGCGTTCCACACAGACCATGGCTGCGTCGAGAACGCGGGTTTCGTCAGAAGTCACAGTGAGACACTAAAACGAAAAGCGTCTCACTGTCAAGACAGAAGTCACACAAACCTCAATTTTTTTAGATGGTGGGCAATTCGTAGGTGGCAAAACGGTCACGGAGGGTCTTTTTCGAGAACTTCCCCACGCTGGTCTTGGGCACTTCGTCAATAAACACCACGTCGTCAGGCAGTTGCCACTTAGCCAAACGAGGAACCAAGAACTCCACCACTTCTTCTTTCGTGAGGCTCTGCCCAGGCTCCACCACGATGCAGGCCAATGGCCGCTCCGACCAGCGCGGGTGAGGCACACCCACTACAGCGGCTTCTTTGATTTTCGGATGCGCCATGAGCTCGTTTTCCACATCAACAGAGGAGATCCATTCTCCACCACTCTTAATGAGATCTTTTGTGCGGTCGACAAGGCGCACTCGCCCATCGCCGTCCATTGTGGCAACGTCACCCGTGCGCAACCAGCCGTCGGAAGTAAAGCTTTCCGCTGAACGATCGTCGTTGTAATAGTTCGCAGCAATCCACGGGCCAAAACATTGCAACTCTCCACTTGTTTCCCCATCCCATGCAACGGGGTTAATGGTGTCGGGTTCTACTACCCGACACTCAACGCCGAAGTTAATTTGACCCACCGTGGTGCGCAACTCTGCTTGTTCATCAATTGGCAACAACAAGTCTGCGGCACTCAACGTGCATGTGGAAGCAATGGGGCTCGTTTCAGTCATTCCCCACGCTTGCAATATGGGTAAGCCTGTTTGCTCGCGGTACGCCTCACTTAATGCTTTGGGCACTGCAGAACCACCACATGGAATGGCGCGTAACGACGATGTGTCGCGACCTTTCAGTTCGGGAAGTACACCCATCCAAATAGTAGGTACGCCTGCAGCCACTGTGACTTTTTCTTCCACAATGAGTTGTGCAATAGCTTTGCCCGAAAGGTCTGGACCCGGCATCACAAGCGATGCACCAGAAGCAACTGCGGCATGTGCAAGACCCCACGCATTGGCGTGGAACATTGGAACGACTGGCAAAATGATGTCGCTCTCGCGTGCACCCAAACTGTCAACCGTCATTGCGCCAAAAGTGTGTAGGTATGTACTGCGATGGCTGTACACCACGCCTTTCGGGTTGCCCGTGGTGCCGCTTGTGTAACACATGCTCGCCGCACGATTTTCATCTGTTACCAAAAACTCCACTGGCGAGGCTTTGCTGAGCAGTTCTTCATAGTCGTGTATTTGTACGCCAGGCCATTGCGGAACTTCACCTGGGGCATCGTTCATAATCACCAAATGCTTCACGGTATGAAAGGTGGAGAAAAGCGGAGCAAGAAGTGGAAGTAATGATTGATCGCAAAAAATCACTTCGTCTTCTGCATGGTCCACGATGTAGGTGAGCTGTTCAGGAAAGAGGCGAATATTTAACGTGTGTAGTACGCGACCTGTGCACGGAGCAGCAAAGTACAACTCCAAGTGCCGTGCAGTATTCCATGCAAAAGTTGCTACTCGACCCGCTTCGGAAATTCCTAAAGCGTTAAGTACTCCGCCCAGCTTGCGGGTTCGTAGCGCCCAGTCGCCATAAGTAATAGTCTCTTTCCCACGCGGGGTTGCAGTAATAACCGTTTTATTGCGGTGGTATTTTTCTGCGCGGTCGAAAAGGTGAACAATAGTCAGTGGCGTGTTTTGCATGAGTCCTTGCATAAGGCAAGCGTAGGGCATCTTGCAGGGTGAGGCGATAAGTTGCCATGGTGCGCAAAACGGTTTTAGCTCTCACTTCGCTCCTGTTCATATTCGGCACCATTGGCACCAATATTGGGCCAGCACTTGTTGATGAACGCCCACTGCTGGTTTTGACCATGTCGTCGCGCAACCGCAACCTTTTTGGGTCGGTACCTTTCACCTCGCCCGTCCCCTATTTCATCATCGGTTTTTTACGTATTTTGGCTGCCGCCGTTGCCCTGTACTTTGTTGGCCGCTGGTATGGCGACCGCACTGTGCGCTGGGTGGAAAACAACGTTGGCGAAATGCCTGCGCTCTACCGTTGGATAGAAAAGGCAGTGAACAAAGCTGGCTGGCTGATGTTGTTTTTCATGCCAGGAAGCAATGTGGTCTGCGTGCTCGTTGGCCATCGCCAAATGCGTATTCGTCAATTTTTTGCAGTCATCATTCCTGCCATTTGCTTTCGCCTCATTGTGATGCGCATTGGTGGAGACATCTTTGAAGACCAAGTGCGTTGGTTCTTGAAATCTATTGAGCGCTACCAATGGTTCATTGTGCTGGGGCTCTTTGCCATTTCAGCATTCCAAATGAACAAGCGCCGCCCACTTGCTCCACCGGACCATGATGGGTCGAATGAGGGTTAAAGAAGCGAGTCGATTCCGAGAGTAATTCCTGGTATTTCTGCGACACGCTTGCACGCAAGAACGACTCCGGGCATAAAACTCACACGATCATTTGAGTCGTGGCGAATAACGAGTGTTTGACCCGCAGTACCCAATATGACTTCTTGTGATGCGGTCATACCCACCATGCGTACCGCATGAACACGAATACCTGCTGGGCCTTCGCCACCGCGTGCACCTGGAGCAACTTCATGCTGCGTTGGGTCTGTTGCCCATTCACTACTTGCTGCAGCCATACGCTGCGCAGTAACCATCGCTGTTCCACTTGGCGCATCGGCTTTCGCATTGTGATGGAACTCAATAATTTCTGCAGTCTCAAAATACGGTGCGGCTTGTTCAGCGAATTTCATCATGAGAACCGCGCCAATGGCAAAGTTTGCCGCAATGAGACAGCTACTACGTGTAAATGATTCCTTGAACGTTGCCATGTCGGCATCGTTAAAACCGGTGGTGCCTACCACTGCATGCATACCGTGCAGGCCAAGCCACGGCAGAGTAACGCGTGCCGCTGCAGCAACTGTGAAGTCGACAACCACTTCTGCTTGCGCATCGGCGAGAGCCCTTAACTCTGCAGCAACGGTGAGGCCGTGACATTCTTTGCCAGCATGCATTGGGTCAACAGCGGCAACAAGGACCAAGCGCGGGTCGGCAACAACGGCATCGCACACAGTGGCGCCCATACGGCCCCCTGCACCTACTACTCCAACACGAATGGGATTCTCAGATGAAAACGTCACAACCCCGACCGTAGTCGGTCGGGGTTGTGGATGAATTGCGTTTTTGTTTGTTGAGGAAGATTTAGCGGTGACGACGGCGATTGTCATCGCCACGGCCACCACCACGGTTACCGGCTTCACGGCCTGGGCCGAGGTCACCGAGTTCGCCCGAGAGTTCACTTTCGAACTCATCTTCAAAGCTCACAGCCACTGCGTTGTCGGGCGCATCGCTGCGCTCGGCACGAGGTGCCCGGTCTTCACGTGGTGCACGCTCTTCGCGAGGGGCGCGAGGGGCGCGTTCTTCACGAGGAGGAGCAGCATCACCGCTCGATTCGAAGCCTTCGCCAACGGGGCTGAGGCTGACCTTGCCCTTGTCGTCGATGTCGTCAACACGAACCTGAATTTCTTGGCCGAGTTCAAGCACATCTTCAACATTGTTGATGCGCTTGCCATTACCCAACTTTGAAATGTGCACAAGACCGTCACGCCCAGGAAGGATGTTGACGAATGCGCCGAACTTGGTGATGCTCACAACGCGACCGTTGTAAATGCCACCGAGGTCTGCAGTTGGTGGCTGAACAATGGCCATGATGCGCTCACGAGCTTCGTTCACCTTCACAGAGTCTGGCGAACCAATGGTGATGATGCCCACGGCACCATCGTCGCTCACTGCAATGTCGGCACCAGTTTCTTGCTGAATGGTGTTGATGACCTTGCCCTTTGGCCCAATGACTTCTCCCACTTTGTCGAGCGGAATGGTGAATGAAACAATTTTTGGAGCAGTTTCGGCAACTTCGCTGCGTGGAGCAGAAAGAGCTGCATTCATGACTTCCAAAATAGCTAGACGTGCATCTTTTGCTTGGTCGAGAGCAGCAATGAGAACGTCAGCTGGAATGCCTTCAATTTTTGTGTCGAGTTGCAACGCTGTAATGGCGTCGGCAGTACCGGCAACTTTGAAGTCCATGTCGCCGAATGCGTCTTCTGCACCCAAGATGTCGGTGAGCGTGGTGTACTTGCCTTCAGCAAACACCAAACCCATTGCGATACCTGCAACAGGAGCAATGATGGGAACACCAGCGTCCATGAGCGAGAGGCTTGCTGAACAAACCGAACCCATTGAGGTGGAACCATTTGACGACATCACTTCACTCACCAAACGAATGGTGTAAGCGAAGTCTTCTTGGCTTGGCACTACTGGCAACAACGCGCGCTCGGCCAATGCACCGTGGCCAATTTCGCGACGCTTAGGTGAACCAACGCGGCCTGTTTCGCCGTTAGCCCATGGAGCCATGTTGTAGTGATGAATGAAACGCTTGGTGGTGTCAGGAGTCAATGTGTCGAGCAACTGATTCATGCGTGGCATTGCGAGTGTGCACACGTTCATTACTTGAGTCTCTCCACGTTGGAAAAGTCCTGTTCCGTGTGCAGTTGCCAAAATGCCAACTTCAGAAGTGACAGGTCGAAGATCGCGAGGTCCACGACCGTCGATACGCATGCCTTCTTCAACGATGCGCTTACGTACCAATTTCTTGGTCAAGCTGCGCACAGCTTCTTTCACAGCTTTTTCCTGACCTGCAAATGCACCGGGTGCATCAGAAGTTCCGCATAACGCTGCGAGAGCTTCTGTTGTTACTCCATCAATTGCTTCGTTGCGAGCACTCTTCAATGAAATAGCAACTGCTGGAGCCAATTTTGAGGTGGCTACATCTTCTACAGCGGCAAATACTTCTGGCGAGTAGTCAAGAACTGGCGTGTACTTCAGTGGCTCAATTGGGCCCTTCGTAGCAATAACACTTGCTACAAGTTGGCGCTGCAAACCAATGGACTCTTTGATCCACTTCTTTGATGCCTCAAGACCACTTGCCAATACAGGCTCATTTACTTTTGGTGCACCATCGGCATAGTACGAGAAGCTCTTCTCGGTGCCGCCGGCTTCCACCATCATGATGGCAACATCGCCGTCGTCAAGCTGACGACCAGCAACAACGAGTTCGAATGTTGCTGCTTCACTCTCTTCGAAGGTGGGGTGTGGAATCCACTCGCCTGAGATGCTGTAAGCAATGCGTACTGCACCAATGGGGCCTTCGAATGGAATACCACTGATCATGAGCGATGCAGATGCAGCGTTGATGGACAAGATGTCGTGTGGGTTTTCCTGGTCGGCACCAATGATGGTGAGAACAATTTGTGTTTCGTTGCGGTAGCCATCGGGGAATGCAGGGCGCAACGGACGGTCGGTGAGACGGCAAGTAAGAATTGCCATTTCTGTTGGGCGACCTTCACGGCGGAAAAATGCACCAGGAATTTTTCCTGCTGCATAGGCACGCTCTTCTACGTCGACGGTGAGTGGGAAGAAGTCAATGCCATCACGAACGCCTTTTGCGGCGTTTGCGGTGGAAAGTACGGTGGTGCGGCCAAGGCTCGCAACGACTGCACCCTGTGACTGCTGGGCAAGTTTTCCTGTCTCAAAAGACAGAGTTTTATCGGTACCTGAAACGGCACCAGACACGCGGATGGCATCAGCCATGGTGTCCTCCTTTTATATATGTTTGCGCTCAAAGATGAGACGGGGTCAAATGAGCAACAATGACGGTTCCCAGTCGGCAATCTCGTGACCCAACAAGGGCCACGGGCTAGGCGACTGACAACCGATTCACGGTTGCTCGCTTCTTTATTTCTGGTTTCTATTCTGCTTGTGGTATCCCCACCTTTTAGGGATACCTAGCCAGAGTGGGCGACGCTGATTAGCGACGAAGACCAAGTTTTGCGATGAGATCGCGGTAACGCTGAACATCACGGTCGCGTACGTAATCGAGCATGCGGCGACGACGGCCAACCAACATCAAAAGTCCACGACGTGAGTGGTGATCTTTTGGGTGGTCTTTCAAGTGGCCAGTTAATTGATTAATGCGATCCGTAAGGAGCGCAACCTGAACATCTGGAGAGCCGGTATCGGTCGCGTGCTGTTGGTGCACGGCGATGGTGGTCTGCTTTGGTGCCTTTTCTGACATTGGTGCCTCACTTTGTATATAAGGTGGGTCGCTCGCAGCCAATTGGCCACGGGCATCTGAGCGACGCTCTCCCCTTCTTTCAATGGGGTGGGCCTTGCTCGACCTCTACAGGCTACGGAATAGACACGACACCACCAACCTGCGACGGGTAACCTTGCCCCGTGTTCACAGGAATTGTCGAAGAACTTGGCCAGGTCATCTCGCGGCGCGGACCCCGATTACGCATCTCTGCGTCAACAGTGCTCGAAGGCAGCGAACTCGGCGCCTCCATAGCTGTGAACGGTTGCTGCCTCACCCTTGTGTCGTCAGACACCGCCGCCAACCCCTCTTGGTGGGAAGCCGACGTGAGTGAAGAGACCTATTTACGCACCAACTTGAACGACATCGAAGATGGAGCCGTGGTGAACCTTGAACGCCCCATGGCTCTTGGTGAGCGTCTTGGCGGACACATTGTGCTTGGCCATGTTGATGGCGTCGGAACAGTGGTTCAATCCGCTCCCGACTTACGCATTCGCATCGCCCCAGAACTCATGGTGTATCTCGTTGAGAAAGGTTCGGTCACGGTTGATGGAATCAGCCTCACCGCATTCAACTTGAGCGACGACACATTCGATGTTGCTGTCATTCCCCACACTTGTGAAGTCACCACACTTGGTGTGCGCCGCGCAGGCGACAGAGTAAATATTGAAATGGACGTACTGGCCAAACACGTTGAACGACTGCTGACTGCGCACATAAAAAAATGAGCGATATTTCACAAGAACTGTCAGCACTGCGTAACGAAATAGACAACATTGACCAAGGCATTGTTGAACTACTCGCACGTCGACTGGAAGTGTGCAAAGAAGTTGCCGACGTGAAGTCGCAGGTAGATGCAGCAGTTATTCAGCCACAACGTGTTCGTGAGGTACTCACTACACGCAGGCAGTGGGCCATTAACAAAAATGTCGATGCCGATTTTGCAGAACAAATTTTCCGTACACTGCTCGCCGAGACACACCGTATAGAAGTTGCTCACGGGCGCAATGAAACTGCACCACTTAAAGATGCCGAAATGAACGGCGCTTCCGCTCTCGACACCGTCGCGTGTCGCATCGATCACGTTGTTGTGGCCGTTACCGACATCAGCGCCGCTTGTGCATTTTTTACTCAAATGGGGTTCCGCGTGTCGTCAACCGACGACGCAGACATGTTCCTCGCAGAAGCTGGTGGAGTTTTAGTTGTCCTTCTCGGCGCCGGCAACGATGCTGCAGTGCAGGCACACCTCGATGAACACGGTTCAGGTGTTCAGCACATTGCCATTGAGGTACTCAATGCAGGCTTCACACAGCAGGCCCTCTCGGCAATTGGCGTTCCTCTTCTCACCGACGTCATTGTTGATAAAGATGGTCACGAGCAGCTCTTCACCGTGCTCGACCCAGTTTCAGGCGTTCAATTGGGCTTTATTAGTCGCACAGGGCACCGCTTGCCTCTCAATAGTCACAATGTGCGTGCCCTTTTTGCCGCGGTTCCCGACTAGTTCCCGAACTAGTAACCCTGCAGCCACCTGCGCTACAGTCTTGTTGCTCGACATGTAGGTAGTGCCTTGGATTTCTAGCTCCCAAAGCATTGCCGTTGAGCGCTGGCAGACATACTCAGTTCGTTCCTTTGGAACGGTTACCGGAAAAGGTTTCTTCATGCTGTCCCAGCGACCCTCGCTAGATACTCCACTCCCTCAGTTGCTCGCTCTCGCCTCTGCTCGACGCGACACACTTTTCGGAACGCGCGTTACCTACTCGCCCAAGGTGTTTATTCCACTCACCATGTTGTGCCGCGACACCTGTGGCTATTGCACTTTTGCTCAGCCACCTGCACGACTCGAAAACCCTTTCCTCTCTGCAGAGCAAGTACTTGCCATTGCAAAGGCCGGAGCCAAGCAAGGCTGCCACGAAGCACTCTTTACTCTTGGCGAGCGCCCTGAATTGCGTTACGACATTGCAGCGCAGTGGTTGAAAGCAAATGGTTACGACAGCACCGTGCATTATTTGCACGACATGGCACAACTTGTTCTTACCGAGACAGGCTTGCTTCCACATGCAAATGCCGGAGCACTTTACGAAGATGAACTTGCGCTCCTGCGTAAGGTTTCTCCTTCGCAAGGAATGATGATTGAAACTCTGCGTGATGATCTTCCGTGTCACCGCGGGGCACCCGACAAAGTTCCGCAACGCCGACTCGACACATTGCAGTGGGCTGGCGAACTCAGCATCCCTTTCACCACTGGCATTTTGGTGGGCATTGGCGAAGATCGCGAAGACCGCATCGCTGCGTTAGAGGCAATTTCCGCATCGCATGAAAAATACGGACACGTACAAGAAGTAATTGTTCAGAACTTTCTGCCAAAGCCACGCACAGGCATGCAACACGAAGCTCCTTGCCCAGAAGATGAATACTTGTGGAGCATTGCAATGGCGCGCCTCATCTTGCCCGACTCCATTCACTTGCAAGCACCGCCCAACTTGTCTGACGACTTTGGCATTTTGCTCGATGCCGGCATCGACGACTGGGGTGGCGTCTCCCCTGTCACCGCCGACCATGTGAACCCCGAACGCCCATGGCCAGCACTCGAGCGACTACGTGAAGTCACTTCACAACGCGGATACGAACTCGCGCCACGTCTCACCATTTATCCCGACTACGT
>JBAXNF010000060.1:0-10209 GCA_037133935.1 bacterium
GTATCTGCGCTCACCCATAGTTATTGCCGTGGGTGCAGCACCTGGCGACTCGCTGCAGCGCACTGCAGAAAACCAATTCGCCGTTGCTGCAGGAATTCAAAACCTTCTCCTCGGCGCCGAAGCACATGGCCTTGCCACATTGTGGGGATCACCACCTAAAGGCGCCAACGACGCCATGAACACTGTGTGCCAGTTCCCCGCTAGCACCGAAGTGATGGGGCTCATTTATGTGGGCTACCCCAATGGCGTTGTGGAATCACCGGGCAGGCCTACCGCACAGGTGAACTGGCTGTAGCGGGCTTAACGCCCGGGCTGGTACGTACCAAAAATCTCACGCAAGGCATCACTTACTTCGCCCAAGGTTGCGTGCGCACGGAGCGCTTCTTTCATGGGGTACAGCAAGTTGTCGGTGCCGCGTGCAGCAGTTTTCAGCTCTTCCAATTTGGCAGCAACAACGGACTGATCGCGATCGGCCTTGAACTTCTTCAGGCTGGCAATTTGGTTCACCTGCAATTGCGGGTCGATAGGGAAAACCTTTGGTTCTGGTTCCTGGCCAATGTTGAACATGTTCACGCCCACAATGACGCGCTCATCGTTGTCAATGGAACGTGCGTAGTCATAGGCAGCTTGTTCAATTTCATCTTGCTGGAAACCGGCTTCAATGCCGTCCACTGCCCCACCCATCTCGTCGATGCGTGCGATGTATTCCCATGCCAAACGCTCTACCTCATCGGTGAGGTTTTCAATGAAGTATGAACCAGCAAGTGGGTCGGGAGTATCAACTACTCCACTTTCATAACCAATAATCTGCTGCGTGCGAAGAGCAATACGTGCTGCTTCTTCTGTTGGCAAGCTCAGCGCTTCGTCGTAACCATTGGTGTGCAAGCTCTGTGTTCCACCAAGCACTGCTGCAAGGCTTTGAACGGCTACACGCACAATGTTGTTGAGTGGCTGTTGAGCGGTCAGCGTGCTACCACCTGTTTGTGTGTGGAAGCGCAACAACTTGCTCGACTCTTTCTTCGCACCAAAGCGCTCGCTCATGATTTTGTACCACATGCGTCGTGATGCACGGAACTTCGCAACTTCTTCGAAGAAGTTGTTGTGACCATTCCAAAAGAAACTCAAACGTGGTGCGAAGTCGTCAACATCAAGACCAGCGTCTACTGCCGCTTGCACGTATGCAATGGCGTTGGCGAGCGTGAATGCAATTTCCTGAACTGCAGTACTTCCTGCTTCACGAATGTGATAGCCAGAAATAGAGATGGTGTTCCACTTCGGCACATTCTGTGAGCAGTACGCAAAGATGTCGGTAATAATGCGCATGGAAGGCCGCGGTGGGTACACGTAGGTACCGCGTGCAATGTATTCCTTCAAAATGTCGTTCTGAATGGTTCCGCTAATGGCACTTGCAGGAATGCCCTGCTCTTCAGCAACCAATTCATACATCAAGAGCAAAATTGCACCCGTTGAGTTGATGGTCATTGATGTGGAAACTTTGTCGAGTGGCAAGTCGGCAAGAAGCTTACGCATGTCGTCAATTGAGTCAATGGCAACGCCCACTTTTCCTACTTCACCTTCAGCGCGTGGGTGGTCAGAGTCGTAACCCATTTGCGTTGGCAAGTCGAATGCACATGACAAACCTGTTTGGCCAGCACCCAGCAAAAACTTAAAGCGCTCGTTGGTGGAAGTAGCAGTACCAAAGCCTGCGTACTGACGCATGGTCCACAACTTGCCGCGGTACATGGTTGGGTACACACCACGTGTGTAGGGAGGCTTGCCCGGGTCGCCTAACTGCGTGGCTGGGTCCCAGCCTGCAAGGTGTGAACCGGTGTACAAGGGCGCAATGGGAATGCCCGAGTCGGTACGAGGGTCAAGGGAATCGGGGGTGGGAGTACTGCTTGCCATAGACCCAAAATCGTAAGGGTTTCCAGAGTGTTCTCGGCGCGGTAAAGCCCGCTTTTCGCAACAATTTGCGCCGAGAAATGGTGATTCAGCGCGCAGCCACCACGGAAATCTCCATTCGCCACTCGGAGCGAGCAAGTGCTGGCACCGTTACCAATGTGCTCGCGGCCAAATGCCCCTGCAACACTGCATCGCGAGCGGCCATCACCACAGCGAGTCGTGCGCTGAGGTCTCCGTCTTTTTCATGTTCCGCAGCGTTCTCCACTACATACGTAGTGATGGAAACAATGTCGCGCACCGACAGCTGAGCCTCGGCCAAAATGGCGGAAATATTGGCCCACACCACCGCTACTTGTTCACCCAACTCACGGGGAACCGTTCCATCGGCGCGGGTGGGAACCACGCCAGAGGTGAACACCCACGACTCTGCCCCACTCACTTCAATGCCGTGTGCATATGCCGCAGCGGGCTTTGCCATGGTTGCGGGCTGCAGAATGCGGTTCATGTGGAGGAGGGTATCGGCGTAGTCTGTGGCTATGGCAATTATCGATGACACCACCACCACTTCCCCCGGCTCTATCGACGGCATCCCTCTTACCCGTAAGGAAGTAAGCCTCGACGGCCCACCGAAATTTACGAACAGCGCCGATGAGCGTTTGCACGTGAAACAACGCCTTGCCGGTGCGCTGCGCGTGTTTGGCAGGTTTGGTTTTTCTGAAGGTGTGGCTGGCCACATTACGGTGCGCGACCCCGAGTTCCCCGACCACTTTTGGGTGAACCCTTTTTCCATGTCGTTTCGCCAAGTGAAAGTAAGCGACCTCATTTTGGTGAACCATCATGGCGACGTGGTGTACGGCAAGCGCCCCGTGAACCGCGCTGCATTTGTATTGCACTCTGCAGTGCACGCTGCTCGCCCCGACATCAATGCCGCTGCACACTCGCACTCTGTATATGGCAAAGCATGGTCGGCTCTTGGCCGCACACTTGACCCCATTACACAAGATGCATGTGCGTTCTATAACGACCACAGTGTTATTACCGATGCTGCAGGAAAAGTAGTATTTGAAATTGAAGACGGCGAGCGTTTTGCCGAATGCTTTAGCTCGGGCAAAGCAGCAATTCACCAAAACCACGGTTTGTTTACGGCAGCAGAAACTGTTGATGCTGCCGCCTACTGGTTCATCAGCATGGAGCGCAGCTGCCAAGCACAACTTCTTGCTGAAGCCGCTGGCACACCAAAACTCATTCCACATGAATGGGCGCAATACACACGCGACAATACTGCTCATCAACTGGCCGGGTGGTTGAACTTCCAACCACTGTGGGACGACATCTGTTTGTCTGACCCCGACCTGTTCGACTAGGCAGAGTTGACTTCCCCATCACCTTCGCCTACACCCAATAAGCGTCTCAAAGGTTTTGAAGCAGAGTTACTGTTCATTTTCTCTGCCTTTGCACTGAACTCTGGAAACGCTATTGCGAAAGCGCAATTTGACAGCGTTGCGCCAGCAACCATGGCGTGGCTGCGCATGTTTGGCGCCATGGTGGTGGCGGTGTGCATTGTTGGCCCACGCCGCTTGGCGCCAAAGCTTTGGACACGTCAGGAGTTAAAAAGCGCAGCGATTCTTGGATTGTCGACCGGCCTCACCAGCACTTTTTTCTACATGGCAATAGATCGATTGCCACTGGGCAAAGGTGTGTCAATTGAATTCATTGGGCCCATTACTGTTGCCGCACTTTTTACTCGCACCAAACGCAATGCAATAGCGCTCATTGTTGCTGTTGTTGGTGTTGCAATTTTAAGTGGTGTGGAACTAAGTGGTGAACCACTAGGCGTACTCTTCATTTTCATTGCAGCTATTTTTTGGGGCATTCACATTGTGTACGCAGGAAAAGTTGCCAATGCGCACGGCGGGCTCGACGGGTTGGCCATGTCGTTTATTTTTGGTGCATTGCTCACTTTTCCCTTGGGCGCCCCCGACATTGGCACGGCAATTACCCACCCGTATCTCATTGGTTTAGGCATTGTTGTTGGTGCACTAGCGAGCGTGACCAGCTACGGAATTGACCAACGCATTTTGCGCATCGTTACTGTGCGTCACTACTCGGTGCTCTTAGCAATGCTGCCCATTGTTGCCACCATCTTTGGCTACATGGTGTTTCACCAAACCCCGCAGGGTTGGGACTACTTAGGTAGTGCGCTGATTATTGCCGGAATTATTTTGCAGGAACGCCGGTAAGCAATTTCCACGACGCAGGCATTGCGGCGCGTACTTGGCTTGGGTTCATGCGCAATGTGGTTTCAGGAACCATGTCGGCAATAACACGACCCTCGCTGTAATGCGCAGTCACATGTGCAACGCCTTCAAACAATGCACTGCGGCATTCCACAAGGTCGGCTGGTGGCGAAGCATCGAGCCAACCCCAAATGGTGAGCGCAATAGTGAGGTCGTGAACAACTGGTGCACGGCTAAACAACGAAGCACGCTTTAATGCAATGTTGATGCAGCCACGCAATGCGTCGTCAACATGCTCGCCTTTTTGCACTTGCACCTGAGGGCGCAACTTGGCAGCAAGCAGAAACACATAACCCTGGTCGGGGCCTTGGTTTCCTAAACGAGCACCGCTTGGTTGCAACCCTTCAATTTCACCTTTGCGGTCGGGCTGCCAAGCAGCCGGGACATGTTCAGGAGATGTGTATGCATGTGCCCGAGCAGCAAAAGAAACAGGAGCGTTACGAGGAGCAGCCATGACCTAAGAGTAGTTGTTATGCCGAGGTGTGCAACAACCCATACACCAATGACTCTTCAAGAGCTTGCCACGATGCTTGGATGATGTTGGCCGACACGCCAATGGTGGTCCATGAACGCTCGCCGTTGGTGGCGTCAATGAGCACGCGAGTGATTGCACCCGTTGCGGTAGCGCCATCGAGAATGCGCACCTTGTAGTCGGTGAGATGCACCTTCGAGAGTTGTGGGAAATGACTAAGGAGCGAACCGCGCAATGCCGAGTCGATGGCATTCACAGGGCCGTTGCCTTCCGACGTACGCACGAAGCGTTCATCGCCGAGCCACACTTTCACAGTTGCTTCAGTAGTGAAGGTGCCATCAGCTGCTTCATCGGTGATAACACGCATGCTTTCCACATTGAAGAATTCTTGTTTCCAACCAGCAGCGTGACGCATGAGCAATTCCAAAGATGCATCGGCTGCTTCAAAGTGGTAACCCTCGTGCTCAAGGCGCTTCAGGTCGTCAATGACCTGGTTCACTGCAGGGCCATCCATCTTCAAGCCAAGTTCATCGGCCTTCATTTGAATAGTTGCACGACCAGCCATTTCCGACACCACAAAACGCGTGCCGTTACCGACTAGTTCAGGAACAATGTGCTCGTACGCATCTTTTGCGCGAGCAATAGCCGACACATGTAGGCCTGCCTTGTGTGCAAATGCTGAGGAACCCACATAAGGAGCCTGTGGGTTGAGCGGGCGATTCAATACTTCTGCCACAAAGTTGCTCACCGAAGTGAGGCGCTCCATGTTTGCCGGTGGCAAGCACTCGTAACCCAACTTCAATTGCAAGTTCGGAATGATGGTGGTGAGGTTTGCATTACCCGTGCGCTCGCCCAAACCGTTAAGTGTTCCTTGCACGTGGCGCACGCCGCTTTGTACTGCAGCCATAGAGTTGGCAACCGCACAACCAGTGTCGTCGTGGCAGTGAATGCCCAGCGTTGCATCGCCGCCAATGTGCTTGCGTACTGCAGCAACAATTTCGCCTACTTCACTTGGCAATGAACCACCGTTGGTGTCGCACAAAACCAAATGTGTTGCACCTTTCATAACAGCAGCTTCCAAAACACGCAATGAGAACTCTTGGTTGTTTTTGAAACCGTCAAAGAAGTGTTCCATGTCTACAAGCACGCGCTTGCCGTTGCCCTTCAAAAATTCCACCGAGTCGGCAACCATGGCAATGCCCTCTTCAAGAGTTGTTTGCAGTGCGTGCTCTACGTGGTAGTCCCAGCACTTAGCAACAATGCACACCGCGGGAGTTTGTGCTTCAACGAGATTGCGCAGTGTGTCGTCGTCATCTACCTTGCCGCGCGGGCGACGAGTAGAACCAAATGCCACCAACACCGAGTTGGCGAGTTTCAACTCGCTACGCGCACGAGTAAAGAATTCAATGTCTTTGGGGTTGGCACCTGGCCAGCCACCTTCAATGAAGTGCACGCCCAAATAGTCGAGCTGTTCAGCAATACGCAATTTGTCTTCAACAGTTGCCGACACACCTTCTACTTGCATGCCATCACGCAAGGTGGTGTCGAATACCTCAACAAAGTTCTCGTTTTTTGTACTCATGTGCTTCTTCTTTCTCTGCTCGTTTAGTCTCGCTGGAATTACTGCATTTCCGTACGGGCCCTAGAACGCAAAAAGCCGCCGAAGTCGGCGGCCGCGCACGAGGGAAACCCGTGCGCTACGAAATAATAATGATGGAAACGGCAACTACAGCGATGCGGCTCGGAGCCGAAAACTGTGGGGTTGCTGTGGACATCACAGAGAACAGTATGCCCCTTCCCCCGCCCAACGTCAATACCCGCAAGCCCTTTTGCACACTTTTTTCTTGAGGATTACCTGTGGATAAACCTGTGGGGAATGCTAGGAAAACTTATTTGGCGAGCTCGCACCAGTGGGCATACTCCGGAATTTGGCCACGAACGGCCTTTCCGTAGATCTCTGCCACCTTCAAGGTGATGGGTCCGGGGCAAGGTACCGAGCGGTCGTCGACCGAGTTAATGGCGCTTACTTCAGCAGCCGTGCCCACGCAGAAGATCTCTTCGGCAATATAAAGGTCGGAACGAGCGAGGTCGCCCTTCACCACTTCATAACCCAGGTCTTCCAGAATCTTGATAACGCTCCACTGCGTGATGCCTTCTAGGGCACCAGCCGACAAGGGCGGCGTAATGATTTTGCCGTTGCGCACAACGAAGAGGTTTTCGCCGGTGCATTCGCTCACGAGACCTTCGTTGTTCAACAAGATGGCTTCGTCGTAACCGGCCCTCAACGCTTCTACTTTTGCAAGTGAAGAGTTGGCGTAGTTGGCAACTGTTTTTGCAGCTGGTGGCAACATGTTGTGGTCGAGGCGCTTCCATGAAGAAATTTTCATGCGCACACCCTTGGTCAGCGCTTCTTCGCCAAGGTATGCACCCCATGGCCAGCACGCAATGGCTACGTCTACGGTGCATGGCAAGGTATTCAAACCCATTTCGCCGTATCCGTAATATGCAATGGGGCGAATGTAACAACCAGGCAAGCCAGTTGAAGCAACAGTGTCTTTTGTTGCTTGTACAAGTTCAGCAACGCTGTACGGAATTTCCATGCCAAGAATTTTTCCGCTGCGCAAGAGGCGTTCAATGTGCTCGGTGAGGCGAAACACAGCTGGGCCTTTTGAAGTTTCGTATGCGCGAATACCTTCGAACACGCCGGTGCCGTAATGCAATGTGTGCGTCAACACGTGCACCTGAGCTTTGTCCCAGTCGACAAGCGTGCCGTTCATCCAGATTTTTGGGGTAGGGACCAAGGTAGGCATAGCGATTCCTTTCGAGAACGTTCTTAGATTACTTGCTCGCCAAGCGAGCAGCGATAGCAGTTCCAATTTCTACGGTGGTTCCCGCAACAGCAGGCTCACAAGCGCTACGAACACGGTCTGCAGCAGCATTTTCACCCAAAAAGTCGAGCATTAAGGCTGCCGACAAAATGGCGGCTGTGGGGTTGGCTTTGCCGGTGCCCACAATGTCGGGGGCTGAACCATGTGATGGTTCAAACATAGAAGGCCCTGTGCGCGCAGGGTTCAAGTTGGCTGACGACGCCAAACCAATGCCACCACTCACTGCCCCACCGAGGTCGGTGAGAATGTCGCCAAACAAGTTGTCGGTCACAATGACGTCGTAGCGGTATGGGTCTTCCACAAAGTAAATGCATGCAGCATCAACATGGTTGTATGCGGTTTTTACCTGCGGGAAATCTTTCGCAACAATGTTGAACGTGCGTTCCCACAAATCGCCTGAATAAGTAAGCACGTTTGTTTTGTGCACCAGAGTCACGTGCTTGCGCTCGCGCTTCATGGCAAGTTCAAATGCGTAACGCACACAACGCTCTACACCCATGCGCGTGTTCGTGCTGCCCTGTGTTGCCACTTCATGCGGTGTGCCACGGCGCAACACGCCACCTTCACCCACATATGGGCCTTCAGTGTTTTCACGAATAACAATAAAGTCGTGCACAGCAGTTTTTCCTGGGGCAACGCCCACGAACGGACGCTGGTTCACATACAAGTCGAGTTCGAAGCGCATCTTCAACAACAACCCACGCTCAATGACGCCAGGGGGTACATCGGGGGTACCCACAGCACCCAGCAAAATGGCATCGAAATGGCGCAGCTGCTCGAGCACGGCGTCAGACAAAATTTCCCCATCGCGCAAATAACGTTGCCCGCCAAGGTCGAAATCGGTTGTTTCAATGGCTACGCCCGCGGCGCGCACCACCTTTAAAGCTTCTGCGGTGACCTCGGGTCCAATTCCGTCTCCACCAATGACTGCGATGCGATGTGCCATAGGGCGCTAAGCCTACCGATAGCCTGAGGGTTGTTATGGCTCGTCACTACATCACCCAGGCAACACACGACCGCATCGCTGCTGAGTTCTTCGACCTCACCACCCGCGGCCGCCACGAAGTAGCCGACAAAATTGAGCGGGCCCGCGAAATGGGCGACCTCAAGGAAAATGGCGACTACCACGCAGCGAAAGATGAACAAGGCCACATGGAAGGCCGTATTCGTCAGCTCGAAGACATTCTTGAAGATCACGAAATTCTTCCACCCGGCGTTGAAGGCGTTGTGAGTTCTGGGTCCATTGTTACCTTTCTCTACGAAGGTGACGACGAATCTGACGCCGAGACCTACCTCATTGGCCACATGGAAGAGCGTCGTGAAGGCGTGGAAATGATGAGCCCGAAAGCTCCGCTCGGTGAGGCACTCATCTCGCGTCGTGTTGAAGAATGGGTTGAGTATGAATCACCAAATGGCGGCACATTGCGCGTGCGCATTATTGCGGTGGAGCATCTCGCCTAGTGCTCACTCAGTTCAGGTGACCTCATGACTGAGCTTTCAGCCAAAGAACCACACCTTCCACCAGGGCGCGAAGTAACGCTTCCTGGTCGCGGCACCATTTTCTTTCGCGAACTTCCCGGCCCACCAAATGCGCCTGTGCTGTTCTTGTTGCATGGCTGGACCGCAACCGCTGACCTGAACTACTACACGTGTTACGAAGAACTTGGCAAGCACTTTCGGGTCATCGCCCCCGACCAACGTGGCCACGGGCGCGGTATGCGTTCCAGCAAACCCTTCACGCTTGCCGCCTGCGCCGACGACATGGCCGCACTCGCCGACCATTTAGGCATTGCCACTTTCATTCCTGTTGGTTATTCCATGGGCGGCACTATTGCACAACTGTTGTGTCATCGTCACGAACAACGCGTGCGCGCAGTAGTGCTGTGCGCCACTTCTGGCTTCTTTGTTTCTACTCGTCAAGAACGATTGTCGTTTCTCGGATTGCATGGTCTCGGTTTACTCGCCCGCATTACCCCAGTTGATGCACGCGAGAAAATTACCGAGCGGTTGTATGTGCAGCGCAAAGTAATGAACTGGGAACCATGGGCCGCAGCACAACTACAACAACACGACTGGCGCCTCATTTTGGAAGCCGGTGGCGCACTTGGTTCATTCAACTCGCGCGAATGGATTCGTTCAGTTGACATTCCAGCAAGTGTGGTCATCACCACTCGCGACCGCGTTGTTGCCACCAAGCGTCAAATTCGTTTATTTGAATCGCTTCCCAATGCCATTGCGTATTACGTTGACGGCGACCACGACGCGGTGTATGCAATGGCCGACGCATTTGTTCCCAAACTTGTTGAAGCCTGCTTAAGTGCAGCCCAACGCATAGAGACAGTTGCTGAATAGCCATGACCGATAAAGCACTGAGTTCACGTAAGCGCTTTGGGCGCAATGCCGAATTAGCAAAACTCGGTGCTGCCGTCGGCACCAGCTACGCCACTACCGCTGCGCGCAAACTATTTGCATCTGCCGCACGCAAAGAAGAACTCGACCATTCACGTGAAATGAAAAATGCTGCGCAAATTGCCGACCGCCTTGGCAACATGAAAGGCGCGCTCATGAAACTTGGCCAAATGGCGAGCTACCTCGACCACGGCCTTCCCGAACCATTGCGCCTCGCCCTTTCCGAACTGCAATCACAAGC
>JBAXNF010000061.1:0-10187 GCA_037133935.1 bacterium
GGTCGCGGTGTTGGTCAATTTATTCAAGAAGAAATTGCAGCACCACTCGGCGTAGTACACCGTGGAGCGACCCATGGAATTGGACGAAATTCTTAACTGGAATACCATTACTGCCGAACTTGCTGGCATGGCACCGTTGTGGGAGCCAGGCACAGCGCATGGATATCACGCTCTTACCTACGGTTGGCTTGCTGGCGAACTCATTCGTCGTGTCGATGGTCGCGGTGTTGGTCAATTTATTCAAGAAGAAATTGCAGCACCACTCGGCGTAGAACTGTATGTGGGGCTTCCCGAAGCACTCGAACATCGAGTAGTGCCACTGTTGATGGGGCAAGGCCACGACAAGCCAAAAGGTCCCGAAACCGAAGAAGCAAAAAAGACACGTGAGTTGATTGAACAATTTATGGGGCCAAATACTCCTGGTGGCAAAGCGCTTTCGCTGTCAGGTTCCTGGACGGGTGAAGGTCTCATGAACCGCAGTGATGTATTGCGTGCAGAAATACCTGCGGCAAATGGTGTGACCAATGCAAGGTCGCTGGCCGCAATGTATGCCGCGTTGCAGCATCCTGTGAATGGCGTGCAATTGCTTTCGTCTGCCATGCGCGATGCAGCTTTCACGGTACAAACGCCGAAGAACGAACCCGATACTTGCCTAATTGGCCCTACATCATTTGCAATGGGCTACATGGCCGCATCGGAATTCACACCGTATGTCGGTGAGGGAAGTTGTGGTCACCCGGGCTTTGGAGGTTCGGTTGCTTTCTTGCAGCCGCAGCGTCAACTTGCCTTTGGATACGTAATGAACAAACTCGCCGATAATCTTGTGGGCGATTCGCGAGCAAAAACTCTTATGGATGCTGCTGCTCGGTGCGCAGACTCTCTCTAATTGGTTTTGTGAGCACAAGGTAACTGATACTGGCAATTGCTGCCGTGATGGCAAAAACGGCAATGGTCACGCGAACCCCAACGGCGTCGGCAAGAAGACCCGACGCCGCACTCGACAAGCTGAGCATGAGAGTAACAATGGCAAAGTCGCCGGCAAGAACTCGCCCGCGCACAGCATCGGGTGAGCGCATTTGTAGACCGTAAGAAGAAAGTGTCCACTGTGCTCCGCCGCCAAAGTGGGCAAGTGCAACACAAATAGCGGCAATTGCAATGTTGGGGCTCGCTGCGGCACCTAAATAAAACACAGAGAATAAAAGCCCGGCGATGCCGCAGGTGAAGAGAAGTTTTTGCAAATTATCCTTCACAAATCGTGCGGCAATAATTGGGCCCAGCCCAGAACCAATACCGCGTACGCCAATGAGCATGCCGCGGCCCGCGTCACCTGATTTAAAAACGTCAGAAGCAAGTACTGCAAGCTGGCTGACAATGCCAGCGCCAACGGCGAAGGTGGTTTTTGATGCAACGAGGGCCAAAATAACTTTGTCTTTGCGGGCCAGATGCAGCGCTTCTTTCATGTCGTTAAGTGGGCGCATGCGTGGTCGCTTCGCATCACCAGGTTGGTGCGTGCGGTGTTCTTGCATCTTTGTGTGAATGGCGGCAAAGAGTGCTGCAGCAACAAGAAAAGTAATGCCATCGGCTACGAATGCTGCAGTGCGACCAAAGGCTTGTGAGAAAAGTCCACCGAGCCCAGCGCCCACAGCAAGCATGATGCCCCAAGTGGCGCCAAGAAGTGAGTTCGCCTTGGCGAGTTCTTCTGGGTTGCGCGCCAGGTTGGGAAGTGCGGCTCCGCTGGCAGGCCCAATGAATGCAGCTAGCGCTGAAATAGTTGACTGGAAGAGAAAAGCCATCCAGATACGCGAGCCATCTGATGCAATGAGCCCGAAAGCGGCGACGGCTTGAAAGCACGAAACACAGACAAGAACTTTTTTGCGGTCGTATCGGTCGGCCACTGGGCCAGCAATGGGGGATGCCAGAAATGAAGGGAGCGAAAACGCCACCATCACAAGCGACACGAGAAATTTTGAACCCGTTGCATCTTCAACGAGGCCAGCGAGTGCTACAAAAGTGAACCAGTCACCAAGGTATGAAATGACTTGGGCAATAAAGAGCAGGCGTATATCGCGATTCTCGCGCAGTAGTTTCCACATGGGGTCTTGTGCTTAAGCAAAGTATTTCTGCGTGGAGCGTAAAAACTTTTCCGCTTCCGCAACAATGTCGCGCACAATTTGACCAGCAGGAATGAGTGAATTGATTGCACCAACACCTTGGCCGCATGGCATGAATTCACGATTCACATCGACAACTGTGTCACTCGGGTAGCCGAGATGATTTGCGCCTTCGCCCATAGAGTAAATGGCTTGCTGTGGGAAGGGCTTCAACTCTTCAGGATGCTCTTCAAAGTGGTTTGTCCAGTCGTTGCGCACGACACGGCATGTTTTGCCCGTGAAACCTCGGGAAATGACGGTGCCATCTTCGTGAATGGCAAGAAGAGTTTCTTTATAACCCTGAACAGCACGAGCTTCTGGAGTTGCAATAAAGCGCGTGCCAATCCATACGCCATCGGCGCCGAGTGCAAGTGAAGCAGCAAGACCGCGGCCATCGAAAAGGCCACCAGCAGCAACAACCGGAACTGCTCCACCAAGCGCATCAACTACTTGAGGTATTAATGCAAGTGTTGCCACTGTGCCAGTGTGTCCGCCACCTTCGGTGCCTTGGGCAACAACGAAGTCGCAACCACTTGCAACGGCAGACACCGCATGGCGCACCTTGCCGCACATCGAACCCACGAGCACATTGTTTTTGTGGAGGTAGTCAATGGCATCGCGTGGCACGCCAAGGCCGGCAACAAAAATGCGGGCGCCACCTTCCACCACTGCACGCACACCTTCTTCAACTTGATGCGGAAGTGCTGTAAGGAGGTCGACACCGAATGGTTTTTGAGTTGCACCTCGTGCAAGTTTCATTTCTTCCACTAGCTCTGGAGTTTTCATGGTGGAGGCGCCAAAGGTGCCAATGCCGCCTGCTTCAGAAACTGCAGCTACGAGTTCGTGGTACGAGACGCCGCCCATGCCAGCAAGCATGACGGGGTGTTCAATGTCGAGAAGTTCGGTGAGGCGAGTACGCATGTCTCTACCGTAGTGCACGCAAAATGAAGACGCTTATTCGGTGAACTATGGTGCGAATATGCGCTTATCTCAAATTTGGACGTATCCCGTGAAGTCGATGGTGGGAGAGATGGTTTCGTCGTGTGAAGTCAATGAACTCGGCATTATTGGCGATCGCATCTGGGCAACGCGCGACCTGGAACGCGGGGGCATTCGTGGAGCCAAAAAAATTGGTGGGCTCATGCAATTCTCCGCTGAGCGTGTTGACCCTGTGCGGCGCATAGTGAAAATTACCGCTCCAAATGGAGAAAGTTTTTTAACGAACGAAGCAGGCAGCAGCGAGAAATTATCTACCTTCTTGGGTCATCGTGTCGTGTTGGAAGAGCTGCCCGATGCAAGCAATGTAGATCACTTTCGCCGTGGCCCTTCAGACTCAGACGATGTGATGGCAGAGATGCGCGCGGTTTTTGGTCGCACTGACGATGAGCCCTTGCCCGACTTCAGTATCTTCCCACCTGAAGTGATGGAGTTTGAATCGCCGCCCGGAACTCATCATGATTGTTACCCACTTATGGTGATGACTACCTCTGCACTTGCGGCCATGAAAGCTGCAGTGCCAGATTCTGTTGTCGACATTAAGCGCTTTCGGCCAAGCCTTGTAGTTGACAGCGGCGATGCAGATGGGCACCCAGAGTTCTCGTGGAAAAATAAACGTATTGCCATTGGGTCAGCAGTCATCGAAATTCTCGATGCGTGCCCTCGTTGCGTCATGGTGACGCGGGCAATTAACAAAGACATTCCTGAAGATCGTGCTGTATTGCGCCACATCGTGCGCGACTTGAATCAAAGCGTTGGCGTGTATGCGCGGGTATTAACGTCGGGGAAATGCTCCGTAGGAGACGAAATACGCTTTCTTTAGTAAGCGCCGCGTTGTTTGAGAAACTTTCGGTGCCAGCGCCGCGGGGTGAGCACAACTGCGCGTGCTTCATCTTCAAACATCCAGCGTGCAAAATTACTGCGCGTCCAATTATTCAGGCCCACAATGCGCACTGCACCGCGGGCAATGAGTGGTCGTGAAAGCATCTTGCCGAGGAGCGAGCTCATGTGATGGTCGGCAGATAAGTGTTGGCGCGCATGTTTGGCGTATAGCGCTGCTGACTCCGATGCGCTGCGTGAAGCCGGGTCGAGAATAGCTTGTGCTGCAAGTACGCCAGTGAGAAGTGCTTGGCCAATGCCTTCACCTGTCAGTGTGTCGGTAGCGCGAGCAGCATCGCCAACAAACATCACATTGCGATGATGCAAAACTGCTGAAGTGATATTTGCAGGTATTGGCCATGCGGTGTGTCGGTCAACAAGCGTGAAGCCTTCGCCAAGAGCCTGAACAATGTGTGGGCGAGTCAGCAAGTCTTCCCATGTATGTTTCATGGTTTGAATGCGTCGCTTGCCGTCGCGTAACACACCAAAGCCAATGTTTACTTTTCCATCGGCAAGAGGGAACGACCATGCGTAGCCAGGTAAGAGGTCGGGCTCGAACCATACGTATAAACCATTTTGTGCAGGGCCAGTGATGTTGGTGGCATATTGACGAAAGGCATGCCATTCACCGAGGTAACCCTCTTCTAATAGCCCAAGCGATTTACGCACCGGCGACCACATGCCATCGGCTGCAATAACGTGTTGTCCGGTCACACTTGTGCCGTCGGTGAAACTGATGACGGCAAAATTATTTTCGGCAGTGATATTTAAGAACTCGCAATTTTCACGTATTACTGCTCCGGCCTGACGAGCATGTTCTACAAGTGCTGCGTCGAGGTCGAGGCGGGTAGCCACTGCGGCATATTGACCCTGGCCACTGGGAAGTGGAACTTCCACCACACGACCAGAGGGGGAGCGCAACCGCGCACTATGAATGGTTTTCCACGAAGCCACGGTGCTCGGGGCAAAACCAATTTTCTCGAGTTCGCGTAAGGCAAGTGTGGTGAGGCCATCGCCGCAGCACTTATCGCGGGGGAAAGTTGCCTTGTCGACAACGCATACCGACTTGCCGGCTTTGGCAAGAAGCGTGGCGGCGGCGGTTCCACTGGGCCCTGCTCCAACAATGACGGTATGGAAATCGGGCTGCGTGGGTGAACTCACGATCCAAGGCTAAAGCCAGGAGGGCGGAGTCGTATGATTGTTCTAGACATCGGAGGGGAAATATGTCGCAGTTATGTGCAGGAAGAATTGTTGTTGTGACCGGAGCGGGGCGAGGCATTGGCCGCGAACATGCGTTGAGCTTGGCGCACCATGGATCTTTCGTTGTAGTAAACGATCTCGGAGGAAATGTTGACGGATCTGGGGGTGACTTGTCGCCAGCGCAACAAGTGGTGAAGGAAATTGAAGCCTTCGGTGGAAAAGCAGTTGCTAATGGTGACGATATTTCTACATGGGCTGGTGCAGAAGCACTCATTAACACCGCGGTCAATGTTTTCGGCGACCTGCACGCAGTAGTAAACAACGCCGGCATTTTGCGCGACCGCATGCTGGCGAACATGACCGAAGATGAGTGGGATGCGGTCATCAAAGTGCACTTGAAGGGAACCTTTGGGCCGTCGCATTTCGCAGCTGCATATTGGCGCGATCAACACAAAGCGGGAAAACCAGTTGATGGTCGCATCATCAACACCACGTCGGTATCGGGTATTTACGGAAATCCGGGTCAAACAAATTACGGTGCAGCAAAAGCAGGCATTGCATCGTTCACCGTTATTGCAGCACTCGAACTAGAGCGATACGGAGTAACAGCAAATGCAGTTGCACCTGTTGCATTAACGCGTATGACCGAAGGTCTTGGACCACCGCCAAAAACAGAAGCCGACCGCGACATGCGCAGCCCTAAATGGATTGCGCCCATCGTTACATGGCTTGCTTCTACTGAATCGAAACATGTCACTGGTCGCGTGTTTGAAGCAAGTGGTCAAATTCTTGCTATTGCCGAAGGCTGGCATCGCGGACCACGTCATGCGGCAGTTGCCGACCCAACACAACTGGGTGCAATTGTCGATGAACTACTAGCCGGTGCTCGGGCTAATGCCGGCATGGACGGCGAAGATAGAGTGCACCATGCCAATTAATCCAGATGCAGTAGGAACAGAAAGCGAACCTTACGAGGTTTCGTGGAACAGTAAAGATGCCTTGCTCTATGCCGTTGGTATTGGCGCAGGGGTCGACGACTTGTCATTCACAACGGAAAACACCGATGGAGTTGTGCAACAAGTATTTCCCACATTTCCTGTAGTGGTGGGCTGGGGCATGGGCTCCACTCGTACCAACATTGGTACTTTCAACCCTGCCATGTTGGTGCACGGGCAACAGTCGGTCACATTGCACAAGCCAGTTCCGGTGTCGGGAAAAGTTCGTGGCGTGAGCCGCAT
Source organism: bacterium (assembly GCA_037133935.1). GTDB lineage: Bacteria > Actinomycetota > Acidimicrobiia > Acidimicrobiales > Ilumatobacteraceae > F1-20-MAGs119. The sequence goes on from JBAXNF010000061.1 coordinate 6,464, forward strand.
TATTGGTATCTATGACAAAGGTTCTGGCGCAGTGGTATCAACACAAACCGACCTTGTAGATGCATCCGATGGCAGTGCCATGTTCACACTGCTCGGCTCATCGTTCATTCGCGGTGAGGGCGGATGGGGTGGCGATCGTGGCCCAGGCGGCGACAAGAATGTGCCACCAAGCCGCGCAGCCGACCACGTGGTGAAGTACACCACCTCGTTGCATCAGGCCCTCACGTATCGCTTGTCGGGCGACCGCAACCCATTGCATTCCGACCCCACCTTTGCTGCACGTGGCGGTTTTGAGCGCCCCATTTTGCATGGGTTGTGCACCTATGGGTTCACAGGCCGTGGGCTCTTGCACGGGCTCTGCAACAACGATGCCAGCGCTTTCCAGCACATCGAGGGGCGCTTTACCTCGCCGGTTATTCCCGGTGAAGAACTCACCATTTCCATGTGGGAAACGGCCAAAGGGGAAGCTGTGTTCACTACAGCGGTGGGTTCTCGCCTCGTTATTGACCAGGGGCTCTGCCGTTTTCGAGGCTAAACAGCCAATTTAACTAAAAGTTGATAGGAATAGTCGGGAATTGGTAGGGTGTGGGCGTGAACCCCTCTGCCACCCTCGTTTCGCTGTCTGCATCGGCTCAGGAATTAGCCGATGTGTCGCTCGAACTTGAAGGCATGTTGCCCGCCGACATTGTGCGTTGGGCCGTTGCATCATTTGGTGCTGCCGATGAAGTGCCGCCATACAAGTCGTTTTTGGTGACCTCAAGTTTTCAAGATGCAACTTTGTCGCATGTGGCCCAGAGTGCCGCACCTGGCATTGAAGTGGTCTTGCTCGATACCGGTTATCTTTTCGCCGAAACTCATTGGTATGCCGAGAACCTTGGCAAAACTTTTGGCATCAATGTGCATATTGACAAGCGCAATGAAAATCATCTTGCGCCCAATGGCTGGCAGGTCGACACCGATGCATGTTGCGCTGCACGCAAAGTGGTGCCGCTTGAAGATGCTTTGGAGAACAAAAAAGTGTGGATCACTGGCTTGCGTCGCGAAGATTCTGAAGCGCGAAAAAGCACACCTATTGTGTCGCGCGACATTATGCGTGGTGTCATTAAAGTAAACCCACTTGCAGGTATGAGTGATAGCGATATTGCTTTGTACAATGAGTTGTATGAACTGCCTGTGCATCCCTTGCGCGAACATGGCTATACCTCAATTGGATGCTGGCCATGTACACGCCCCACAAAACCTGGTGAAGACCCACGCGCTGGGCGCTGGTCGGGTAGTGGCAAAACCGAGTGTGGCTTGCACATCTCTTAAAAGAGCGTGAGCTCGTCTGGCTTGTTGCCGCGTAAAAGCTCGTAGTCAATTTCGACACAAGTAAAACCGCGTGTAGTTGCCAAGGTTTTTGCTTGGGGCTTTATGACCTGAGCAACATAAATGCCTCGAATAGCACCCAACGACGTGTCGTTGTGAAGGTATTCCAAGTAACGAGCAAGTTGCTCTACGCCATCAATTTCGCCACGGCGTTTCACTTCAATGGCAACCGTGTTTCCCTCTTTGTCTCGGCATAACAGGTCTACTGGGCCAATAGCAGTGGGGTATTCGCGGCGAATAAGCGTGAGGCCTTCTTCAATAGTTTCTGGCATTGCCGCAAGAAGCTCTTGCAAGTGTGCTTCCACGCCGTCTTTAGAGAGCCCAGGGTCGTCACCGAGGTGGTGATGAGTATCGAGAAAAATTTCATGCAAGGTAATGGTGATGGTTTCGCCCTTGGGGTTCGCAACAATCCACTCACCCTCATTTTCCTGCAACGTATTGGGGGAATTCATCCAGTTGAGGGGTTTATAGGCTCCGCCATCGGCGTGAATAGCAACACACCCATCGGCTTTCACCATAACGAGCCGCGTTGCCTCATCGAGGCGCGATTCCAGGCGGCCAACATAATGAACACTGCAGCGAGCGATAAGTAAACGCACCTCTCTAGTGTGGCAGGGCGAAGGGCATGGCACGTAATGCCAGTGGCGATACATTGAGACTGTCTTTAGGTCGGAAAATCTCTTATGAACGCACAAGCCACCCGCAAACAACTTCTGCTCTTAGCCGTCATTGTGGTGTCGGGCGTGTTTTACGTTGGCGTCGATGCTGTGCGCAATGAAGCCACTAGTACCCCCACAACATCGGTGGTAACAACCAGTACCACTATCGCGGTAGTCGATCTCATTGGTGAAGACCCAGCAAGCGCCGAGCCGTGCACTATTCCGATGAAGGCATTGCGCCCGGGAACCTCGGGCAAAAACGTGGTGTGTTTACAGCAGGCGCTGGTAAAAAATAACTATCTCAAAAAAGTTACCGGTACATACGATGTGGCAACCCAAGTAGCAGTCACTGCGTTGCAAACGAAAAAAGAACTTTTTGTTGATGGCATTGCTGGTCGCGAAACCGCATTGATTCTTGGCATTTGGCCCGATGAAAATTTGCTGGTGGTACGTACACCAGTGCCCGCCAAAGGAGCAAAAGATTCTTTGGGCTTCTTGCTGTCGTCGGTTGCCTCAACTGGAGCATCTGCGCCAGCATTACCCGCAAATTCTGGATCTGGGCGACGCTTGGTATATGAACGTGCAAGCCAACGCGTCTGGGCAGTCGACAAAAATAACAATGTCATTCGTTCTTGGTTGGTGTCGGGTAGCAGATACAACAATGAAGTTCCTGGCGCACATCAGGTGTACAGCCGCTCAGAAATTACAACAGCATGGAACGGTAAAGCCTTCCTGAAAAAAATGGTGCGGTGGCAGAAAACGGCAATCGGTGCACTTGGTTTTCATCAAATACCTGTGCATCGCAGCGATAACACGGTGTATCAAACAGAAGAAGAATTGGGAACGCGACTTTCTGGCGGCTGTCAGCGTCAAGCAAAACTCGATGCTGAATTCTTGTGGTCGTTTGCCAAAATTGGTACACCTGTTGTGGTGCTGTAAATCAACTACTTGCGTACGTGGTCGCGCATGCGCTTGTTAATGAGTTCTCTGCGTTGTTGTAACTCGCGGTAGGTAAGACGGTTCACGCTTGACTCGAGGCCGAAACCAGCCTTCACGCTGTCGAGATTCAATTCAATATTTTGTGCGTTGATTCCGAGATCGCGGCCAATTTGTTCGCCATGCCGCTCGGCAAAAAGCATTGAGATATTTGCTACTTCGGCAAGGATGTCGAGGTCGGGGGCAAGCCGCGAAATAGCACCGTCGAGAAAGACCATGTTCTTCACGTACAACATGAGTTCTTTTGGCATGCTGGCCCCATAACCCAAAAGTGCTTTCACGATGCGCTGTACTTCTTTCACCAAATCTTCGCCAGACAATGAAGTGGGGTCGATGGCTTCTTGGTCGAGGCGCAGATCGGTAATGACTTGGGCAACATCAACATCGAGTGGAAGTGCCCCGAGGTCACGCAGTGCTTCTACTTGGCTCTTCACGTCGTTAGTAGTGGCCCCAAGCAGCATGCGCAAAAAGGCAACACGTCGGGCGGGGGAAAGCCGACCAACAATGCCGAAATCGAGCAGTGCGGTTCTGCCATCGGAAAGCACAAAGAGGTTTCCACCATGAAGGTCGCCATGGAAGATCCCCTCAATCATTGCGCCTTCCATAAATGCGATCATGCCCGTACGAATAATTGCTTCAGTGTCGAGGCCGGCCGCTTTCATACCGTCAACATCGTCGAAGTTGAAGCCGTATAGCCGCTC
>JBAXNF010000062.1:0-10094 GCA_037133935.1 bacterium
TCGCTACCAGGGAAAACGCTCACCTCATTAGCGGTGCTGTGCGACCGCGCAAAGTTCCTCATTTCAACAGGTAGTAATGCGGCACTATCTAATGACTACTTTGCAATTGATTCCAGTTTTTCGGCTGCAACATCTTCGCTATCAGCGCAAACGTATGGCAGTTACCTACGTGGAATATTCTCAGCAGTAGCCGACACGGCTGATGCAACGCAATTCAGCATTGAGTCGCAATTACATTCGGTATACACGCTCGATTATGTTCCGTCACAAGGGAATAAGTTGAATTTTGCTATCAACCACGCTGAAACAACTGGCGCACCTGGTTACGTCACTTTTACCTACAACAAGACAACAAAAATACTGCAGGCAAAGAAGCGCTACGTTCTCAACACAACCACTTATACGCATTCGCTTGACTCAAGTTTTGCTGCTGCAAATTATTATGTGAACGTCAATAACGGCGTTTATTCTCTCGTTGCTTCCTCGGCGAGTGCCACGCCTTTGTATTTTTTCAACTCACCTATCGACTTCGATATTCCTAGCGAATTTAACCCAAGCGCAGTGAAGTTGGTTTCTAACCCAAGAGTGTCAATTGCGTCTTATATTTCTAGCGAAGACCCCGTTGTCGAGATGGAAGGTGTGTTGCTCCCAAATGGCACGCGTGACACGAGCAGAACAAAGCTTCGAGATATTACAAAAACGATATATCGCAAGCAGATTGCGACTGCAGGCGTTAATGCAGCTACAAAAGCCGCAGCTGATGCAGTGCTGCTTGCCATTAAATCTGACGTGGAAGCAGAAGGCGGTCGTTTGCGTTACGACATTGCGATGTATCGCAACTTTCGTGACCAAGCTTTAGCAGGAATATTAGAAAGTGCCAGCATTGCCAACGGCGTGGTAGGGCAGCGAACGGTTCCTTTTGTTTACTTCACCAATGAAGCTGATGATTCCGGCAAGCACCATCCATTCATGGTGATGGCTAGTTACAACACATCTGACAAACCCAATGGACTCAACGATATTCGGCGTCCACCAGGTGCAATGCCAACAGCAACGTGTAACAAATACGACTGTAATGACGTCACTCGCGACGCTGTCTCAAACTTAGTGTTGTCAAAAATTCCGATGCGTGATTACGGGCTTGTTTCAAATGTTGAAGAAAATAGTTTCGGATCTCGACCGTCTTTGAAGTCAGATGCAAAGTTCACGGGTGCGAGTAACACCTACAACTGGGCAAGCAGGGCGGCGAACGGAATTGCTGCCGATGGCATGCTGATTTACCCAGCCTTCAATAACAACTTGGCGCAGTCGCAAGTAGTTGGCGAGATTTGCGTTATTGGCGCACACGTGGGCCAGGGAATGGGTTTGCATTATCACGCCGACGGGCATGCGGCTAATAAAAACGGGATGCACCTCTACAACTCCGATGACTACGTTGGTAAAGCGCACCCTCCAATTATTGGTTTTGGTTATGACGGTGTGGCCTTGTCTGGTGTCTATGACGTTTCGTACCCCAATATGGTTGGGTACAACGTTGCGCTCGATGAATACGGTGGTCATGACCACGACGGGCTGGGTTATCACTACCACGCACATGGCGCTGTTGGTACAACAACTACGGGTGCGACATACGACCTGCATTTGTTGCTTAATGGGGCTTGGAAAGGGAAGATCAACGACATTCCCAACTTTTGGCCTACCAACCCAACTGTTGGAGAGCCAGAAATCAATATGGGTCAAAGTCACAGATACGTTGGTCGAGGCGTCAGCTAATTTTTGTTGCGCGCAGCGCTGATGTTGGTCCCGATAGCAGTGGCATAAGGTGTGGCTATGGCGAAAGCTCAGCCCTCAGTTACCCGTAGTTTCGACTCTCACGACGGCAACGTTGTACTCACCCCAGGCGGGCAGCGTGTTCACAAAGATCACCTTGCTCAAAGTGGAGTGGTGCAAGCTGGATTCAACGAAGTGTGTGAAGGTGTTTGGTGTCTCATAGGTAATGGGCTGTCGAATCAGACCTTCATCTTTGCGCCTGAAGGCGTAATTGCAATTGACACGGGTGAATCTGAAGAAGAGATGCAAGAGGCGCTACGTCGTTTGCGCGAAATCACTGATGCCCCTATTGCAGCAGTCATTTATAGCCACTTTCATTATGTGGAGGGCACCACAGCAATTTTTAAAGAAGCAAATCACATTTCGCCTTTGCCCATTTATGGCCATGAAAAAATTGCCTACAACAAATCGCGGGCGAGTGGTGAAATTGCACCCGCCTATGCACGTGGCATTGTGGAGCAGTTCGGGGTCGCTATGCCTGCCGATGGGCCAGATGGGTTAGTGAACGTTGGCCTCGGTTTTTGGTACAGAAACCCTGCATTTAAGACCATTACGCCAGGTTATTTGCCTGTAACTCACCCAGTAGGGGAGAGCGCATCGCTCACTATTGCCGGGTTGAAAGTAGAAATGAAACATTCACCAAGTGATTGCGATGACTCGGTAAATATGTATTTTCCAGAACTGAAAACTTGTGTGCATAACACTGTTTGGCCGACGGTTTTCAACGTATTTGCTATTCGAGGCGAGGAATATCGAGACCCCCAAGTGCTTATTCCGGGCATTGACCACATCATCTCGTGGGCGCCAAGTTACATGGTGGCAACACACGGCCCTGCACTCACTGGAAAAGAAATTATCTGCGAAAAGGCAACTCGCTATCGTGATTCATTGCAGTACATGTGGGACCAATCGGTGCGCGCTATTAACAAAGGCTGGACGATGGATGAAATGTCTTCGCGCATTTCTTTGTCTTCGTTGTATGACGAGGATTACCTCACCTCTGAACGTTACGGAGTAGTTGAGCATCATCTCCGGCAGATATTTATTGGACTTCGCGGCTGGTTCGATGGCGAAGAATCACATCTTTTTCCCGTGGAGCCGCTGGAAAGATACGCAAAACTCATCGCAGGTTTCGGAGGCCGTGAGGTAGTTGCACAGCAAGCAGATGCAGCGCTGACGGCCAATGACGTTCGTTGGGCTATAGAGCTTTCTACATGGCTGGCGCGTTCAGAAGAAGCAACAGATGCAGACCGCAAACTTCTTGCCAGCTGTTTGCGTGTTATTGCTGAACGAACTCCTGCAGCAAACATTAGAAATTGGGCGATCACGCGTGCACGGCATCTTGATGGTTCCATGCCGATGGATCGTTTCATGCGTCATGCCTTTAGCAGTGGCTTACTGCGCACCACACCGAGTGCAGAATTGATTGCAACTTTGCGGGTTCTCATTGAACCGTCTGCGATTGAGGGCATGAATCACCACATTGCGTTTGGCATTGAGGATGTTGTTTGTGGTTTGCATGTGCGCAATGGGGTGGCGGTGCCTACTGCGGGAGATAACTCCGACAGCACAGTGGTGATGTCGGAGAAAACATTGCACGCAATGTTGAAAGGTTCAGCGTTATGGAGTGATCTCGTTGGAGATGGTTCTGTGTCAATAACTGGTGACGTAGGCGCGATAGATAAGTTCCGAAAAGCTCTTGAAAATAAGGGTTTTTCATCGTGAGCTCATCGTTGCCTCATGCAACACCGCCATATGCGGGTGAAATGGGCGCCACTATTCCCGAGTCGAAACCCACTGCTATTCCTACTACGCAAGCTCCTGCTGGTGCGCCAAACATTGTTTTGGTTTTGTTAGACGATGTGGGTTTCGGCACCTGTGGAACATTTGGAGGGCCAGTACCAACTCCTGCATTAGACCGAGTAGCGAAGAACGGTTTGCGTTACAACCAATTCCATACCACCGCCTTGTGCTCGCCCACGCGAGCGGCAATGTTGACGGGACGTAATCATCACACTGTTCACATGGGAGGTATTCCTGAAGCAGCAAATGTCTTCCCTGGTTACGACAGCGTTATTCCGAAGGAGGCTGCATCGGTTGCGGAAATTTTGCGTCTTTCTGGTTACTCCACATCGTGTTTTGGCAAATGGCATCTGACCCCAATGTGGGAACAAACTCTTGCGGGCCCTTTCGATAGATGGCCAACGGGAATGGGATTCGAGCGCTTTTACGGAATCATCAATGCAGAGGCTTCGCAGTGGGAGCCACCACTGTTCGACCAAACCACTCCTGTGATGCCTTATGAAGGTCGTGATGATTACCACATGACCGAAGACATCGTTGATCAGGCGATTTCTTGGATGCAAATTCAGAAAAGTTCGCAACCTCAGAAGCCTTTTTTCACGTACGTGGCAACGGGGGCAATGCATTGCCCTCATCATGTGGGCAAGGAATGGATTGACAAATTCAAAGGCCACTTCGATGGTGGGTGGGATGCTTTGCGTGAGGACATTTACGCACGACAACTGGAGTCGGGCGTCATTCCGTCAGAAACTTTGCTGACAGAGCGACCAGAAGAGATTCCTTCGTGGGCCGATTACCCCGACCGATATAAGCCCGTTGCAAGCAGGCTGATGGAAACCTTTGCAGGATTCTTGGCCCATACCGATGCGCAAATTGGCAGGTTGCTCGATGCTGTGGAAGACCTTGGCATAGCCGACAACACATTGTTTATTTACATCACCGGCGACAATGGCGCTTCTGCGGAAGGAACCATTCACGGCGCATGGAGTGCCCCTTCATTTCAAAATGGAATTCCCGAAGACCCCGAGTGGTTGCTCGAGCACATGGATGACTTTGGAACTGCACGATGTGAAAATCATTACAACGTTGGCTGGGCATGGGCCCTTGACTCTCCGTTTCAATGGATGAAGCAGGTGGCGTCGCATTTTGGCGGTACACGTAATGCAATGGCACTCTCGTGGCCTTCCCAAATTGAAGATATGGGTGCATTGCGGACGCAGTTTCATCATGTGGTTGACGTAATGCCAACAATTTTGGCGGCGGCAGGTATTGAAATGCCAACACATGTGAGTGGTCTTGAGCAACTGCCTGTTGACGGGGTCTCGATGTTGTATACCTTCAATGCTGGCAGCGTAGAAAGCACTCGAACAACACAATATTTCGAGATGTTTGGCAACAGAGCGCTGTATCACGACGGCTGGATCGCGTCGTGCTATCACGGGCGTGTTCCATGGAACAGGTTCGGATCATTTCCCTTCAATGGCCCAGAAGAAAAATGGGAGCTGTACAACATTCGAGAAGATTTCTCTCAAGGAAATGATCTGGCTCTTGAGTACCCGGAAAAATTACAGGCATTACGAGAAATGTTCAATGAAGTTGCGCAACAACACAATGTGTATCCACTGCGCGAACCAATTTCGGCTTTAGGTATGCCCATCTTGCCGCCAGAAAGTTTGGGTGGCTTAAAGAAATACACCTACACCTCTGCACACGTTCGGATGCCTGAACGTTCTGTAGTGAACTTGAAGAACTGTTCATTCCGCATTACTGCAAACATTGCGGTTGGCGACGGGGGAGTATGCGGGGTCATTGCATGTCAGGGCGGCAACATGGCCGGGTGGTCGCTTTATGTAGACGATGCAGGTTGCCCCGTGTACCACTACAACTGGATGGGTCACGATCATTTTGTGGCACGTTCTGCGGTACCGCTCTCACCAGGTGAACATGAAGTTGTTGTTGACTTTGTGTACGACGGCGGCTTCGGTGCGGGTGGTGATGCTGTGTTGCTTGTCGATGGAATAGCAGCTGCACATGTTCGTGTAGAGCGCTCGGTGCCCATTGTTTTTTCGATGAGTGGAGAGTCATTTGACATCGGAATGGACACAGGTGCACCGGTAGGAAAGTACCCGCATGTGTATCGCTTCATCGGAGAAATTCGTGGGGTGACCTTGGAGCGCCTTGACGAACCAAACCCTGAAATTGCCGCGCGTATCGCTGAAGGCGAATTTCGTGCCAGTATTGCCACGCAATAGGGCTTAAAGCCATATTTTCAGACAGATTCAGGGTCTCTCCGACCTGAAAAAGGCCATTTTTGCGACTAGATTTAGTTTAAATGCATATTCGGTCTGTAGTCACAGGTGGCTTAGCCGCCTTAGGAGTCGCTGTACTCCTTGCTGCATGCGGTGGCGGCGGTGCTGCATCGAATACGTCGACACCTATGAAGAACGCGGCATTGCCTGCCGGAGAAGTAGATAGCGGAGCAAAACCAAACCCCGATGGTTTTGCATTTCCGAACTTTGGTGCAGCAGCTACACCGAGTGAATTTAACGCAATTGACATGTCGACGATGTTCTCTTCGGGGCCAGATATTTGTGCGCAGGCAAGTGGCGAATGTGAATTGTCAGCCGAGGCACGCGCGTGGGCTCGCATGGTGAACCAAGCCCGAGTATCGGGGCACTGTGAAGGACTCGCAGTACTTGCCTCTACTCGTTTCATTGATAATGAGTTACCGAAGACCATCACACTTGCGCAGCAAGAAGAACTCACCCACGCCATCATGCGTGCATTCGCTACGCAGTTCTTGGGTGAGACACAAGAGGCAACAAAAACATGGGCGAAAAAGCGCCCGTCGGAAATTGTTACCGCACTAGCGGAGTCGCTCAAAACTGGTGCACCAAAGTTTACGTTGGGTGTTTACACAGACTCTGGTGGTCATGCGGTGCTTCCATATGCGGTTGAATATCCGTCAGTAGATATTGCGCACATCATGGTGTACGACTCGAACTGGCCTGGAATGAATCGTTACGTAGAAGTGAATCTCGCCGAAGAGTCGTGGAAGTTTTCATTCTCTGGCGCAGACCCGGTATCAGACCCTAAGGTATGGCAGGGAGGTAAGGGTGACCTCGACATCACGCCACTGCAAGCTCGTATCGATGGCACGTGTCCGTTTTGTGGTGGCAAAGTGGGAGTGCAGAAATCTTTGCTGCTCATTCGTTCGGCAAAACCAGACTGGTCTATTCAGTCGGCAGACGGCACGTTAACGCCAGGCTCTCAACTTGTGGGCGACAGTGTGGTGCGACCATTGCGCGCCGCACTTCCACCGCGCCCTGATTTTGCCGATGCGACTCGGCAAGGCCCAACCGATTACCTGGTCTTCACCAACTTGAGTGGAAAGGGTGTATCACTTCAGCTCGGCTCAACAACACGAATCGTGGGCGTAACCCCGCAAGCTATTTTTGAAATTGATTCTCAGTCAACGGCGCCTTCGGTAGAAATTCAGATTTCAGATGTACAAGTTGCCGTAGACGACCCGCAAGTGGGGCTGACCCTTTCCAACGAAGACTCAGTTGCCTCTTCGGCAGGAAACACCAACACGGTCAGTGTTGAGGGTGGTGGAATTACGGTCAATATCACCACCGACGATGGCGAGGCTTTGGAATTTAAAACAAGTGAAGCAGCACCAGCTCTTGAAGTCCGCACAGGTTCGGCAAGTGGCGCCACCGAGGGTGCGAAGTATGAAGTGTTCACTCAGGTGTCACCGACAGAAACAGAGCACCTTGTGGTTGCCGATACTGGTGAGAAAAGTACAACTCGTCAACAGGGTCAGTTAGAGAACCAAAAAACCACCGCAAAATTACCTGAAGTTTTAAATGCCCCGTTGGTGAAGGCGGGGCTTCCGCCACCAGATGCACGTGAGTTCACTGGCAAGCCAGATCTCTCCTCTGCGACAGTGGAAACAACAACCACGACCAGTGTGGCGCCAACAACAACGACAACAACTGAAGTACCGATACCTACAACAACTGTGGCTCCAACTACTACAACGACAGTTGCACCAACAACCACCACGACAACAATTCCAGTGACCCCAACGGCAGCACCGAGCGAAGGTGACATTTTGGCGCTGCCGATAGTTGACCCTGCGCTGCCATTGCGGGCTTCATCGGCATTTAGCCCAGGCGATGAAGTAACCGTTCGTTATTCCGGTCTCGTTCCTCGACAGTGGGTACAGCTCGTAGTGGCATCAACGCCGGAGGTACTGGATACAGCGTTAGCCGATGCTTCGGGGTCAATCTCGTTATCGGGAAGAGTTCCTGCGTCGCTGCAGCCTGGTACTCATCAACTTGCCGTATTCCAACCTCAGTCAAAAACGGGAATACGTCAGGTGATGTCGTATACCGTGCCTGTATTCCCACCAAGCGCACCGCGATCTGTTTCGGTTGTGGCGAGCAGTACTCAAGCAACAGTGAGTTGGGTAGCGCCAAGTTCTAATGGTGGTGCCCCAATTACTTCGTATCTCGTTACCTCGTCGCCAGGTGTGCACTCATGTACATACACCGTACAAACTGGTGTTTCTACATCGCCTTCATGCATAGTTCTCGGACTAACGAATGGTCGCTCATACACCTTTACCGTGTCGGCAACTAATAGTGCTGGCACGAGCGAGCAGTCTGCTATCTCTGCTTCTGCCATCCCGGTCACCACACCAAGTGCGCCAATGTCTGTTGTGGGAACTTCGGGTGATGGCCGCGTGAATCTGTCGTGGTCTACACCACTCCAAAATGGTGGAACGGAAATCACCGATTATGAAGTGTGGTACTCAGCGTTCTCCATCGGACCATTCATTACATTCTCTGAACCAGTTTCCACGAATAGGACTGCAGTAGTGACGGGGCTTACTAATGGAACTACCTATTACTTCAAAACTGTTGCAGTGAATGCGGTAGGTCTAGGTGAAACATCTGCGATGTCAACGGGGGTAGTGCCGGCTGCTGTACCTGGTGTGCCAACTTCTGTTTCTGCCACGCGTGGTGATGAACTGGCCAGTATTTCTTGGGCAGCCCCGCCAAGCAACGGTGCAACTATTACGCGCTACACCGCGACGTCGAACCCTGGCGGGCTGACATGTGTGTGGGCGAGTGGCCCGCTGAGTTGTGATGTTCTCGGTCTCACCAATGGCACGTCGTACACCTTTACTGTGTCGGCAACTAACAGCGTTGGCGAAGGAAACCCATCGAGTGCATCGCAGGCTGTAGTGCCAGCGGCTGTGCCAGGAATGCCTACATCGGTTTCTGGTTCGCGTGGCAATGGTTCGGTTTCTCTCACATGGTCGGCACCGAGTTCTGTTGGTGGCTCGGGAATTCTTGATTACGTCATTGAGTACTCGTCAAACTCGGGTGCAACATGGGCGACCTTTGCCGATGGAACTTCTACAGCTACGTCTGCAACGGTGACTGGTCTCGTCAACGGTACGTCTTATGTTTTCCGAGTCACCGCAACAAATGCGGTCGGTTCGGGTCAGCAGTCCACTGTGTCGTCTGTAGTTGTTCCTGCAACGACGCCCGGTGCACCAACAAGCGTGTCGGGTGTTGGTGGTGATGGCCAGGTAACAGTGACGTGGAGCGCGCCTGTGGTGAGTGGTGGTGCAACTATTTCTGGCTACACGGTGACGTCGTCTGGTGGAGATAGTTGCAGTTGGTCAAGTGGCCCGTTGTCTTGTGTGGTGACAGGGTTGGCCAATGGTGCTCAATATACGTTCAGCGTGACGGCAAGCAACAGTGCTGGTGCGGGTGCTGTGTCGAGTGTTTCTAGTTCGGTGACTCCTCTTGGCGTCGCACCGGTGCTGGGAAGTATTTCTGCGGGTGATGGTCAAATCACTTTCACTTGGGGTGCTGTTGCTCATGGTGGTGACACGTATCGGGTGGATTGGGGTACCGACCCAACGTGGGCGAGTCCACGTAGCTATACAACTTCAGGTGGAGCGACGTCGTACACGGCGACTGGTTTAACAAATGGCACGACTTATTATTTCCATGTTTCAGGTGCGAATAGCGGTACGCAATATCCTGGTTTTTATTATCAAGGGGACACGACCCCGTGGAGTACGAATGGCTCTGCTGTTCCGTCAACTACACCTGGTGCGCCAACTATTGGTTCTATTACGGCGTCGAATGTGTCGTTGTCTGTGGCTTTCACTGCGGGTGATTCTGGTGGGTCGGCTATTACGAGTTACAAGTACTCCACTGATGGTGGAACAACGTTCAGAACGCGTGCTGCGGGAACAACTGCTTCGCCGTTGGTGATTTCGACATTGAGTTCAGATGGAACTACAGCATTGGTCAATGGGACTTCGTACAGTGTTCAGATTAAAGCGGTGAACGCGAATGGAGATGGGGCTGCGTCAGCGACCACGGGAGCTGTTCCATCAACTACACCTGGTGCGCCAACTGGTGTGTCGGGGG
>JBAXNF010000063.1:0-9998 GCA_037133935.1 bacterium
ATCGGTATGTGCGTCGCTCGTCAGGTCGTTCACATTGCCTGAATTCGCAAGGCTTGCGTCCCACCAGCCAAAGGGAACCGCCACTATGCCTACGGGTAAACGAGTACTAATTTTGACGGGCAACAACATTTCACCGCGCTCGTTCACCACTCGCGCTGCTGCGCCATTATCGAGTCCTCTCGCAGCAGCATCACTTGCGCACATCTCTACATAAGGGCCTTCTTCACGCGGACCGTGCTGTGGCAAATGCGAGTAGCTGGTGTTCAAGAAACGTGTGTGCTGTTTTGGCGTCAACATGACCAAAGGAAACTCGGCCGAACCCATACGCGACGATGACTGCACGTATGTCGGGACAGATGGCAGACCGCGAGACGCAAGATCTTTGCTCATCAATTGCGCTTTGCCCGATGCAGTACCAAATATGCCGTCGGAGAAAAGAACTTCATCAATGTTTGGTAATGGAATAAACCCTTCACGCTGCAATTGTTCAATATCTGAACCATGTAGTGCAGATGAAATGAGCGAGTCATCGCTTTCAAACAACTCAGGTTCCGCGTAACCCATTGCAGTTGCAAGACGTCGGAAGAGTTCAGTGTTCGGTACGCACTCGCCCACGGGCGCAATTGCTGCTTCATTCCAACCTAAATACAAATGCCCCCATGCCGGCACCACATCGCGTTGTTCAATTTGCATTGCTGCAGGAAAAATCACATCGGCATATTTTGCGGTGTCGGTAAGAAACTGTTCACTTACTACTGTAAACAAATCTTCGCGCATCAAACCTTTGCGCGTCAGTGCACTATTCGGGCAAGTAAGAACAGGGTTGCCATTCCATACATAAAGCACCGTTACCGATGGTGCCAAAGAAGCATCAGTAAGTACTTGGCCAAGTTGCGTAAAAGGCAATGCTCGGCGAGGTTTTTCTTGTGCAAGGTGTTCGGCATCGAATACCGATGAGTCAACATATTCATTAAACCACGAGCCCACACTGCGCGATAACCCACCACCGCGATGCTTCCAAGAACCCGTGAGCGTTGGCAAGCACGCCATGGTGCGAAACAACATTGCTCCATTTTCTCTATGCTCAGCGCCAATCATGGTGCGAATAAATGCCGGCTGTGCAGTGGCATACTCACGCGCAAATGTTTCAATGTCTGCTGCAGCCACACCACACTCCGCTGCTGCGCGCTCGGGTGTCCACGCCGCAACTTCTGCTGCGAGTTCCGCAAAACCTTCGGTGTGTTGTTTAACAAACTCATCGTCACACAATTCATCTCGAATAATGACATGCATCATTGCGAGCATTAATGGAGTATCGGTGCCGGGAAAAGGTTGAATAAACCAATCGGCTTCATCGGCAGTAATGGTGCGAATGGGGTCGACCACCACCACTTTTGCACCCTTGCTACGCGCCTCTTCAATAAATGGCCACAGGTGCCTGTTGGTGAGCCGTGTGTTGGTTCCCCACAACACGATGTACTGCGCCCCGACAATTTGCATTGGGTTGGTACTACGCGCAGAACCAGTAGTTGCCATGAACCCGCTCTTTGCAACGCTTCCGCACAACGAACCCACTGTGCGCGATGAACCCATTCGTGCAAACAACCGGCGGTCGAGCGACGACATCTGTAAAAGACCCTGGTTGCCCGCAGACGACCACGGCAACACTGTTTCGCCACCGTACGCGTCTATTGCCTCTTGGGTCTTGTGCGCCACGAGCGCCAATGCTTCGCTCCACGTTGCAGCACGAAAGACGCCTTCACCTTTTGCCCCATCGCGCACCAACGGCGTTGTAATACGTTGAGGGCTGTATACCCGCTCAACAAAATGGTTCACTTTGGGGCACAGTTCCCCTGCAGAGTATGGGTGAGCAGGGTTTCCTCGCATTTTCACTGCCACCCCGCCTTCCACCGTCACTTGCCATCCACATGAATCGGGGCAGTCATGATGGCAGGTGCCTAGTACAAGCGTTTCCTGTGTCACCTGACCATCTTGGCACCTCGTTATGCTGAACCGCAGATGATTTCTTTACTAGCAGCCGAGCGAGCAACCGGAGCCTGGAACTGGCTGCGTGATGAAGGGCTTCTTATTGTTGCCATCTCCTCCGGGGCCTTCTTTTTTACCCGAGCCATTGGTCTGGTATCGAACTATCAAGCCGAACGCCTGAAACGCCAGCGCGCGGCGGCCAACCCACTCGATCACAACGCTATTGGCGCCTATCAAGGTGCTCTTCTCGGCGCTGCCCGATGGGGCGTGAACTTCACCATTGCCACAGTGGCCTTTGTATGGACCCTCCTGCTCCTCAACTTGCCAGCGGCTGCAGTGGTGCCATTGGTGTCCATTGTGGGTGCGGGTCTTGGTTTCGGTGCCCAGCAAATTGTGGGCGACGTACTTGCTGGCATCTTCATTATTTCCGAGCGCCAATTTGGCGTGGGCGACGTGGTGCGTGTGGGGCCACTGGTTCCTGTTGGCTGGATTGAGGGCCGCGTTGAGGAAGTTACCTTGCGCGTTACCAAAATTCGCACCTTCGATGGCGACCTCGTCACCATTGCAAACGGTGGTCTACGCCAAACAGTGAATCTCTCGCGCGACTGGGCTCGCGTGCTCATCAACATTCCCGTCTCGCGCGAAGCAGACCTCGATGCAGCCATTGAAATGCTCAACCGCATTGGCCACGACATTTCCCACGACCCCGACTGGGCTCCACTCATTTTGGAACAGCCAGTTGTTTCGGGCGTAGAAGATATTGGCGCAGAGACTATTGAACTGCGCTTTGCTGGGCGCACGCTTCCTGCTCAGCAGTGGAAAGTTGCTCGCGAAATTCGCCATCGCATAGCCATTGAAGGTGCCCCATGAAACGCATAGGACGCGCCACCATCGCCTCGGCAGTTGTATTTGGGGCATCGCTCACCACGTGGATTCTGCAGCGCCCCAGTGACCCACCAGCGCAAACAAACATTCCCTGGCCCGATGTGAGTTGGGTCATTGTGACTACCACTTCAACGTTGCCTCAAGACAAACCGAACACACCCGAGACGACCACTACAGAAGAAAAGCGCGTATCGACAACGGTTGAAACAACTACCACTCTTGATGGCTCTTCAACTGTGCCTAAAACGCAAACTACCGCAGTAGTTGAAATCTCACCAGAGACTTCAACCACTGCGGTAGCAGCTAACTAGTACGTTTCAGTACGAAGTACTTACGCGCCGATCTTGGCAGCAAGTGCCTTGGAGATGGTAACCAAGGTTGCAGGCAATGCTGCGTAACCTTTGATTTCAGCAACTGCAGGTGCACATGTGTCGAGTACGTAGTTAACGAAGTTCTTCACGATTGTGTTGTTTGCAGCTGTATCAAAACCGACAGTGTTTGCCATACCGTAAGAAACTGCAGTGATGGGGTATGCGCCCATCACTGTGTTCTCGTAGTTGAAGGTAACAATGCCGGTTGTTGCATCAGTTACTGCAGCACCAACTGCAAGCTTTGCACCTGCAGAGCTGCCAGCGAGATACTCGCCTGCACCATTTTTGATTTTTGCTGAAACGATTGGCTTACCAGCCGTTTGACGCTCGTTCACAAACGAAACTTCCGCATAACCAATTGCACCATTTTTTCCCATGACGCCGTTAGCAACGCCGTCGTTACCCTGGGCAGCAACGAATGAACCATCAGTTGGCACTGTTCCTGGGAAAGCAGTGTCAAATGCATCGTTTGTTACCTTGGTCCAAATTGTTGGTTGGGTCTTGTTCAAGTAGTTAGCGAAGTTGTTAGTAGTACCAGAAGTGTCTTTGCGCTTGTACACAGTGATGGGTGTGTCTGGAAGAGAAACTGTTTGTGCATCGACCGACACGGTACCAATAAGAGCCTTATCGAGTGTGATGGAATAGACAGTTCCGGCAGCGTAAGGTACCGACAATGTGAGCTTGCCAGCAACTGGCTTCTTGTTGTAGACGTTCTTAGAGGTCATACCACCATCAACACTTGAGGTGATGATGAGGTTCTTCGTCTTTTTGTCAACAGCCTTTGAAGTCAAAGTCGCGGTCAAAGTAGCCTTAGTAGTGCTCTTTTTTGCCAAAGCGAATTTTGCTTGACCATTTAAACCAAGAAGCAATGGCTGAGCAGCTACTGGGTTGTCAGCAAGAATTGCTGGGTCATTCCACTTGGTAATTTGAGCAGCAAAGATTTTTGCAACGGTTGCAGATGACATTTGCAAAACAGTGCCTACAGGCTTTACACCTTCAAGGCTATACGCAACGTTAATTGCACCGGAAATGAGTGGCATAAAAACGAAGTTTGTGGCTGTGCGAGTTGCACCGCCTGATGTTGCTGCAGCAGTAGTGATTTCTGAGGTTTTCCACAATGAGTCTGACATTGCAAACTTGTAGTCATTCTTGAAAAAGTTAGCGCGACCCGTTCCCGATCCAACGCCTGTGTAGTCCATTTTGTCGCCAGCAGCGTTTGCAGTTGTATCACCAGCGAACGTGGCGCGGCACGATTCAATAAGGTTGAGTGGGAAAGTTGCGCCACCGGCAACAATTGTTGCTGCAGATGCTGCAGTGATCCCAAAAGATCCAACAATTGCTGTAGCCGCAAGGCCAACAACAAACTTCTTTGACAGTTTCATGTATGTATATTCCTCCGAGTAGGGGTTGGTTACGAGGAAAAACTTACGGGGTCAATAAAAAGTGAAAAGGTTATTTGAGTGACGCTTTGGGGTGCCCAAAGTTAACTCTGAGTAAACTCGACTGAGGTCAGCCGAAGCGACCCTGCACGTAATCGGCGGTGCGCTGATCGGAAGGTGAGCTAAAGATCACAGAGGTGCGGTCGGCTTCTACAACCTGACCAGGGCCGCCGTCAGACAAGAAGAACGCACAGAAGTCGGAAACGCGAGCTGCTTGTTGCATGTTGTGCGTAACCACCACAATGGTCATGTCGGCAGATAGTTGCACAATGGTTTCTTCAACCTTCAACGTTGAAGCAGGGTCAAGAGCCGAGCATGGCTCGTCCATTAACAACACCTTTGGCTTTACAGCAAGAGCACGGGCAATGCACAAGCGCTGTTGCTGACCACCAGAGAGTGAAGAACCCGACAACTTCAAGCGATCTTTCACCTCTTTCCACAAGCCGGCACGAGTGAGGCACTCTTCTAGAAGACTGTCCTTGTCTTGCACCTTAATGTTGGCAAGTTTCAAACCTGCCAGAACGTTCTCGGCAATGGTCATTGACGGGAATGGGTTTGGCTTCTGAAAAACCATGCCCACTTTTAAACGCATTGCGGTGACGTCGACCTTTGGGCCATAAATTTCTTCACCGTCGAGGAACACCTCGCCGGCCATTGCAGCACCAGGAATGAACTCGTGCATGCGGTTGAGAACGCGAAGGAAAGTTGACTTGCCGCAACCAGAAGGTCCAATAAGACCTGTCACACTATTCGCTGGAAAATCTAAGGAAACATCTTCCAACACGTGGTGCTTACCAAACCATACGTGGATGCCTTTAGTTTGCAATCCGTTCGTACCCACACGACCTTCGTCCAAAGCATTTCCTCCTGTTGCGGCATTCGTGTTTGTGGCATTCACGATGAGATTGATGTCGTCATTTTCCATGGCGTTACTTCCTTGACCCTCTGCCCGCGATGCGAGCAATAATGAAGAGAATAAAAATGAAACTTAAAAGAACTGCTGCGCCACCCCATGCTCGGGTAAGAGCTGTATCGGTGCCAGTTGAAAAGTTTTGGAAAATATACATAGGCAACGACGCAAGTGGTTGACCAGTTATTTTCAGTGAATACACCGCCGAGTAGTACGCCGTCAGAATGAGCGGGGCAGTTTCACCAGCAACACGGGCAAGGCCAAGCATCGAAGCTGTTATGAGCCCGGAACGTGCAGTTGGCAACACAATGCGAAAGGTAGTGGCCATTTGTGAGGCCCCTAGCGCGTAGGCCGAACTGCGCAGGTCGTCTGGCACAAGCTTCAACACCTCTTCAGAGGTTCTGGCGACAGTTGGCAACATCAGAATTGATAGCGCTATTGCACCTGCGAAACCGCTAAAGCTGTAACGCGATACCACTACCGCATACACAAATAGCCCCGCCACAATTGACGGCACACCACTCATGGATTGCACAATGACTCGCACAAGCCCACTGAGTTTCCCCTTGACTTCTGTGATGTACAACGCGGTCACAATGCCAAATGGAATTGCGATGATTGACGCCATCAGCAAAATAAGCAGTGAACCCACCAAAGCATGTGAAAGCCCACCCATTCCCAAGTCATCATCTGCCGAGGTAAAAGACATGTCGTGGGTGAAATACCCAAGGTAAATTGCAGACGCACCGCGCTGGAAAACAGTGAATAAAATAGAAGCCCAGGGAATAAACGCGGTTGCAAAACCAGCGGTTACCAATGTGGTCATCACTTTGTCAATTGCTTTTACTTTGTCGTGACGCATACCGTCGACGAAGGACACGACAATGAACGCCAGTACAAAAGAAAAATAGAAACCCAATGGACCAGCAAGGCCGGTCACGAGAACTATTGCGGTGGCGATAACACCAGCAATAACAGTTGGTCGCACCATTTCACGCGCAGATTGACTTCTGTTCACCCATGGCTTTTGCGGCTGAACTTCTTGCATTATTGACGATGTTGATGCGTTGCTCATTGTCCGGCCTTTGCACTGCGAGAAACGATGATGGATGCTCCGAAGTTCACCAACAAGGTGAGTGTGAAAAGTACGAGTCCGGCCGCCATGAGAGCCTTAATTTCAAAGGGACCAGCCTCACCAAAACGGCTAGCAATGAGTGATGCGACGTTTCCGCCAGCACTTGCCAACACTTGAAACTTCACTTTGAAAACGAGGTTAAGCGTGAGAAGTACAGCGACGGTTTCACCGAGTGCGCGGCCCAAACCGAGCAACATGCCGCCAATGAGCCCACTTTTACCAAATGGCAAAACCACCGCTTTCAAGGCTCCCCATCGTGAGCCCCCAAGTGCGTAAGCAGCAGAAATTTGGTCTTGTGGTGCACGTGAGTACACCTCACGCGTTACCGAACTAGCAATGGGAATGATCATGAGCCCGAGCACTAGAGCAGAGATAAAAGGTGATGCATCGAAGTTCTCAACGTCAACTTCAAAAATAGGTATCCAACCAAAGTACTTGTTGATTGTTGAAGCCCACCCTGCAGCATGCGGCATGAGCACTAAGTAACCCCACAGGCCATAAATAATTGAAGGAATGGCCGCCATGAGATCGAGAATAGAAACAAGAACCGCACGGAGTTTTTTTCCGATGTAGTACTCGAGGAATAGTGAAGTTCCAATGACAAATGGCAATGCGATGATCATCGCCATCACGGCAACAATGACGGAGCCAACAAGCATCGCGGCCACACCATACGATGCGCCATCAAGAGATTCCCCGGTGCCCGAATCCCAAGTTGACGATGTGAGAAACCCAAAACCAAATTCTTTAAAAACTTCAAAGCCGCGGAAAAGAAGGAAGCTTGCAATGAGTGCCAGAACGAGGAAGGCGAACATTGCTCCGGCCGTTGCAACAGCCCTAAACCGCTTATCGGACGCATTTCTTTGGTTGGTAATGGCCCTCCGTGGAGGCCCATCGGCCGTTGGCTTCTCAACGGTGGCAATAGACATGCCCTTAGTTTCTCAGTGCAAAGAAGTGGCTCGCTTACTCCTTAGTGAACGCAAGGTGAACGCGCACTTACATTTGAGGGTTTTCCACGCCGATTTCGCTACCGAGCCAGTTTTACCTGAAGGCTTGCCCTCACGGCGTCCCATTCCTCGCGAATGATGGAGTACGTAGCCGTATCGCGGAGCCCGTTGTTCGCGCCATCGGTTGAATGCTTGTGATGGCGCAATGTTCCTTCGTACTGTGCGCCAATGCGTTCGATGTTGGCTCTTGACTGCGTATTGCGGGCATCGGTACGCAATACGACACGTTGCACTCCCCATGTTTCAAATGCGAAAGTCAACATCATCAACTTTGCCTCAGTATTTACTTGAGTGCGTTGTGCATCGTGTGACAGCCATGTTGCACCTATCTCTACCGCGTCTGGAAAATTGCGCGTGCTCGGGTGCCCAGTTGCATCGGGCCAATACTCAAGATTCAAAAATCGTGTTGACCCCACCACTGTGTCGGGAGAATCAATGCGCACAGTTACAAACGGGTGCGCTGCTCCGGCTTCGAACTCTGCAACAGCCGCACTGATGTAACGAGTGATGTCAGCAGTGGTTGGTTCAGGCACCCAGGTGTATTGAAAACTCTCACGTGAACCTGCTGCGGCCGACAACAAAGGGCGTACGTGGGCATTTGTGAGCGGCAAGAGGCGCACAAAACGACCCTCAAGTGTGATGGGGGTCAAGGGTGCGGACATTCCTTGAGCCTACGAGCGAATATGAATTAGAGGGAGACGGGAACGACAGCAAACTCATTCACATCAATGAGCCCGAGGTCGGTAATGCGCAGATCGGGAATAACCGACAGCCCAAGGAACGACAACGCCATGAATGGCGCATCGAGCGTGATGCCGAGTTCGCGAGCAGCTTCCACTACGCGATCAATTTCTTCGGCCACCTCAAGCAGTGGCTTCGGGCTCATTAGGCCCGCAATTGGCAACGCGACTTCGGCAACAACCTTGCCATCGACCACAACCACTTGCCCGCCACCCATTTCTGCAACGCGAGCAATAGCAACCGACATATCGCTAGGCCCACTTGCATCGCGCGCACCCACCACCATGATGTTGTGCGCATCGTGTGCAACGGTTGACGCAATAGCACCGCGCTGAATTCCGTAGCCCGACACATAGGCAAGACCAATGCGGCCCGTTGCCTTGTGGCGTTCTACAACAGCAATGCGCGCAATGTCATTTGCTTCATCGCTTACATCCAAAATGAGCGACTTGGTGCGTACTGTTTTTGATGTAACACCAATAACACGTGCTTTGCCGCTTGTTGGTTCTTCAATGGTGAGCTCTGCTGCTGTTGGCACATGATGCAAGCGCACGCGGTTATACAAACTTTGTGGTGCTTCCAAAACAGGAACTGCACCTGGCTCAATCACACCATTACGTGCAACAACTTTTCCGCGCTGCAAAACGAGCGCAGGTTTGAAACCTTGAAGTGTGTCGAACACGGCGACGTCGGCCTGATAGCCCGGCCCCAGTTGACCAAGGTGAAAAAAGTTGTGATACATGGCGGGAAGAAATGACGCAACAATGAGTGCGTCAATTTCATTCAGCCCACCTTCAACAGCCAGGCGCAGGCAATGGTTGATGTGCCCTTCATCGCGCAACAAGTCGGGTTCGCGGTCGTCGCTGCAAAACGCAGTGCACATGGGCCCATGGCTAAGCACAGTGGGCAAGAGTTCTAGAAGGTCTTGACACACAGAGCCTTGACGCAGAAAAACCCACATTCCCTTTTGGCGCTTTTCATGAGCTTCGTCGAGTGCGAAACATTCGTGGTCGCTTTCGATACCTGCAGCCAAATATGCATCGAGAGCGCGGCCTCGTAAACCGGGCGCATGACCATCGACCTTGCGCCAACCAGCCGAGGCAATGATGTCGCGAAACATGGGGTCGCCATTAATGACGGCCGGATAGTTCATTACTTCTGCAACACCAATTGCGCCTAGTTCATCAATAATTGTTTTTACATCGGCTGCAGAAAATGCAGCGCCTGCACTTTCAAACGGAGATGCCGGCACGCATGACGATGCAGCGACTCCAAATGTGAATGGCATTTTTTCTGCGGCATCAACAAGCGCACGTATTCCTTCTAGGCCTGCAACGTTGGCAATTTCGTGCGGGTCGGCAGCAACCGCGGTGGTTCCATTCGGCAACACAGCTTTTACATATTCATCGACCCAGAGTTTTGACGACTCTAAATGCATATGCGCATCAACAAAACCAGCCACTAAAGATGCACCATCGACATTGATGATTTCATGCGCATCGCGCTCTCCCCAACCCACAACTA
>JBAXNF010000064.1:0-9840 GCA_037133935.1 bacterium
GAACAAAGAATTAGCAAGCGCCACCGTCATTGCGGCTTCGCCTGCGGTCATGAAAACATGTGTCCGCGCAAGCGAGAAGAACAACGGTCGAGCAGGAAGGCCAATTGAGCCAGCACTTTTAGATGGACGACCTCTGCTCACAGTGCCATGATAGGCATACGTCGTTGCGGCAAGTAGTTAGTTGCGAACGCGTTCGAACTTGTAACCAAGACCACGAATAGTAATAATTTTTGCCGGGTTCGCGGGATCTGACTCTATTTTTGCTCGCAAACGTTTAATGTGCACGTCGAGCGTTTTGGTATCGCCCACATAGTCGTTGCCCCATATGCGATCAATAAGTGTTTCTCGAGGTAATACTCGCCCCGCATTTGCCAACAGCAAATGCAACAATTCAAATTCCTTCAGCGGCAAGGCTGTTTTTTCACCTCGGATGACTACTTCATGTTGTTCTGGGTCGAGCGCAATGTCACCTACCTGCAATGCGCCTTCAGTGAGTTCACCAGCACGGTCGAGAGGAGCTCGGCGTAACACGGCACGCATACGTGCAACGAGCTCACGGAGTCGGTAAGGCTTCGTGATGTAATCGTCGGCTCCTACTTCCAGCCCAACGACGGTGTCGATTTCTGCAGCTTTTGCAGTAACCATGATGATTGGTACTTGTGATTTTTTGCGCAGTTGCCGGCATACATCGATGCCCGACACTTTCGGTAACATCACATCGAGAAGAATAATATCGGGCTGGATGCGGTCGAACATTTCGAGCGCTTCCAAGCCATCACGGGCAACCTCAACACGAAAGCCTTCTTTTTTCAGGCCTACGAGTAGAGCATCTACGAATGATTCTTCGTCTTCAACGACGAGAACAGTGTGGGAGGTTGCGATGGCGTTCATATGTTGTTCACAGAAGTATTACTGCTTTGACGCAAAAGAGTGAGCATGAAAGTTGAACCTTCACCTTCTTGTGAGGTGACGTTCACCGTACCGCCATGATTGTTCATCACATGGCGCACAATAGAGAGCCCGAGCCCCGTTCCCCCGGTTCCCCGGCTGCGGGCACGGTCGACCCGGTAGAACCGCTCAAAGATACGGTCGATGTCACTTGGGGGTATACCAATGCCTTCATCGCTCACCGATATGTCAACGGTTTCATCTGCTGGAGATACGCGAACTGTGACATTGTCACCCTTTTCGCTGTACTTCACTGCATTATCAATGAGATTCGATACGGCAGAAACTAATTGGAGTCGATCTCCTTTCACAACACAATCATCATCGGGTAGTTGAGAAACAATGCCGATACCTGCTTGAGCCGCAAAGTAGGCCATACGGTCAATTGACTCGGCAATAACTGAAAAAATACTGACTGGCTCTGGAACAGCAGAAACATCAAGTTCAATACGAGATAACTCAAGCAAGTCGTCGATGGTTTTAGCCATACGGTTCGCTTCCTTCACCATTTTTGACGACAACCGATGGATGACTTTCAGGTCGTCTTCATCACGAATGGTGTCGGCCAATATTGACAATGCCCCTACGGGAGTTTTTAGTTCGTGGCTAATGTTTGCCACAAAATCGGTGCGGACAGCATCAATGCGAGTACGTTCCGAAATATCTTCAATAATTGCAATGGACTTCAAGCCCTCGAGAGGCCTCGCCTCAATTACCAAGGTTCGTGGTGGGGGCCCAAATAGCTCAAGAGTTTCACGTACCGCTGAACCATTCTCCCGGGATTTTTTAATAATGCGTTCTGCGGCTTCGTTTACCAACACATCAATATGCCGTGAAATTTCAACCCCTGCAACGACGTGATTCCCTAAAATAATATTTCCTTGCTCATCGGTGACTACAACACCAAGAGGAATTGCATTCAATACCGAATCGAGCTCGGCAACATGTGCTTCTGCTTCTGAGGGGGACGTTTCTACTACCGGAACAATTGGTTGAGTGTTGGCAGCAGCAGAACGACGAAGAAAAATAATGCGCGAAACGAGAAAGCCGACAACTAGACCAACGACAATTCCTCTTAGAAGCACGAGGGCCTAGACATCTGAATTGTTGGTAGGGACAATTCGAATGCCATATGTATCGTCTTCGGCCAGTTTTGATACGTGTCGAGCAGCACCCTTGTTGTGTGGGCGCCAACCACTCACAATAAACAACACCCGCTCGCCAATGTTCACCGCATGGTCACCTATTCGCTCGTAGAAGCGAGCCACAACAGCTAGTTGAATTGCTACTTGCAGATCGATGTTTCCCGCAGCGTGACTTTCAAAAATTGCCTGAACAAATTGGCGTTGCAAGCTGTCGAGATACGAGTCCATATCGTCAATTGCTCCCGCAATAGCAACATCGTTCTCTTCAAAGGATTGCAAAGCAGAAGTGAACAGCTGTTGCGCCTGCTCGCCCATTTTGGTGATGATGCCGCGTAACTTTGGATCAAGCGCATGACCATAAATTCGGCGAGCTGCTTTTGCAATGTTCACCGTGAGGTCTGCAGAGCGTTCAATTTCACCGACCATTTTAAGAATGGAAATCAGCTGGCGTAGCTCGCCCGCTACCGGAGCCTGCAACGCCAAGAGTTGATAGCAACGATCTTCAAGTGCAATAGACCGTGCGTCAATTTCATCATCGGCCAAAATGAGGTATTCAGCGCCTTCGAGGTCTCCCGACAACAACACGTTTGTGGCACGAGGAATAGCTTCAATAACCGAGGCAGCAAGCCGCGCAAGCGAGAGTCGAACTTCATCGAGTTCATGGTGAAAACCTTTACGTAGTTCTTCCATTTGCCTTGTCTCCTTTATTGCTTGTCTCTCTCAGAGTACTCTGCTTATGAATTACGACGCTCTTGTTGATTTTTAGCCCACACATAGAGGTCTTCTTGAGCATTACGCAAGGCAAAGGAGTCACCTTCGCGAGCCCAATTACCTGCGGCATTGAGAACAAAATGTGGCGCAGTGGCATTACTGAGGTCGGAAAGCACTTTTTCACACCATTGTTGGTGCTTTTCCTGCAAAACTGGAACAAGCGCTTCAACACGTCGGTCGAGGTTGCGTGACATGAGATCGGCAGAACCGATATACCAACGGGGTACTCCTGGACCATTTCCATTTCCGAACATGTAAATGCGCGAATGCTCTAGGTACCTTCCCAAAATAGAACGCACTGTGATATTGCTCGACATTCCCGGTACGCCTGGTCGGATCCCGCAGATGCCACGCACGATGATGTCAATTTTTACACCCGCTTCACTTGCTTCATACAGGGCTTCCATCATTTGAGAATCAGCAAGCGAATTCAGTTTCAAACGGATGTAACCATTTTGTCCTGCACGTGCTTCTTGGCGAATGAGGTCGATAAGACCTGATTTCAAATAGTTAGGCGCAACAAGCAAATGTTGATAATGATCATTTCTGCTGAAGCCAGTGAGGTGATTGAAAAGGCGCGAGGCATCTGAGGCGAGTTCAGGATTGCAAGTAAAAATTGCAAGATCTTCGTAGAGCCCTGCGGTTTTCGAATTGTAGTTACCCGTTCCAAAATGAACATAACGGCGCAGCCCATCGCCGTCTTCTCGCACGACTAACGCACACTTCACGTGAGTTTTCAAACCAACGATTCCGTACATCACATGCACTCCGGCACGTTCAAGCTGCTTTGCCCAGGTGACGTTCACTGCCTCATCGAAACGTGCTTTGAGTTCAATAAGCGCCACCACTTGCACACCGCGCTCTGCTGCACGAATAAGACTCTGCGCAATTGGACTATCGCCAGAGGTGCGATACAAGGTCATTTTTATTGACTGCACTCGAGGGTCGTTTGCTGCTTCTTCAATAAAAGCTTGCGTTGAGGTAACAAAACTTTCGTATGGATGATGCACCAAGAGATCGCGTTCACGAATGACACTGAATATAGAGCGATCTTGTTCGCTAGCAGCAGCTAGTCGACCCGCAGTAACTGCTGGCCAAGGGACATCGCGTAATGCGGCAACCGGCAAAGAGCTAATTGCAAACAAACTGGTGAGGTCGAGCGGAAGATTAAATTTATAGACATCGTGATTCTCTACTTCAAATTCTTCAATCAGTAATTGCAGAACTGTCTCATCTATGGAATCACGAACTTCCAAACGCACTGCTCGACCAAAACGCCGACGGATTAACTCGGCCTCTATTGCTTCAAGAAGATCTTCGGCTTCCTCATCGTCCACATCGAGGTCGGCATCGCGCGAGACACGGAAGGTAGTAGCACTTTGCACTTCCATCCCTTCAAACAACGCAGGAAGATGCGCGATGATGACCTCTTCAATGGGAATAAAATGTTGTGAGTTATTGAGCTTCAAGAACCGTGGCAAAAGTGGCGGAACTTTGAGGCGAGCGAACCGTTCCTCGCCATTAATAGGGTCCCGCAACATGACCGCGATGCTGAGCGCAAGCCCCGACACATAGGGGAAAGGGTGAGCTGGGTCTACAACGAGCGGGGTGAGAATGGGGAAAATACGCTGTTCAAATTCGCTCGACAGCATTGCTTTTTCTTCAGCTGATACATCTTCCCAGCGCTGCAAAACGATGTCGTTGTTTTTAAGTTCTGGCAGAATCTCTTCGCGCAAAAGCGCTTCTTGTTCGGCAACTAACCGATGCACCGTGTCGCTGATATCTAGATCGAGTTCTTGTGGGTCGCGCCCATCAGCACTGCGCTGTGTTGCTCCTGCAGCTTTTTTATTTTTTAACGACGCAACGCGTACTTGAAAAAACTCATCGAGGTTCGAAGAAAAAATGGCAAGAAACTTGACCCGCTCGAGAAGCGGAATGCCCTCTTCTCGTGCCATTGCCAACACCCGCTCGTTAAATGCGAGCCAGCTGAGATCACGATTGAAAAAGCGTTCTTCGATCACAGCAGAGTAGGTTCTTTCCCGTTGTGCCATAGGTTGTTTCCCTGTCTACAAAATGAACGCAGAGTTGCTACTGGGAGAATTTGCACACTGCGAGTATTTAGAGCTTGACGGAATCGCCAAGGTCCCATTCGATGGTGATGAGCTCACGCTCTGCATCGCGGGCAATGCGCTCGCTGTTGCGGCGAAATTGTGGGTCGTCGCGGGTGAGTAGCACCAAACGGGCCAGCACGCGAGTACGGAATTCTTCAATGAGGGCCTGGTCGCCATAGGCACCGTAGACCTCCCAATGGGGAGCAACAGGGCCGAGATACACGATGCGGGCATGTGCGCGTGGCGCTTCTGGGGTGGCATTCATATCGGACACGGGAACCTCCTAGGAGCCCACAGGATACCGCAGAGTGGCCATATGACCTCTCGGGAACTTATTCCGGGCCCGCAGCGTCAGAACCCTTGTACGACCGAAGTTCTCCTGACAGCAAAGGCTCGCCATGACCACAACTGACATCCAGCACTATGAAAACCAACGCAACCTTGGTTCTTATCGTTCAACTGAATGGATGTCGCTCGGCAATTGCCGCCTTGTTGAGCCCGACATCTTCTTTCCCTCGGATGGTGTTGGGGTCGACAAGGCACGCAAGATTTGTTCTACATGCCCCGTTCGCGACCACTGCTTGGAATACGCACTATCGGAACAGATTGAACACGGCGTGTGGGGCGGCATGAGTGAACGTGCCCGGCGCCGCTTGAAGTCTCAACGACGCGCTGCATAAGCAACGCGACAGCGAATTACTTGGAGTCGGAATCGCCAGACTTGTCGGATTGGCCGTCTGCAAGACCTTTTTTAAATTCTTTTTGTGCCTGACCAAGGTTCTTTGCAAACTTCGGCAATTGAGTGCCGCCAAAAAGAACAAGTACAACAACAGCAACGATGATGAGTTCTGGGCCTTCGAGAAATGCGAACATGTCTTTAACCTACCACCGCCCAGCAGGGAGATGAGGTAAAAATAACCCTGTGCTCGAGTGCGTCGTCAATATCAGTGAGGGCCAAAACCCTGAAACACTTGCCAATATGAGCGCGGCTGTAGCTGCCGATCTCCTCGACGTTCATACCGACCCCGACCATCACCGCAGCGTCTTCACTCTGTGCGGCGCGCACTCCCCCCGACTCCTTGCCGCGCGCGCCGTCGACCTTCTCAATATTCATGAACACGCAGGTGTGCACCCGCGCCTCGGAGTGGTTGATGTGGTTCCCTTCATTCCACTGGGTAACACCACATTCAAAGAAGCAATTCATGAACGCAATTCATTTGCACAATGGGCTGCAAATGAACTTGGTGTTCCCAGTTTTTACTACGGGCCAGAACGCACGCTTCCCGATATTCGCCGCACGGCATGGACTTCACTTTTTCCAGATGTTGGGTCACGTATTGCACACCCAACAGCTGGCGCAATTTGCGTGGGTGTCAGAGAAGTTTTGGTTGCCTATAACATTTTTCTTGCCGACACCACAATGAAAACTGCACGTGAGATTGTGATTGGTATTCGCCAACCGGGCCTACGCGCACTGAGTTTTTTGGTAGACGGACATGCACAAATCAGCATGAATCTCACAGATTTAGACACCATTAATGTCGACACGGCATACGACATCGTCGCTCAATACAGCAGCATCACACGTGCAGAACTCGTCGGGCTCATGCCGTTAAGTGCATTAACGAAAATAGAACAAAGTCGCTGGAGTCAACTCAACATTGGAGCCGACAAAACCATCGAAGCTCGCTTCGATACATTGTTTAAAGCGCAGTAAACGTTATTAGATTGCTTGGCGAGTTGCTTGAGCGCGAGCACGGCGCAAGCGACGACGCTCACGCTCTGAGAGCCCGCCCCAAATACCAAACTTTTCTCCGTTGACTAATGCGTACTCAAGGCATTCGCCTCGCACAACACAACCACGACACACTTCTTTTGCTTCACGAGTAGAAGCACCCCTCTCGGGGAAGAAGAGATCGGGGTCAACACCAAGACAGTTGGCCTGATCTTGCCAACCACGTTCTGTACTCAATTCATCCGTTTCTGGGAATTGCATTCACTTGCCTCCCGCTCTGCAGATCACCAACATCCAGAAATGGCATGCAGTGATGGCAGGGCTGTAATTACATTGCTGTTATTCTGCCAAATCCTTATGAAATAAGCAAGTGCGCATATTCTGGGCCCGCCAGGACCATCCCGAGAGAATCTGAGCTTTTCGGACCGATGCCAAAAACCCCTGTATTTATTGGGGTTTTCGGAATGTACCTACTGTCGCGAGCGGCTGAGCCGACGCTTGTGCTCAATGAAGTCGACGAGCACATAGTCGCCCAAAGTTTCTGGGGTGGTGAAAAAGGCACGACCCTTATTGATCTCTGTGAGCCGCTCAATGAACTGACGTAGACCACCATTGGCATCGAGCATGAAGGTGTTAATGACGATTCCCTCGCGGGTGCACTTCATGACTTCGGCCAAGGTCGACTCCACCGTTTCTCGCACTGGTGGATAGTTGAAAAACACGTCTCCTTGCGGAGTGATATGTGCAGTGGGCTCACCATCGGTGATCATGATGATTTGCTTTGTGCCATGTTGCTTAGACAACAGCTGACGGGCGAGCAAAAATCCGTGCTGCATATTTGTTCCGTACGCAAAATCCCATGAGACCGGAGGCAGTTGTTCTGGAGTCAAGATGCGGGCAGTTTCACTGAACCCGACGAGCCCTAAGTAATCGCGCGGGTATTGCGAAGTGATGAGTGAGTACAGCGCCATTGCAACTTTTTTTGCAGGCAAGAAGTTATCTCGCATGGGCATTGACATGGAGAGGTCAATCATCACCACTGTCGATGAGGAGGTGACATGTTCTGTACGTTCAATCTCAAAATCTTCTGGAGAGAGTTGAACAGGAGTTCCCCCACCCTGACGGCTAATTGCATTGCGGAGAGTTTGTTGAAGATCGAGCCGGAATGGGTCGCCATACTCATACTGCTTTGTTTCGTAACGACGCTCATGGCCACCACCGCTTTCGCGCATTTGATGCTGACCAATTTTGTCTTTTGCCAACTTCCCAAAAAGGTCGCGCAATGCATTGGCCCCAATTTTGCGCAATCCCTTTGGCGTGAGTTCTAACTTGCCTTCTTTTTGATTAATTAAGCCTGATTCTTCAAGCATTTTGGTGAGTTCAGCCAGGCGCTCAAGCGAACGCGCGGAGTCTTCACCCAGTAGTTCTCGGACCCGATCGAGGTCGGCTTCAGCAAGTGCACCAGGAGTGGTGGCGTTGCGCATAAAGCTTTCCATTTGGTCGAGTTCACCGAGTTGCTGCATGGTTTTCATGGCTTCACCCATGCCCATCGGTTCGTCACCATTGAACTGATATTGACGCTCCCAGCCAGCACCCGGAACAAGGTTTTGTAAGCGCTCACTTAACCGATCGGCTTGCCAACGTAGATCCATGTCTTCGAGCAACTGCTCGGAGAGTTGTTGCATTTGCGCCCGCTGTTCGGGTGTCATGGAATTCATCATCGCCTGCATTGCGGCCATGCGTTGGGCCATGATTTCTAAAAGTTCATCGAGGTTTTGCGGGTTCTCGGGGAAGAAATCACCGAATTCATTCATGAACTTTTCAAATTGTGGGTCTTCACCCTGCTCACGTTTATCGAGCATGTCATTCAGTGCAGCCATCATGTCTTTTGTACGCTGCATATCTTCTGGCGACATATTTTGCATTTCGCCACTCATCTGATCGACATATTGCTGCATGAGTTGCTCACGAAGTTTTTCCATGAGTTCTTCAAAACGTGCTGCAGCCTCATTCGACTGAAAATCGTAATTTTGTAAACCCTTGACCTTGCCCGCAAGATCTTGCGGAAGCATTTCAAGTTCGAGATGATGCTCAACAGCAGACTCTTGTGCTGTGTCGAGACGACGCTCATCGCCACTCGCCTGCGCATCGGCAACATTTTGGTCGAGCTTGTGACGTTCTTCGTCGATGATGTCATCGAGTGCCTCGGAAATTTCGCTGTACACGCCACCGAGATCGGAACGCTCTAATAATTCCTCGCGACGCTCACGAATTTTGTTCATCATGTCGCGCATGCCCTCAATACGCTCACCATTGCGGTCGGTGAGGCCCTGCTGCATGAGTCGCCTCAAGGCGCTATTCACGTCTCCGTGGTACAAAAGGTCGTCAGTGACCGCTTCCAAAAGCGACTCTGCATCGACCTCAAAGCCCTTTTGAGTGCCGTCCCAGCGGGAATAGGTGAACCTTGTGGTCATGAAACCAACCTAGTTCGCCTAACCTAGGGGGTGCATGCGCGTGCCACGTACTTTCATCTTCGTTGACCTTTCCGGTTTCACGCATTTCACGGAAACCCAAGGGGACGACGCCGCAGGGCGCCTTTTGGCTGCCTTTCGGTCTGTAGCGCGCGACGTGGCCTCTGAGCGCGGTGTGCGCATCGCAAAGTGGCTCGGAGACGGTCTCATGATCGTTGCCATGGAGCAATCTGACGGCATCGTCTTTTCAATGGAGCTCCAGCGCAGGTCGGCAACAGCCTGTGCCCCGCTCACACTGCGCATTGGCCTTGCAACGGGCTATGCACTTCTCTTTGAAGGCGACGACTACATCGGTTCTGCTGTCAACACTGCGGCGCGACTCTGCGATGCCGCTGGCGCATTTGAAGTACTTATTCCTACTGATCAAATTGAAGAACTTCCTGAAGGCGTGCGCATCGTTGCTCACGAGCCCCTCGTGTTACGCGGATTCGCTGAGCCTGTTGAAGTGTGTTCAGTTACAGGCGACCCGGTTCTCACCGACCGTAACGACACCGGTGAATTGTGGACGCGTTCACCGTTTGTGATGTAACGCACCTCGTGCCTATTTTTGGAACTCACCTCACCTTTTCTCCAGAACAGAACGTAGAGATACTTCTTTC
>JBAXNF010000065.1:0-9795 GCA_037133935.1 bacterium
AGGCCGCGAGGAAACTATCGACTTCGGCAACGTGCACCCATAACAAGAGGTGTGGGTCATTTGCCGAGTACGGGCGACCATCGGAGGCAACTCCGGTCACGCGCTCGTGAACCGCGAGCACGCGGTTAACCGCTGCTTGGGCAACTTCAGCGTTACCAAAACTGGTGGATGCCAAAAAATCGGCAGTGCGCTGCAGGCGGCCCCACGGGTCGGCCTTGTAATCGGAATGAATGGCCACGCCTGCCATGGCAAGTGGGTGCAGCGACTGAAAGAGAACCGCACGCAGGCCACCAATAAACATTGAGGCATCGCCGTGAACGCGGTAAATGGGCCGGTCGGGGGTAAACCAACGAGGGCCAGGGGCCGTCATGAGGTCTTGAGCCTTGGTGGAGCTATCGGGGCCAACCACGCGTTCGCGAATGTTGTTCGCAATGAGTTTGCGAACTGATTCGATGCATTCGGTGACCTCAATGGATGCCATGGGGTTATCTTGACAGCGTACGCTTCACTTATGTCGTCTCCAGGTGAAGAAAACATACCGCAGTCCGAAAAAAATCGCGTGGGCTCCACACGATGGCTTATTCGAGCAGCCGTCATTTTCTGGGTGGGGTTTTTGGTCATGGTGGCAACTCGTCATTCCATCAACCGCCTCACAAACCTCTTCATTTTGTTATTGGTTTCCCTCTTTCTCGCATTTGCCATTGAACCCGGCGTCAACAAATTAGAAGCGCGCGGATGGAAACGTGGTCGGGCAACAATCAGCATTGTGCTGAGTGTCGTGGTCTTAGCGGTGGCGTTCTTGGCGCTGTTTGCAACGTTAGTGGCGAGCCAGATGGCTGACCTTTTGCAGAACAGCGAAAAATATGTGAATGAGTCGGTGTCATTTATCAACGACACGTTTAATGCAAAAATTGACCCGCAAGAAGTCAACGACAAAATCTCAGACCCCAATGGGCCGGTGCAGAAATTTATTAACTCTCAACAAGACAAAGTAGTCACATTGTCGGTAAAAGCTCTTGGTGCGCTTTTACAGGCATTTTCTGTTTTGCTCTTCACCTATTACATCGTTGCCGATGGTCCAAAGCTGCGCCGAGCACTTTGTTCGCGTTTAGCGCCCGATCGACAACGTCGAGCACTAGCAGGTTGGGAAATTGCAGTAAATAAAACGGGTGGATATTTGTATTCGCGTGCGCTATTGGCATTGCTATCGAGCTTTTTCCACTGGATTGCCTTCCAGGCAATTGGAACGCCAGCGCCCATTGCAATGGCGCTATGGGTGGGTGTGGTGTCACAGTTCCTCCCCGTAGTAGGAACGTATGTTGCAGGTGTTCTTCCTGTGGTACTGAGTTTTGTGAATCATCCAGCATCAGCATTGTTTGTTGTTGGCTTTATTGTGATTTATCAGCAAGTGGAGAACTACCTCTTTTCACCGCGCATTACCGCTCGTACCATGGAGCTTCACCCTGCGCTCGCATTTGGTTCTGCAATCGCTGGTGCTGCAGTACTTGGGCCGGTGGGTGCGGTACTCGCGTTGCCTGGGGCAGCAATGATTCAAGCGATTGCCGGTGAATGGGGAACTCGACACGAAGTAATTGAGAGTCCACTTACGTATGTTGTGCCACCAAAAGAACGTGTGCGACGTGAAAAGAAGAATCGTAATTAAGTAATGCCCATTCCTTTTGTGCCTGCGCTAGAGAATGTGCAATACGGTTCATGTGAGCAGGTGTCGCCACTCATTCGGCGCGTAATAGCCAATAACCCCTCAAAATTTACGTATCGTGGTACGGGCACATACATCGTGGGCAATGGTGATGTTGTTGTTATTGACCCAGGCCCCATTCTTGACTCTCATCGAACGGCATTAGAAGATGCATTACGTGGTGAACGTGTGGTGGGCATTGTGGCAACACACTGCCATGGCGATCATTCTCCACTCGCGCAGTGGTTGAAAGAAACCTATGGCGCACCTACCTATGCCTTTGGTCCACATCCGCATTATGAAGTCGTTGCAGATGATGACGACGATGAAAAAGATGTTGTTGACACATCTGGTACGGAAACTGATGTACGCGAGCACGTAGATACCGCATTTGTGCCCGATGTCTTGGTGAAAGATGGTGAGAAGTTTCTCACGGTGGGCAATTGGTCGTTAACAGGTGTGCATACTCCTGGCCACACATCGAATCACTTGTGTATTGCTCTCGATGCCGAAGAGGCTTTGTTCACAGGCGATCACATCATGGGGTGGAGCACCACTGTGGTAACCCCACCCGATGGAGACATGCGCGACTATTTTGCCTCGGTGCGTAAATTGCAGGCGCGCAACGACAAAGTGCTGTGGCCAACACATGGAAACCCCATTACGGACCCGCAACCCTTTTTACGTGCATATTTGGAGCATCGAGAAGAACGTGAAGCACAAGTGCTTGAACAAGTACGTGCAGGTGTGAGCACCATTAAGAAAATGGTGGAAGTTCTTTATGCCGATGTGCACCAGCAGTTGCATAAAGCGGCAGGTAGAAGTGTTTACGCCCATCTCATTAAGTTGAGTGAAGATGGTCTTGTAGTAGTAGCCAATGGTCAAGCACCTATGAAAAAAAGTGCCTACCTGCCGAAGTAGTTCCAAGTTTGGGTACGCAGGCATTGCTACTGTAAATGTGTGAAGACGCAAACACTCGTGAAATGGATGGCCCCACTTGGTGCCGTTGTTATTTTTGGTGGGGTTGTCGCTGTTGCTGCCTCCGGCGAATCATCAAGTAGTGCTTCTGCTGCCCCTACCACTTCAACAACGGTTGCTCCAACAACCACAACGATTCCAGTCACAACTATTCCCGAAACCACAACGACAACTGCCCCTGGGCCAACTACCACCACAGCGGTGGTCTATTCACGTGAGAACCCAATGCCTGTCCCAGAAAAGTCGGGCACCGGCAGACGCATTGTGTACGCAAATATGGCGAACTGGGTATGGATTATCGAAGAAGATGGCACAGTCACTTTGTCGGTTCCTGTGTCGGGCAAAGAGCTTGTACCAAAACCAAAAACGTACAACGTATTTAGCAAGAGTGAATTCTCTCAAAGCATTTTCTTCCCAGAAATTAAAATGAAGTGGTCAACTCGTTTTGCGATCAGCCCCAATGGCAAGAACACCATTGCGTTCCATGAAATTCCTACCTGTGCGTGGACCGGCGGCCACTGCAATGTAAAAGGTCTAATGCAAACAGAAGAACAACTCGGCACATTTCAAAGTGGCGGGTGCATACGCATGGCTGCGCGTGACGCAGAGTTCCTTTTCAACTGGGTAGAAATGGGAACCAAAGTAGTAGTGCTTGTCTAGCGAGTGTTACTGGCAGCTCTGCAATATGTGTTGAAACACGGTGGTGAGTGTTGTGTCTTCGCCCGACTTTGCCGCATTCAAGGTTTCATGAATATTCGGTAGAAGCACATCGTCACCCACTACCACGGCTTGAATAGCAGTGAACCCAAGGCGTAGGTATTCCACTGCATTTTTTCCACCACGTGGTGAAGGTGCAGAGCCAATAACAAAAACTTTTTTTCCTAAAAACACATGTGCCCCATATGGGCGGCTCATCCAGTCGAACCAGTTCTTCAATGGGCCAGGGATGCCGTAGTTGTATTCAGGAGTAGCAACCACAACAAAATCAGTCGCCGCAATTTCTGCTCGGGCCGCTGCGACGACCGTAGGTGGAGTGTCGTTGTCAAGATCTTGGTTATAAAGGGGAAGCTCACCCAAGTAATGACTGTGCGTCACGTTGGCCTTGCCATTGGCGAACTGGGCAAAGTGCTCGAGTATTGCGGTATTGAAACTTCCTGCACGCAATGAGCCAGAAACAGTGAGAAAAGTAGGCAAAGTCATGCCAATACGATACGGGTGGAAGCGTACGGCTACCTTTTTGTGGGGGAATCACATATGAACTTGGCAAAAATTGGCGAGTATTGGGCGCGTTGGCGGCCAAATGATATTGCAATCAAGTTTGGGGGCGTTGCTACATCGTGGCGTGACCTTGATGTGCACACAAATGAGTTAGCGGCAGGCCTTGTTGAACGTGGTATTGGCCGGGGCGACCGCATTGGTTTGTTACTCACCAATTGCTTGGAGTGGATTGAGCTCAGTGTTGCCGCTTGGAAAATAGGCGCAGTTATTGTTCCTATTAATACACGCTTCACTGCTCCAGAAGTTGCCTACGTAGTTTCTGATGCCGGCTGCAAGTTGCTGTTTACCAACGAGGCATTAGGCGCTGCAACATCTGAGGTGTTTGGCGGATGTGCTGTTATTCGCGTGGAAGATTTAGGGCAGTTGTTTGTGAGTGGTGGCAGCGTTGGCATTGCCGAAACACTCGATACCGAACCATCTTTTATCTGTTACACCAGTGGTACTACAGGTGACCCCAAAGGAGCGGTGCTCACGCACGGTTCATTTAACGCTGCTTCTCAGAGTTGGGCTCAGGCTCTCGAACTCACACCAAAAGACAAACTCATCTTGCCGTTCCCGCTTGCATTTACTGGCGGCTTAGCACTGTGCCTGTTCACCTATTGGTCGGGTGGCACCTTGTTGCTTGAACCAATGGTCGACACCGATCGTATTTTTGATCTCTTTGAACAAGAGGGCGCAACTGCACTCATGGCAGTGCCAGTCATTCACCAGCAAGTAGTTGACCACCCACGTTTTGCTACTGCGAATCTTTCATCGTGGCGCATCGCATGTTCAGGTGGGGCACCAGTGCCACCAACATTGTTGAAAGCAGTGCAGGCACGCGGCATTCCTATGCTGCAAATGTTTAGCCTCACCGAATCGTCAGCTGCCGGAACGGTTCTGCCAAACGCCGACGCACTACGCAAGGTGGGTTCTGCAGGTATTCCCATTATTCATGGTGGTCTAAAAATTGCCGATGACGACGACAACGAAGTTCCTGTTGGCGAAGTAGGTGAAATTCTGCTTTCTGGCCCGCACGTGATGGCTGGCTATTGGAATAACCCAGAAGCATCTATCGCCGCACTACGAGGTGGTTGGCTCCACACCGGAGACCTTGGTCGTGTTGACGAAGAGGGTTACCTCTACGTCGTCGACCGCAAGAAAGACATGCTCATTTCTGGCGGCCTCAATGTGTACCCCGCAGAAATTGAACGTGTGCTTGCTGGTATGCCCGGAATCATTGAAGTAGCAGTCATTGGTGTGCCACATGAAAAGTGGGGAGAAGCTCCTGCCGTAGTGGTGTTCACTGGTGGTGCAGAGGTGAAAGCCGAAGATGTTCTTGCGCGATGTAAAGCACAATTGGCCGACTTCAAGTTGCCACGGTATTTCCATGTGAGCGCCACACCGTTGCCGCGCAATATGTCGGGAAAAATTCTCAAGCGTGAGTTGAAGATTGAACTCGCTCATCTCCCTCAAACAAGTAAGGCCATTCGTTAATGACTAAAACAAAAATCGGCATCACCATGATGACTGCCGACTTTGCAATAGAACCAAGTGAACTAGCGCGCGAAATTGAAGCACGCGGCTTTGAAAGCTTTTGGGTTCCTGAACACAGCAACATTCCCATCAGCCGTGAAACACCGTGGCCAGGAAGCCTCACTGGTGAACCGTTGCCAGAAGAGTATTCGCACTTGCACGATGCTTTTGTGGTGCTTGCAATGGCAGCGGCGGTCACAACAAAACTTCGCTTGGGTGCAAGTGTTCTGTTGCCCGCTCAACGCGATGCCATTTGGACATCGAAGCAAATTTCGTCATTAGATTTTCTCAGCAAAGGCCGTTTGGAAATTGGTGTTGGTGTGGGTTGGAACCGTGAAGAACTTGCCAGCCACGGCACGGCATTTCCTGAGCGTTGGCAACGCACACGCGAAACAGTGGAAGCGATGCGCGAGTTGTGGGCAAATGAAGTTGGCAGTTATTCGGGCGACTTCGTGAACATTGCACCTACATGGCAATGGCCAAAGCCAGCGCAGCCGTCTGGCCCACCTATTCACTTAGGTGGCGGCACAGGTCCTCGACTTCTTGGAGAAGTAGCAAAGTGGGCCGATGGGTGGCTACCCATTTCTGCACGCCCGTCGCTGGCAAGTCGTTTGGTACTGCTGCGCGAGGCATGTGAGCGCGCCGGCCGTGATTACAGCACTATGAAAATTAGTGTGTTCGGCGCAAACACCACCGCCGACGGATTGTCAAACTTGTTTGAAGAAGGCATTACGCGTGCGGTGCTGACATTGCCACCTGCAAAACGTGATGTGATTTTGCCATTGCTCGATGAATGGGCTGCGACGAAAGACGAAGTACTCGCGCGCGTTGGCTAGTTAGGCGAGAACGGAAGCGAACTTCCACAGGTGTTTTGCGCGTTCGGTGGCATCGGTAAAGCCTTCACGCAAGGCACGTGAGCGCACTTCAAAAGAAATGGGCACATCGGGAACTACTCGCAAAAGTTCTGCAATGGGCAACGCGCCTTCGCCCGGGCAGCTACGACCGTTAATTGCCTCATCGAGAAGTTCTTCAAACTTTGTTGGCAGTTGTGCTGGTGCATCGGCAATTTGAATGTACGGAAACAACGACTTGTCGTATGTAGCAACATCACTTGGTGTTGACCCTGAGCGCGACAAGTGCAAGTTGTCAATGAGCACACCGCTATTGGGCCTATTTGCCTGACGCACAATGTCGGCAGCCATGGGAAGTGTGTTGAGCGGGAAGATGGGAAGAAACTCACACACAATGGTGATGCCGTGTGGTGCAGCGAAATCGCAAGCTTGTGCATAGCGGTCAACGTTTGCCTGTAGATCTTTTTTGCGGCTGGTGAACAAAATGAAACGCGCACCTACTTCTGCAGCAGCTTCAATAAGTTGTTCTGCATAGTCGTCGGCGCCATCGGCAGGAATAATTGGCTCCATGTCGAGTGCAATAACACCAGTGTCGTCAAGGCGCTTCTTCACTTCTTTCGTCGTAGCAGAGGTCCAAGTAGCTCCATCGAACCAAATGCCACATGCTGGCCAACCTGCCCCTGCTGCAGCAGTAACCATGTCGGCAGGTGGAAGCGTTGGGTGTACGCCCGCGGCGAGTGAAAGCAGTCGGCTCACTTACGCTTCGCTTCAAAGGTAATGGGAAGCGAAGTGAGTGCCCGCAAGGCAAAGTTGCGCTGGTAGTCAAGGTGCATGTCGGGGTCAACAAGTGCGAAATCGGCAATGTTGTCGACAAAGGCGCGAAAGCCAATAGCTAATTCGCGTCGTGCAAGTGGTGCACCCAAGCAGAAGTGAACACCTGCGCCGAAGCCAACATGTGAGCGTGTGTTCGCGCGATCAAGGTCGAGTTCGTCTGGGTTTTCAAAGTGCCGGTCGTCGCGGTTTGCTGCAGCGAATCGAATGTTCACTGTTGAGCCAGCAGGAATGGTGACACCATGCATTTCCACATCAACTGTTGTTACGCGGAAAAGACCTTGCACAGGGCCTTCCAAGCGAATGGCTTCTTCAACAAGCACCGGAACATACTTGTCGGGGTCACTACGCAACTGGCTCCATGCCTTCGGATTTTTTGCCAACAACATAATTCCACCAGAAAGTGCATTGGTGCTGGTTTCTGAACCACCAACAAATGTGTCGGCCATCATTTCTGCATGCAGTTCTTCGTCAGACAAGGTACGACCCCATTCAGGAATCACTGTGTTCACAATGTCGGAAAGCAAAGTGTCGTTGGGCTCTTTGCGCAGTTTGTCAAAGATGGGTTGGAAATAGTGCTGAGCTTCAATTTCCATTTCGGTTGACCACAGCGCTTCTTCTTCTGTTTGCATCATGCCGAGGCGCTGCACCCATGCATCGGTCCACGCCTTAATTTTCCAAATGTCTTCTTCGGGTGCTCCCATTTGGAAGCCAATGACAATGAGGGGGAGCGGTACGGCAAAGGCTTGTACCCAGTCGCATGTTCCTTTGTCAATGAATGCGTCAATGAGTTGTTGTGAAACGCGTTCCACCATGGGGTCAAGCAACTTAATGCGGCTGGGGCGAAATGCGTGGTCGAACAGCGAACGCATTTCTTT
This sequence comes from bacterium, assembly GCA_037133935.1. Taxonomy (GTDB): domain Bacteria; phylum Actinomycetota; class Acidimicrobiia; order Acidimicrobiales; family Ilumatobacteraceae; genus F1-20-MAGs119. The sequence goes on from JBAXNF010000065.1 coordinate 8,031, forward strand.
GTGGTTCGGGTCGTCGCGGCCGGCCAAGGTAGGAGCAGGTACCCAGCCCTTTTCCTTGTAGAGGTTCCCAATTTTCTGCTGGCGCTCAATCATCTCAGGGGTGTTGATGCGCACAGGCTTCTTTGCATTACTGAAGCGCTCAACGTCGGTGACCACTGCCCGCACGTCGTCGTAGCGAGAAATGACGTACATGCCCGTTCGCGGGTCTTTCCATACCGGCGCATCGTCACGCAGGTCTTTATACGCGTGGTACGGGCAATTGTTGGTCTCTACATCGAAAAAGTTGACTTCTACGGTCTTGTCGTTCACTTCTCCACCCCCAGGTAATTTCCTCTACCTTATTCACTAGGGAAGGAAGGTAGCGATGCCAACAGCAGAGGAAATCATTAAGAAATTTGGAGCGGTGGAAGACGACCAGCGCTATACGCGCCTCGTAGATCTCTTTACCCCCGATGCCATTTATTACGACCCTTTTATGGGCGCACAAGTAGGAACCGACGCCATCCGCACCTTCATGGGGCACATGGAAGAAATGGTTCCGGCCGCAGGAGCACGGTTTGATGAGTGGGAAGTGTGCGCCGGCACCACCACCGCATGGGCAAAGTGGACGATGTATGCCAAGGGCCCAAATGGTGAAGTGGGCATTAACGGCCAAAGCATTTATCGCTTACGTGACGACGGCGATGGCTTAAAGGTCTGTTTCGTTGCCGACTATCTCGACTCCAATGCATATGCACAACTCACACGCGATCGTGTTCCCGACATGACGACACCAGCAACGTTGTCGAAAGGTACGAGTGAACAGGGAAGCGGACATGCACTCATTTCCAAGTTTTGGAAAATGCAAGATACTCGTCAGTACGCACAACTAGCAGAACTCTTTACCGATGACGCTGTGTTCACCGATCAGACATCGGGAGACTTTGTTGGCAAGGAAGCAATTACTGCTTTCATGAATCGTATGGATGTTGAAATGACTGCTCGTGGAGTGACGTTCTCGCTCGACGATTGTGCTGGCGATGAAACAGTTGGTTGGTCGCAGTGGACATGTCATTTGCCGAGCGGCTCATTCCCTGGCTGGACACTTCACAAAGTGCGTGATGGAAAATTCACACTCGACTCTGATTACTTCGATGTTGCACAGGCTGCAAAGCTTCGTACGAAGTGAGTAACTAACAGTGTGGGCGCAAGACGAGCAAGGCCTGCACCGCCAATTTCAGTTCGCGAACTTTTTGCAAGCGTGGGCATTCATGAATGAAGTTGCCAAGTTGGCAGAACTTCACGACCATCATCCCGATTGGTCGAACTCTTATAACAAAGTCAACATCACTCTGATTTCACATGATAAAAAACAAGTAACTGATCGTGATTTTCGTTTGGCTGATGCAATAGATAAGTTGGGGTCATATGAGTGAACAGCTTCACCCCAATGTTGTGAAAGTGACTGCAGCCGCCGCAGCCGCTGGTCTTTCGATTGAAACACGCAAGTTTCCTGAAGGCACAAAAACTGCACTTGATGCCGCAAACGCCATTGGTGTCACCCTTGGGCAAATTGTGAAGAGCCTCATCTTCGCTGTCGATGGAGAAGTGGTCTTGGCGCTTGTGAGTGGCTCCAACCAACTCGACGAAAAGAAACTTGCTTTGGCCGCAGGTGGCAATATGTGTGCTCGCGTTGATGCTGACATTGTGCGGCAAGCCACAGGGTTTGCCATCGGTGGCGTGCCTCCCTTTGGTCATGCAACACAGTTGCGAATTTTCATTGACC
>JBAXNF010000066.1:0-9720 GCA_037133935.1 bacterium
GGTGTGATTTACCTGGCACGTGAACAATGCGTAAAGGTGTTCCGTCTACATCAATGGGTTGCGTGGCTTCAAGCGGGCCAACAATAAATGCAACAATGTAGGTAGACATCGACATGGTGTCGGCAAATCGCACGGCAGTGCGGCCAGAAGAGACAGATTGGCGGCTCACTTCAGCACCATTAGAGATTGCTAAGTGATGGTCTTCGACAACCAAGGTGATGCTGAAGACGGCTTTGAAATCGGGCTCATCCCAGCAGGGAAACGCCTGTCGACAATCGGTTGACTGCATTTGTGTTGCTGCAATTACTTGCTCTGCGCCATCTTCGTCAATGTAGGTAGAGCGATAAAAACCACGTAAGGAGTCGTTTAACACTCCAGAAAACGAAATAGAAATAGTTGCGGCTCCGGGTTCAACGGCTGCACTTGGGGCAATGACCAGACGTTCGGTTTCGCTGTGGAGGGAAAAAGGAGATTCAACGCCATTCACCTGCACGTGGTGAATAGTGAGAGCCTTGGTATTCAGCACTATTTCTGGTGCTTGTGCCAACACATTTGCGGCAATGACAACCGTTCCATCGAATACGGCCTGAGCAAGATGTGGCGTGAGCTGTAGGTCATAACGGGTCGGAACAATGTGGCGCGGTAGTCGGTATGGCTGTGCAAGATGGGGGGAAGTGCTGTTCTCCATCTGTAGGACGTTAGTGGTCAATGGGTCTGTGGGGTACTACGGTGAGTGACCGTGTCAGACATCATCTTTGTTCCCCGTGACCTCACCAGCAACCCCGGAATTTCTTACGACGTAGTTGGCCTGGGTAATGCCTTGGTCGATGTCATTGCCCAGACCGACGATGCTTTTCTAGAACAACAGCAACTTGTTAAGGGTTCGATGGCTTTAGTAGATACCGATAGAGCAGTTTCGCTGTATGAAGCCTTGCAAGGTGGCGTTGAAATGAGCGGCGGCTCCGCTGCAAACACCATGTGCGGTATTGCAAGCTTCGGTGGGCGTGCTGCTTATATTGGAAAAGTTGCGCAAGATGCTTTGGGCGATACTTTTTCCAAAGATATGCAGGCGGTTGGAGTCGACTTCAAGCGCCCTGTCAGCGGAAGCTCGGTTCCAACGGGGCGGTGCATCATTGCGGTTACTCCCGATGCTCAGCGCACCATGAATACATTCCTCGGTATTTCTTCCTTGCTCACTCCTGCCGATCTTGACGCTGCAGCAATTGCCGCAGGCGCAATTTTGTACCTAGAAGGTTATTTGTACGATCAGCCAGAGGCAAAAGTCGCCTTTCGCGCTGCTGCTGAAATTGCGCACAAACACAACAGGCAAGTGTCGCTGACCCTCAGCGATTCATTTTGCGTCGACCGCCATCGCGCCGATTTTCGCGCACTCATTTCCGATGAAATAGACATTCTTTTTGGAAACGAAGCAGAGCTTTTAGCGCTCTATGAAACCGATACCTTTGAGTTTGCTGCGACGCAATTGCGCCAAGACTGCATTGTTGCGGCCATCACTCGTAGTGAGCTTGGGTCAGTTGTTGTCACTAAAGATGGGGTAGTGGAAGTGGCAGCACAACCCGTCGACCAGGTGGTCGATACCACCGGTGCAGGCGACCTCTATGCGGCAGGTTTCCTTTACGGGTACACCCGCGGAATGGACCTGCATACTTGTGCCACGCTTGGCCATATTGCGTCTGCAGAGGTTATTTCACATGTGGGACCACGCCCACAAATTGCCTTAAGTTCACTCTTGCCTGCGCAATAAGTGGCGTTAGCATTGAACTATGGAACTTACTGTTCTCGGTCAAACCGTTCGCCATCCCATTGAACATGTTGAGGTGTTTCCTGCGCCTGAAAACGTCACTCTTGTTCGTTTCACGACCGATGAACTGAGCTCGGTGTGCCCAGTTACTGCGCAGCCCGATGTGTCGGCAGTGGTCATTGAGTATCGTCCGCGCAAGTGGTGCGTGGAGTCAAAATCTTTAAAACTCTATTTATGGAAGTTTCGCGATCGTGCTGTATTCGCTGAAGCGTTAGCTGCTGAAATAGCCGACGAAATTATGACCACAGTTCAGCCAGAGTTTGTTCGTGTTGCACTCACGCAACGTCCTCGCGGCGGTATAGAGGTTCATGCCGAGGCAGAACGCAACCGCTAGTTCTATTGTTGGCGACCGCGCTGCATAATTTTGTCGCGGCGTTCTGCAACTGCGTCGGCGCTAAAAGAACGTTTCCGCCATGCTTTTGCTTCTGCAGCCTCAGTAGACCAGGCATCGGCATTAGTAGTGGTGAGGGAATAGGTGTTGCGGATGGTCTGCACGCCACTTTGCTCATTACCAATAATGTCGAGTGCAATTTTGCGGGTGAAGGGCATGAGCTCCGCATGTGGCACCACATGATTCACTAAACCGTATTCGTAGGCTTCATTTGCGTCCATGAAGTTTCCGGTGAAGCTCATTTCACGTGCCCGACGCACGCCAATGGCTTCTGGCAAGAGCACAGAGAGGCCCCAGCCAGGCATTACACCTACGCGAGCATGGGTGTCGCCGAACTTGGCGTTTTCAGATGCAATGAGAAAGTCGCAGTTGAGTGCGAGTTCAAACCCGCCGGTGACGGCCACGCCATTGATGGCGCCAATGAGTGGCTTGACCAGTTTCGGAAATGGTCCGCGCACGCCATCGGCATTTGGTGTGCCGTCGGCACCTGTTCCACCTAGCAAGTTGCTTGAGGCGTCACCAAGTTCTTTGAGGTCAAGACCGGCAGTGAAAGCAGGGTCGGCACCCGTGAGGATGATGACGTCAACGTCTTCGCGCGCGTCGGCTTCTTTCATGAGTTCGGCGAGAAGCCTCAGAACCTCGCTGCTCAGGGCATTACGCGCACCAGGCCTATTGAGCGTAATGGTGGCAATGCGCTCGGAAACTTCAAGAAGGACAACGGAATCTGACATGTCTCCATACTGTCACGCAAAAGGGAAGTTATGGAAGTGGGAGATGATCTGTTGCCGTGACAGAATAGTGAAATGAGTCTTGTTGTAGTTGAAAAATCAGATGGAGTTGCAACTCTTACCTTGAACAATCCCACCGAGCGCAATACGCTCACCGCGCCAATGGTGGCCGACATTTTGGCTGCCATGGACGATGTCGAGAACGATTCGTCCATTGGTGCAATTGTGGTCACAGGCGCTGCCCCTGCCTTTTGTGCTGGCGCCAACTTGGGAAACCTTGCAACGGCAACACCGGAAAGTTTGTCAAACATTTATGAAGGGTTTTTGCGCATTGCGCGCAGTCCGCTTCCTACCATTGCAGCTGTCAACGGTGCAGCGGTGGGCGCAGGAATGAACCTGGCCTTGGGTTGTGATGTGCGTATTGCGGCACGGCGTGCAAAGTTTGATACACGTTTTTTGCAAATTGGAATTCACCCCGGTGGTGGGCACACATGGATGCTGCGCCGCATTGCTGGCCCGCAGGCAACAATGGCCACAGTCATATTCGGTGAAATTCTCGACGGTGCTGAAGCCGAGCGAGTGGGTCTTGTCTGGAAGTGTGTCGACGATGACGTACTGCTGAAGACTGCTCATGAAATGGCAGCTCGTGCCGCAACTGCCCCGCGTGAGCTTTTGAAAGTCACTAAGGAAACCATTCAAGCAATGTCGGCCATTGATGCCCACAGCGATGCCGTGAAGCGAGAAATTGAGCCACAGGTGTGGAGCACTCGCCAGCCATGGTTTGCCGAGCGTCTTGCAGCCCTTCAAGCAAAAATTTCAAAAAAGTAGAAATACGTATGCGAAAAATGTTGCGATGTCGCATCGCAACAGTGCTGTCTGTTGTCTTGGGCGTATCTGTAGTTCCAGTACCTCAGGCACAAGCATCTGTATTGAAACGTTCCTATATCGTTACGTTGCATCACCGCAGCGATATTGATGATGTGGTCGCTGCAAGCAAGAACTTAGGGGCGAAAAGGTTCAACATTTTCAGATACGCATTAGGTGGTTTTGCAACCGACCTCAGTGATGCTGCAGCTAGTACTTTGCGACATGACACGCGAGTGAAACGTGTAACTAGAAATGTGGCAGTGCACAAAAGGGAAATTCCACCAATTCAGCTCGGTGCGCCGTATCAACTTGACCGCATTGATCAAAGAGCTTTACCAATTGATGATCGGTTTAGCTCGCCTGCAACGGGCGAAGGCGTGCAGATCTACATGATTGACACTGGGGTAAGGGCAACCCATGTGGATTTAGTGGGGCGCGTCATTGCCGGTGTAGACGTGGTGGGAAATGATGAAAGTGGCTCGCCGAGTTCGCCCGCATCAGATTGTGATGGGCACGGAACTCATACAGCAGCTTCTGCTGCCGGTACCACCTTTGGAGTTGCTAAAAAAGCAACAATCATCGCAGTGCGGGTATTGAATTGTGCTGGTGACGGCGATGTTGAAGGTGTGGTTGCTGGCATCGACTGGGTGCTGCATCATCATCGAAGTGGTGTACTTGCCGTGGCAAATCTCAGTTTGGGCGTGAACGCCGACGATAACTCGCTACCCATGGACGATGCGGTGCGTGACCTCTACGACGATGGAATAGTTCCTGTCGTGGCCGCTGGGAATGATGGGAAGGATGCTTGCCAAACCTCTCCTGGCCATTTGCCTGAAGCTCTCAACGTCGGTGCGGTCAATAGCCAAGATGAACGTTTCAACAATGGCTCCATTGGCTCGAATTACGGAACATGTCTCGACTTATTTGCACCCGGTGTGCGTGTGTTGTCGGCGGGAAGTGATTCCGATACGGAAACCCATTATGAAACGGGAACTTCCATGGCGTCGCCTCTGGTTGCAGGGTATGCCGCTCTACTTGCGCAACAATTTCCTAACGCGTGCCCAGTTTCAATTGAAGATGCCATCAAGGCGAGAGCAACTGCCAATGTTGTAAAAAATGCAGGAACGGGTTCGCCCAATTTGCTTTTGAATGTGGTCGATATTTCTGCCGTCGGAACCGCTGCGCCTGGAACTCCGAATGCGTTGGTGAGCACTTCAAAAAATGAAGGTCTCGTGGTGTCGTGGGACCCTGGTTGTGGCGGGGGCGCAGTATCGGGAACAAATACCGTTCAAGTCAGTGTGAGTGGCACCAAAAACCCATTCCGCACAATCAAGGTCAACGATGCTGCAGGGGAAGTGGTGCTGAAGGGCCTAGATAACAGCAAAAAGTATGTGGTTCGGGTTCGGCGCCAAACACCCAATGGTGCAAGCGATTGGTCTGTGCCCTCGCTCGCAATGAGTCCAAAGCCATTGGTGACGGGTCAAAAAGTATTACTGAATACTCTTGCGCGTTCAACTGAGGCAACCATCGGAGGCCAATGGCAGGTCTCTGCGGAGTCCAGTGGGGTGTGTCGAGTAACGGCAAATGCGGCACGGATGTATTTCATGCGTAAGGGGAGTTGTGGCGTGGCGGTGCAGCCTCAATACACCAATGTTCCCTTTGCGCGTACCTTCTCGGTTGGGGAAGCTACTGCTCCTGCAAATAGCGGACGCGGTATGCGCATTGTGTATTCACGTAGTTCCCGTCGGTTGTTTGCAATTGAAGCGAGCAACGGTGTGAAACGGAGTATGGCCGTAGTGGCACCCGAGGTGGCCCCCACACCTGGAAGTTTCTCGCTGGCAATTCTGAATAACGGACTTTTGTTTGAAGCTCAAAGTAAAACCGGCAAGATTGCTGCCTCAGTTTCAAGTATTCCTACGCAGTGCGATGCCTCTGGGGTGTGTGTCGACACATACGGCCCCGATACCTATGGCACAAGCCAAGTACAAGCACTTGGTATTTATATACCAACCGAAGACCTGCGCTGGTTTGCGCGTTGGGGTCAGTCGGTCAAAACTTTTGTCATTGTTCGTTAAATCGACAAACAATCCTTCACATATTCCAACGACGAGCGTATGGTGGCCCTTGAAGGGAAGCTTTGCAATTGGAATACCCGAGAGGAGACCCGATGAGTAAGCGTCATCACAGTCAAGAAACTGTGCCACCCCCACGCGTTGAGTTGCGTGCTCACGCTCACAATGAGCGGCATCGAATACATGCGGCTCTAGACGCAGTAGCAGAGCTGGTGAGCCAAGGAATTCCTGCAGAAGACATTCATGAACCTGGCAAGTCGTGGCGTGTGGAAGCCCACCACGATAAGGAACGTGCTATTCGCAAGCCCAGTGGTCCTTTGAAGCATTGGAAAACAAAAGACTGGAAAAGGCGTTCGGTAGTTCGTAAACAGCGCGCTATTGCGCTGCGAGCCATTGCTGACTAAGCGCCTCGCGACGCTGGTCCCATTCTTCCAGGGTGAGTGCAAACCGATGATGGTCTTCCCATAACCCGTTGATCTCTAAATAGCGTTCTGCAGTTCCTTCGTTACGCAGTTCTAGTTTTTCAGCGACACGCAAACTATTTGTGTTGTGCGGAATGATACAAATTTCAATGCGATGTAGATGCAGTTCGTCGAATGCAAATTTCAAGAGAACAACAACAGACTCTGCAACGTAACTTTGCCCTGCTCGTGCCTGATCTATCCAGTAGCCAATTGTTCCGCATTGCATGGCTCCACGCATGACATTGTTGATGTTTACTTCTCCAGCAAAAACATTGTCGACGAAGAGCCCAAAAGCATATGAGTTTCCCGATTGGCGTTCGCGTTCGCGAATATTGCAGCGCGCAGAAAAAATATCGCGGTCAAGTGCTGGGTCGGGCTGATTAATGGGGCGAGCGGGTTCCCAGCGGGTGAGCCAATCGCCATTACGCCGACGCACTTCACTCCACGCCGCGAAATCTTCAGCCACTAATGGCCGAAGAACTACGCGCGACCCATAAAGACGCAAACCAGAGTTTGCGAGTGAGCCTGAGCTGGATCTTGCGGGATGCTGGTTCATGATGTTTCGGTAGCAACCACTCCATCGAGAAGAGATGCCGTTGAAATGATGATATGCGACCGTTGAAGTTTTCGCATGATTGCAACGAGTGCGCAGCAGCCTCCCACAATGACATCGGCACGATCAGCGTTGAGGCCAGGGTTGAAGAGTCGATCGCGCAGAGCCTCTGTGGCAAGAGTGCGAAAGACATCTTCTGCAGCATCGCGGGTGAGTACAAAGCCATGAAGTTTTTGTACGTCAAATTGTGTGAGCCCAAGTTCAACCATGGCAATAGTGACAATGGTGCCGGCAACGCCGATGATTTCATCACAGTCAGCAAGTTCGGGAATCTCCCTGAGGACATCGTCAATTTCATCAACAATGACGCCGATGGCGTTAGTGAGTTCTTCGGGCCGCGGCGGGTCGGAGTGAATTTCCTTCTCTGTGAGGCTTCGTGCGCCATAGGGAATGCTGACAACGCGGGGAGCACTAGTTGGGTGTCCAACGGCTATTTCTGTGGATCCTCCACCGATATCGAAAACAGCAATCAATTGGGGGTTATTGGGCAAGGGAAGCTCTTGTTGGGCCCCAATAAAAGATAAGCGACCTTCTTCTTCACCTGAAATAAGGCGAGGAGTGACTCCAACTATTGATTCCACCTCTGCAAGGAACTCTGTTCCGTTGCCGGCATGACGGACGGCTGCGGTTGCTACCACATGGGTATTTGTTATGCCATGCTCGGTGAGTACAGAAGAGTAGTAACGCAATTGCTGCAGAGTGTTTTCCATCGACTCCGCAGAAAGCAGTTTAGTGTGCAGTACTCCGGCGCCAAGACGAGTGATTTTCTGTTCGCGCACAAGTGTGTTGCCATTGTGCGAAATGAGCAAGTTTGTGGAGTTGCTCCCGATATCGATGACGCCGATCATAAGTGCTCAGCAACCCATCGCCCCACAGGGTCGTCGCCGCCTGCAAGAAACCATGCGTAGTGGGCGTGAAGACACTTCACACCACGACGTGTTCCTGCAACACCACCACTTGGTTTGGGCCCCATGTGTTGTGGTGGCAATAGTGAGTCGCGTAACACTTGGTAACGCAGATGTGCTGAAGCAATGTCTTCTTCGGCAATTTCAGCCTCAGACTGATCGACGCCACCTGTTGACTCGAGGCGCGCTACTGCGACATATTCCTTTTTCCCTACCAACCAAAACAATGTGGGCATAGGCGTTCCATCAAAAAGTAGAGGCGCGTTTTGAACAACAATGGGGTCGCCGTTACTGCTGCGTACGACTACTTCAAAGTCGCCTTGCGGAGATCTCCCCAAGAGTTCTGTCACGCGCTCAATATCGGCGAGTGATGCCACGAAACAATTCAGTGGATCTTTTAGAGCACTGCAATAAGGACGAGAATGAGTACAACAATTCCTGCCACGACAGGAAGAGCACGCTTCAGCATTGTGGAGCCTGCTGCATCGAGCAAGTTAAGGGGAACTGCTTCAGGGGAATCAATTTTGCGCACAACAGGCTCGGCTGATGTAGTTGGCTCGGCAACTTCCACCGCTGCGGGTTCTGCCGTTGCTCCACTGGGAATTTCAGAAATAAGCGTGTTGAGGTTTTGTGAAAACTGAGCAAGCAATTTGTCGCTAATGTCGGCCATTGCGCCGCGACCAAACTGCGCAACTTTGCCAGTAACGGCAAGGTCGGTGTTCACTTCAACTTTTGTGCTGGTAGGAGAAATGCTGGTGAGTTGTGCGGTAATGAGCGCAGATGCATTTCCTTTTCCGCCGGTGTCACGTCCTTCGCCTTTCAGCACTGCTTTGTGGTCAACATCGTTGCGCTCAAGGAAAGAAGCCTGACCTTTGAACTGTGCCTGAATAGGCCCAACTTTTACTTTCACCACTCCGCGGTAGGTGTCGCCCTCAACTTCTTGCAGCTGTGCTCCTGGTAGGCAGGGTGCAATGAGCTCAACGTTGGTGAGAATTTTCCATGCCTCGGCGACGGGCACATTGACGGTGAAGTGATGATTTAGTTCCATTGGTTGAGATCCTCAATCGTGTCGATATCAAAAGGTGACCCCGAGCAGAGTACTTGCTCTACGAGTTCGGGGCGACTGCTGATGAGATTTCGTGCCCCTAAATCTCCCTGGGTTGGTAGTAGCGGCCACACCTCGGCGGCGAGGAGGACGGGGTTTCCCGGCGTTTTCTGACCATCTGGTTGCTCATATAGGGCCTGAGCAATGGGGGAGCCTGAGGAGGCCACAGCGACCCAATCGGCTGGCCTGACAAAGGGTTGGTCGCCTAGCCCGACCACCATCGCAGTGGCTCCTACCGTGTGTGCTGCTTGGATACCTGCCTGCAGCGAACTGGCCTGGCCGGTTTGCCACTCTGGGTTATAGACCAAGGTGACGTGAGGATGAGAGGGGACATCGGTGAGAGGCTCAACTGCACCCCACACCACAAATATGTGGCTGAACCCAGCCTCTACGACCGAGCTGACGGCGTGGGAGAGCACACTTTGGCCACGTAGAAGACTGTGCAACTTGTGGGTGCTCCCTGTGAACCTGCTGCCCGCTCCAGCGGCAAGCAAGACAGCCACGGTGGTAGCCGGCAGATGTTGAGGCGAGGTCACACCGCAATTTATCACTACGGTGTGGGAGGTCCTTATGTCACATTCTCGTCGCATCTATTTCGGGGGCATTTCTCTCGCCCGCGGAGGGAAACGCGCAATGGTTGTTGCGACCGTTGCCTGCGCCCTTGTGGTGGGTTCAAGTTCCGCCACACATGCTGCAGGTACTGCAGTTGTGGTGCCGCCAGCAGTAGTGCAAACCACATGGCGAGAACCACAG
>JBAXNF010000067.1:0-9684 GCA_037133935.1 bacterium
ACATGCGACCTGCGGATTAGAAGTCCGTTGCTCTATCCAACTGAGCTACGGGGGCATTACCCATAATCTACAAGTAGAGACGCCGCAAATAATTGAGTGCGGTAATAACCGACATCTGACGCATTTGGTCACGAGCTGTGGCAAGACGAAAGTGCTGTGAATATTCACTTCCATCGGCAAGGCACACCCCTACCCACAAAGTTCCGACAGGCTGCCCTTCTTGCTCGGTGGGCCCAGCAACGCCTGTGAGCGCCAGCCCAACAGAGGAATGCAAAGCAGCTTTCACGCCTCGAGCCATTGCAATGGCTGCTTCCCCGCTCACTACTGGGCCTCGCGGCACGTTCAACATGTCATATTTCACTTCAGATGCATACGACACCACACCGCCCACAAGCACATCACTTGCGCCTGCGATGTTGGTGAGGCGGCCTGTTACCAAACCACCTGTCACCGACTCTGCAACTGCCAATGTGTGGCCATGTGAGCGAAGTGTTTGCAGAACAACAGACTCCATGGTGTCACTATCAACTCCAAAGACAATGTCGCCCACTACAGCGCGAACACGTGCTTCCCAAGTAGCCAGCACTTGTTGAACTTGTTCAGTTGTAGCGGCACGTGCGGTGAGACGAACTTTGATTCCTTCCCAACCGCTCGCCAAAAATGCAAGAGTTGGCAAAGAACCATTTGGGTTGTTTTCGAGTTCTTCAATGATGCCGTCGAGGCGTTCGTTGAGCCCGCTCTCGCTTTCACCCCACGTGCGCAATACCTTGCTGGCAATCACCGCTTGCACTCCACTGCGAGCCGCTAGGTCGGGAAGAATGGCGCGCTGCATCATGTCGTGCATTTCATGTGGCACGCCCGGCACCGCGTACACCATTTTGGTTTTGCCGTTCATGAGCACAGGGCACATAAGCCCCGGCGCCGTTCCCCGTGTTTGCTCAATGATGCTTGCACCCTTTGGCACCATTGCTTGTTGCAAGTTGTTTTCTGCCATGGTGCGACCACGCGAGGCAAAGAGTTCACGAATGACATCGGCAATGCTGTTATGAAACTCCAGTTCAACACCCATTACCTGTGCAATGGCCTCGCGAGTGAGGTCGTCATGTGTTGGACCAAGACCACCGCACATGATGACAGCATCGGCTTCTTCTAAACGCGCACGCAAAGCCGCAACGATGCGTTCAATATTGTCGCCCACTTTTACTTGCAAGTGCGACGAAATGCCGTGTGCTGCGAGCTGCTCACCTATCCACGACGAATTGGTATCGACAATTTGACCAAGAAGAAGTTCAGTACCGACAGCGAGAACATCGCAACGCATATTTATGCCGAGTGTGCAGAGGTATTTGTTTGATGTTGATGACCCCGATACGCCCGCACTGCGTATTGGGCGCCACTGATAAGAGTGAGAACGAGAGAGAACCACAACAGAACTTTCCACGTGTAGTCAAAATCATTCACCGTGAGTGGCGCGAGAGCACATGCCACTGCAAATTGTTGCCCGAAGGTTTTCCACTTCGCAAGCTTGCTTGCGGGTATGGACACGCCCTTTGAGCCGGCCACTACTCGATACACGCTAATAAGCACTTCACGCGTTGCGATGATGGCAACAGGCAGTAACGGAAAAAGGCCGCGGCTGACAAGAGTGAACATGGCACCAAGTACCAGCACCTTGTCGGCAAGTGGGTCGAGAAATGCACCGGAATGTGTTGCACCATGACGACGTGCCAAATATCCATCGACGCCATCACTTGCGCACAATACAAACCACATTGTCCAAGCCACCCAAGACCCATTCGAGTCGGAAGGAATCACTGCGAACAAAATGGGCGACACCAAAATGCGCATGACTGTGACGGCATTGGCCCACGTGGCGATGGCGTTGGGGTCTACTGGCATACGCTTTTACTTTATTCGCCCGGCGTTACTAATTCTGCGACGAGGTCGGGGCCAATGGCATCGACAATACGAACGTTGACGAACGTACCCACCTTGCATGACTCTGGAATGTGCACAATGCCATCAATTTCTGGCGCTTCGCGATGACTGCGACCTACGCCTGGCTCATCGACGAGCACACGATGCACTTCACCAATTTCGTCGTCGCGCTTACTTGCCGTAATGGCGTCTTGCATCTCTTGCAGTTCACCATGACGCAGCAACATCAGTTCTTTGGGCACTTGGTCGGGCAGGTCAACTGCGTACGTGCCGTCTTCTGCGCTGTAGGTAAAGAACCCACACCAATCGAGCTGTGCCTCTTCAATGAATCGCAACATTTGGTCGTGGTCGGCTTCGGTTTCACCTGGGTACCCAACAATGAAGTTGCTACGGAAAACTGCTTTAGGGCTGAGCCTACGAATATCGGCAATGCGCTGCAAAAAGCGGTCGCCATCGCCCCATCTGCGCATTTTACGCAACAGTGGCTTCGACACATGCTGAAGCGACAAGTCGAAGTACGGCACACCAGTATTCAAAATGGCATGAATGAGGTCGTCGCTCAAATCACTTGGGTACAGGTAGAGCAAGCGCACGCGGTCGACCAACGAGGCAACCGAATTGACCAACGGAACAATGGAGCCGGCACCCATTTCGTCGGGGCGATCTTTGCCATAACTGGCGAGGTCTTGTGCAACGAGAACAATTTCTCGGGCCTGTAGTTGTTCTACTTCTGTCAACAATGACGAGATATCGCGACTGCGTTGCGGGCCACGAAATGACGGAATGGCACAGAACCCACACGAACGGTCGCATCCTTCAGCAATTTTCAGATATGCCCATGGCGATTGCGACTTTGGACGTGGCAAGTTCAAGAGGTCAAAACTGGGCACTGCCGTTGCGCCCAACGCCACTGGCTTGCGCCCAAGTGTGACCGACACTCCAAACCCAGCTACTTGATCGACCTCAGGAAGTTCTGCGGCAAGTTCATCGCCATAGCGCTCTGCCATGCAACCAGTGACCACTAACCGCGAGCCAACTTTACGCTGATCGGACAGATTCAAAATGGTGTCAATGCTTTCGCGGCGTGCTTCTTCGATGAATGCGCACGTGTTGACTACAACTAAATCAGCCTGCGACACATCATTTGTTTGCGTGTGGCCTTCCGAAATGAGGAGACCCATTATTTTTTCTGAGTCAACCTCGTTTTTCGGGCAGCCAAGTGTTTCAACGTAAAACTGAGATGCCACGGACGTACCCTACCGACGTTCGGCTAGTCGTTTTGTTGGAGGAGTTCAAATTCCTCTATTGACATGAGCACTGAACGAGCCTTGGAACCTTCACCTGGGCCCACTACCCCGCGCTCTTCCAAGAGATCCATGAGACGCCCGGCACGAGCAAAGCCCACTTTGAGTTTGCGTTGCAGCATTGATGTAGAGCCAACGCCAGCATTTACCACGAGTTCCATTGCCTGTTTCAACAGTTCATCGTCGCCATCGTCGCCCGAACTGCCGCCATAGACCCCTGAGCCGCCGCCTGTGGTGACTTCACCTTCAATGCCACTGACGTACACCACTTCTGGAGATTGGCGCCGCCAATGCGCCACAATGGCACGCACTTCTTCTTCAGTGACCCACGAGCCTTGAATACGCTGAGCAATATTGGTGTTTCCCGGCAGTAACAACATGTCGCCTTTGCCCACAAGTTTCTCTGCACCAGGACGGTCGAGAATGACTCGACTATCGGTAAGGCTCGACACCGCAAAAGCCATACGTGCAGGAATGTTTGCTTTAATCACACCGGTGATGACGTTGACGCTGGGTCGTTGCGTGGCGATGATGAGGTGAATACCCACCGCACGAGCCTTTTGAGCAATGCGCGTAATGGAGTCTTCAACGTCGCGTGCAGCAACCATCATGAGGTCGTTTAACTCATCGACCACCACAACAATAAATGGCAGGCGTTCGTATTCTTTTTCTACACCAGGTGCTGGCTGAAGGTCGCCACGGTCGAATGCTGCGTTATAGCCGCCAATGTCGCGGAAGCCCACTTCCACTAACAAGTCGTAGCGACGTTCCATTTCTTTCACTGCCCAACCCAAAGCATTCGCTGCTTTTTTCGGATTAGTTACAGGTTGAGTAAGCAAGTGTGGCAAGCGCCCGTATTGACCCATTTCCACTTGCTTAGGGTCAATGAGAATGAGGCGCACTTGGTCGGGAGTGCTGCGCATGAGCAACGAAGTAATGATGCAGTTGAGTCCGCTTGACTTACCTGCACCGGTGGCACCTGCAATGAGCAAGTGAGGAGTAGTTGCGAGGTTGATGAATACTGCACGACCTGCAATATCTTTACCCACGGCAACATCGAGTGGATGCGTTGCTGCTTTTGCTTCCGCAGAAGAAATGAGATCGCCCAAAGAAACAAGTTGACGTGTTGTATTGGGCACTTCAACACCAATTGCAGAGCGACCAGGAATGGGAGCAAGAATACGCACGTCGGTTGCTGCCATTGCATAGGCGATATCGCGGTCGAGGCTTGTAACGCGCGCAACTTTTACACCTGGCCCAAGCTCTAGCTCGTAACGCGTGACCGTCGGGCCAACGGTCATGCCAACGAGTTTCATGTCTACGCCGTGCGAAGCAAGTGACTCTTCAAGAAGGCGACCACGCTCTTCAACTTCGGTTTTGTCAATGGCGTGCACTGGCGTCACCGACAACATGGATTTTGCGGGAAGTTTCCAGTTGCCACGTTGTGCTGCAGGACCAAGTGCTAACTCGTCTCCATTTGTTGCGTTGGCTGCTGGCTCGCGTTCTGATACCGGCTGCACAACAGGCTTTTTTACTACCGGAGGGACACGTGCTGGTTTCGGTTGATCTTTTTCTATGTCGTAAAGAGGTGGGCGTGGAGCACCTGGGTCGAACTCGGGAACATGAGAATTGTCTACTGGCCCCTGAGCATGAAGTTCTTCATCAGTTTCCTCTGCTTCAATATCGAAAAAGTGTGAACTTTCGGCCTCTCGTTCACTCGACACAGTTGAAATATCATTCATTACCTTCTTCGCCGCACGCGATGCAGGCACAGCAACAACATTGACTCCACCACTCAGTTTTTTGAGTAACAGGGGAAGCGACATTCCTGTTGCTATGAGCACTCCGCCAAGGAGCATGGCGAGAAGCACCACTACCGCGCCAACGATACTGAGCAACGATCGCAGTGGCTGACCCACAATGGCACCAATCCAACCACCGGCTGGCTTCAATGCATCAACACTTGCGGTGATGTGCCCCGCACCACGCGCCAGATGCAGCAAGCCAAAAATAGACAACACGATGAGCGCGCTACCAACTCCTACACGTAAGCGATGCTCCGACTCGTTGCGGCGAATAAGCGTGACACCCAGCAGCGCGATTGCGGGAGGCAAGAAGAACCTGCCCAGACCAACGAGCCAGCCAAGACCAGTGTCAATGGCGTCGCCGAGCGGGCCTGCAACATCGAGGTAAATAGCCAATGCCGCCAAGACTGCAATGACCACGATGCCAATACCCAAAAACTCATTTTCACGGCCACCTACAGCAGCTTTCACGGCGGCATGCTCGCGCATAGGTAATGCACTGCGCTTGGGCAACGACTGAGACCGCTTCCTCGGCTGAGCAGCAGCTTTTTTCGGGCGCGAGGCCTGCTTCGACATGTTTCTACGGTACCAATGGGGTCTTGCCTCATCGGGGACTCTCGCCCCGATAGCAGGAGTTTTTAGGTCCCGAGCCCGCTCATTACATCGGTTCCAAGGATTTTTCCTGTGGGGTCAACGAAAACAGCAAGCTGACCGCCTTGCTCAGACTGCAGAACCACTCGATATTGAACTCCCCCTGTGGGGTTGTCGCCAATGATGCTGAAGGCACGCAAGATGGAATCAGGAAGCTCTTTTTGCACACGTTGAAAGACTTTCGAGCTAAAGGTCATTCCTGTAGCTGAAAAACTCTTGCCCCCGGCAGGGGCAACGGATGTCTCTTGCGCCAATTTCCCTTTTTCAAAAACAAAGTTGATTGCATTTCCCTTGTCGTCAGCAGCAAAGAGATTCACCAAAGTTGGCGTGGCATTGATTTCATAAAACTCGGGAGTCTTGCCCAACACCTTGCCAACAGCTGCCACCGCGTTATCGATATCGCTCACCAAAAGTGCTTCTTTGCTGCTGGCGCACCCGACGAGCACAACGACCGCCAGAGCAATTACACACAAAAGATTTTTCGACTTCAACATGAGTCTTAGGTTTCCATCACCACAGGAACAATCATGGGTTTACGTTTGGTTCGTGCTGCAACAAATTTGCCAGTCGCTTTACGTACTACTTGTTCAAGAGCAACAACATCGCGGCCACCATCACGCAGAGCCTGTTCTACTGCACGCGCAACCGTGTCGCAGGCTTCATCGAGAAGATCTTCTGCCTCTGGGGCATACACCCAACCGCGGGTAATAATTTCGGGGCCGGTTATGACAACACCCGACTCAATATCGATGGTGACAACTACAACTACTACGCCTTCTTCAGCAAGTACCTTTCGGTCGCGCAAGACGCCTTGGCCCACATCGCCCACCACGCCATCGACATACAAATAGCCGGCAGGAATACGGCCCACATGTTTGACGCCTTCAGCGGAAAGTTCCACCACTACGCCGTCTTCACACATCACCACATTGCCTGGGTGAACACCCATTGTTCGGGCCAACTTGGCATTTGCCATCATGTGGCGGAACTCGCCATGAATAGGAATGAACCACTCGGGCTGGGTCACGTTCATGTACGTCTTCAAATCATCGGCTTGTGCGTGCCCTGTTGCGTGCACGTCGACAATGCCAGAGTGAACCACTTCAGCTCCAGAACGCAGCAAACCATCGATAACGCGACCCACATGCATTTCATTTCCTGGAATGGGGTGACTCGACAAAATAACTACGTCGTCTTCGCCCACTTTGATCCACTTGTTCTCACCGCGTGCCAACAGCGACAACGCGGCCATTGGTTCTCCTTGTGAACCCGTTGAAATAATGCAGACCTTTTCTGGCGCATAGTCATTGATCTTCGCAATATCAATAAGGGCCTTATCGGGAATATTCAACAAGCCCAAATCGCGTGCCATGCGCACATTATTTTGCATTGACCTGCCCATTGTTGCCACAACGCGCCCGCTAGCAATAGCTGCTTCTGCAATTTGTTGAACACGGTGAATATGGCTGGCGAAACTTGCAGTAATGATGCGCTTGGTGCGGTTCTCGGCGAACAATGCGCGCAACACCTTGCCCACTTCGCTCTCGCTTGGTGCATGGCCTTTTTCTTCAGCGTTGGTACTGTCGGCCATGAGCAAGCGAATGCCACCGTTGTGTGCAAGCGAACCTAAGCGGGCCAGGTCGGTTCGACGTCCATCTACTGGAGTGAGGTCGAGCTTGAAGTCTCCTGAGTGAAGCACAACACCTTGTGCGGTGTGCAATGCAATGGCGTGCGCATGCGGCACTGAGTGCGTCACGGGAATGAATTCAACGTCGAAAGGGCCAATGCGGCGAATTTCACCATCGCGCACAACATTGAGCGACGTCTTTCCTAAGAGCCCTGCTTCTTCGATGCGATTTCGTGCAAGACCAAGGGTTACCGCCGACCCATACAATGGGAACGACATTTCGCGCAATAAGAACTGCAACCCACCTACGTGATCTTCATGACCATGCGTTGCTACACAACCCACAATGCGCTCGGCATTTTCACGCAGCCACGTGAAGTCGGGAAGCACAAGGTCAATTCCGTGCATGTCGGGGTCGGGGAACATGAGACCACAGTCGATGAGCAAAATTTCATTGTCTTGCTCAACTGCCATGCAGTTACGACCAATTTCGCCCAGGCCACCAAGAAAGTAAATACGTACGTTTGATGTGTTCACAGATGCATTCGTACTCAACGGCTGCGCGTCGCTTCAAGATTTTTCTTCACCACTGCTGCACGCTCGGCTACCCACGATGCTGCTGGGCCCATTGGCAGGCGTGCATTACCCACGGCGAACCCGTGCAACTTCATCATTTCTTTGCTCGGTAGTGGGTTCGGAGATTCGTCTCCGGTTTCAAAGGCGAAGCTTTCAAGCAACAGCGCATTGACACGCTGTGCTTCCGCCATATTGCCGGCAAAGAAAGCTTTCATCATGAGTTGATGTTCGGGAGCCGACCAGTGTGTAGCAACACCAACGACCCCCATTGCGCCAACCGACAGCAACGGGAGTGTGAGTCCGTCGTCGCCGCTGTACACCTGAAAACCCTTGGGTGCGTGCGCAATAACCGATGCGGTTTCTGCTGGGTTTCCAGCAGCATCTTTCAGGGCAACAATGTTGCTGTAATCGTTTGCCAAAGTAAGCAAGTTTGCAGTGGCAATTTTGCGACCGGTGCGCACTGGAATGTCGTACAACACCACAGGCAAATGTGTTGCAGTAGCAATTGCCCCCATGTGCGCCGCAATACCTGATTGCGGTGGTCGGTTGTAATACGGCCCCACTGCCAAAATGCCTGCAGCGCCAACTTCGGTGGCCTTCTTGGTGAGATGCACACTGTGTGCGGTGTCGTTCGAAGCACTTCCTGCAATAACGGGAATGGTGACTGCCTGAGCAACCGCTTCCCACAAAGCAATTTTTTCTGCATCGGTGAGAGTCGATGCTTCACCCGTAGTACCTGTTACAACAAGACCATCGTTGCCCTGCTCTTGGAGCCACTTCGCAAGCTTCGCTGCTTCATTAACATCGAGCTCACCTTGGGCGGTGAACGGCGTAATCATGGCAGTGAGTACTCGCCCGAAGTGTGGCACTTGCGTCATTAGAAAGACCCCTCTGCAGCGCGGTCGATTCCTTGGGTGAGAATGAGATCTTCATGAAGTTCCATCCACACGTCGTGGTAACTGCCACACATCACACCTGTGAACATATTGTTTTCGCCCCCAACCACACGCTTCGACGTGGAGTGCAAACGAGGCACGTATGGCATGAGGCGTCCCAAGATGGCACCAAGGGCTTCCACTACGGGCACGGCCTTCACATTCATTTCAACCAAGCGGGTAACGACAACTTTGTCGTACGCGGCATCGCTGTGATCATTTGGCGCACCGTCTTTCAACTGCCAGTCACCACACAACTGCTTGAACGACTCATTGATGACCAAAAACTCTTCATAGGAAGGCTTCAAGGCCCCAGCAACTTCACTTGGCGTATCGGCTGCGAGCGCTGCCTTGTGAGCTTCTTTGCCGGCCGGGGTAATTTGCCACAAAGCTCGCTGTTCGCGGAACTGCGCCAACTCGCGCGACAAGAGGTCTTGAAGGTGAATCTCGGCTTCTTGTTCGCTGACTGCAGCGATATCGGCGACCATGTCGACTTTGGCAAAGCCTTTAATGCGCAGAGCATGAAAGGCACGAAATGTGGGGTCAGATTGATGAGCCATAACGCTTCAAGAGTAGTGACCTCACACTGCGAACGGTGCATTCATTAGCGAAATCGAAGAATTAAGCCCTCTTTAGGCAGGTGTAGCGATGTCTTTGCCAATTTCGAAGGCTAGGTACTCTTCACCCGTATCTTCAAAATCTTCAAATTGGATCACGCCAATTTCCTCAAAGCGGCGGCGCAACCATGAGTCGTTGCGGTCGAGCAAGCCAAGCTTTTTGCAGTTCGGCACAATTTTGGAAAACAGCATCTGCTGGAAGAAGATTCGCGTGGGGTCATTGAGCACAAC
>JBAXNF010000068.1:0-9659 GCA_037133935.1 bacterium
ACCACACCACAGACCCACACCACAGATTTCTTTTTACGCACAGCACCCGACTTGATACACGCCACAGACCGGCCATAAGATTTTGTTGTTGGATACCAAATGTTGCCGGTTTTCGTTTTTGCACACACCGCTGTCACCTTTGATATTTTTGATACCGCACCAGGTTTCACACATTTAGTACCAGCAACTAACGCAGTGTTACGTGCACGTGAGGTATCACTGTTGCCGCATGCCACCACTGTTGCCAATAACGCGGTGACAACAACACCTGTTTTCCATATGTGTGTAAAACGAGCCACGACATCCACTTTCACCCGTATTTGGGTCCACCAGAATGGACTTTGAATTACTGTTCAATGTAAAGATAAAAGGTTACGAACGCAAGTCAGGGGTAATCACGCGTACTAAACGACCCCATGCAGCAAGATCGAGTTGCTCTGCTCGCAAGGTGGCTACAACGTCGGCCTCAACAAATTGTTCGGCAGTAACCACACCAGCAAGGGCGGAACGAAGCATCTTGCGACGCTTCGCAAACCCAGTGCGTACGAGTCGAAAGAGTGCTTCAGGTTCTACATCGCCAAGGGGGAGCGTTGTGTGGCGCACAATTTTGACCAGTGCAGAATCGACTTTTGGTCGTGGCAGGAACACTGTTGGAGGAACAGAGCCAGCAATTTGTGCGTTAGCCCAGTAAGCAATTTTCACACTCAGTGCACCGTAGGCCTCGGTACCTGCGGCAGCACAGAGTCTTTCGCCAACTTCAGACTGCACCATGACAAGCATGGACTGAATAGCTGGCACACCATCGAGCAGGTCGGCAACGAGCGGTGTTGCAATGTTGTACGGCAGGTTTGCTACCAGATGAAATGTGGCATCAGCACTTCTATTGTGTCGGGCATTGATATCGGCGAGAAACTCATGCCAATTCAATGTCATGGCATCGGCTTCAACAACTTCCACGTTGGGCAAGCCAGCCATTTGTTCGCGCAGTATGGGAACAATGCCACGGTCTACTTCAACAGCAATGACTTGCGCACCAGTTTCAGCAAGTGCAGCAGTGAGTGAACCAAGACCAGCACCAATTTCTAAAACCACGTCGCCAGCGCGCACGTCGGCGATGCGGGCGATCTTGCGCACGGTATTGGGGTCAACCACAAAGTTTTGACCCAGCGAGCGCTGCGGGGCGAGGCCGTTGTCGGCAAGGAGCGCCGCTACTTGCGGTCTGCTGAGCGTCACCAGCTCACCGTGACGGGAAGAGGTGCATCGACCAAGTTGGCGATGAGTAAAAAGAGGGGGGAGTGCAAAACGATGTCGACACCTGCAGGAAGCAAAATGGCGAACACGTTGTCGCACTTCACAGATTTCCCGTTATTCAAGTTAATGACCGTGAGTTCTGCGCCCAATGGGGCCGCAGCGCTATAGCAAATAGTGGAGTTGTAGCTAGGAAATGTGCGGTAGGAAGCTCTTGCATTGACACGTTTCATTTCACCTGGGCCAGGGTATGCAATACGCGACTGTCCATTGGGCTGCAAGGAAAGAGGGCCATCGAGGTTCACGGGCTTCGATGCATCTTCGGCAAGAGGGCCAACGGCGTCGCTATTTTTGAGCGGTGTGGAAGTGGTGGTGACCACGATGTTTGAAGGTGATGCAGTTTCTTGCGGGGAAGAATTTCCTCCGAGAGTTACAACAAGCAAAATAATGATGGTGCTGACCACAGCTAGTACGGCCAAGCGGCGGCGCTCGTATACAGAAAGGTTCACGCTGCAACTCGCATTTTGGGAAAAGCACGCAGAGCATTTGCCGAAGTGATGTGTGCAATGTGTTCTGGGGTGGCACTGCGCAGTTCTGCAATAGATGTTCCTACAACCGAAACAAGTGCGGGTTGATTCATTCTTCCGCGGTGCGGAACGGGTGCCAAATACGGGCTATCGGTTTCGACGAGAAGGTTCTCATCGGGGCAAAAGAGTGCTGCTTCACGTAAATCATTGGCGTTTTTGAATGTGACAATGCCGGAAAAAGAGAGAAATAACCCTCGTTCAACGCATTGACGTGCCCGAATTTCGTCGCCGCTAAAGCAATGCATGATGGTGTTTGAGGGAATGCCTTCCGCATCGAGAATCTCAAATGTTTCATCCCATGCATCGCGGGTGTGAATGACGAGAGAAAGTTCGTGATCGTGGGCGAGTTGTATTTGTTCTGCAAATGCCGTGCGCTGTGAAGGGCGATCGGAATGTTCGTAGTAATAGTCGAGACCACATTCGCCAATAGCTACTACTTTGTTCGCTCCCAAATAGGGCAGTAGTTGTGCAACTCCATGCTGTGCATCGTGCGGATGTAAACCAACAGTTGCCCATACTTCTTCATGGCGCCCTGCAATAGCTATTGCGTTAGCGGATGTTTCTGCGTCGGTGCCAATGCTCACCATGGTGGTCACGCCTCCGGCAATGGCAGCACGTACAGCTTCATCGGCTCCGCCTGGCATACGAGCATCGGTGAGATGGCAGTGAGTGTCGGTCCACATAGTGAGAGCCGTTACTTTGCTTTTCGTGGGAACAGAGGTTCACCCTTTTCCACGGTGAGGCCGGCAGGGTAAAGACCCCATGAAACGCTTGTAGGAATACGTTCGTGGCTGACGTCGCCGGTTAAGCCGATGCGTTCCCACACCAATTGAGCGGTGGCGGGAATGGCAGGAACACACAATATGGCAACAATGCGTAGCGCTTCTAATGCATCGCCCATGATGGCGTTGAGTTCTGGGCTTGGTTCTGCTTTCCATGGCTCGTGGTTTTCGAGAAATGAATTGGTGGCGCGAATGAGTGACCACGTTGCATCAAGTGCTTTTCCTGGCTGGAATGAATTCCAGCCTTCAATGGTGTCGCGCACTGCACTTTCTGCATGTTCGCGAAGAGGGCTATCGGCTCGCGGTGCAGCGCTAATGCCGTCGCACTTTTTTTGCACAACAGTGGTGACGCGTGAACATAAGTTGCCAAGGTTGTTGGCAAGGTCGTTGTTGTAACGAGCAACTAAGCCTTCATAGGTGAAGTCGCCATCATTTCCATATTGAGTGTCGGACAAGACGTAGTAACGGAAGCCATCGACACCGAATTCATCGATGAGATCGAGCGGGTTCACCACATTGCCCGCGGTCTTGCTCATTTTTTCGCCACCTACGAGCAACCAGCCACCAACGGCCCAGTGTTCTGGTGGCTCAATGCCTGCCGACATGAGCATTGCTGGCCAATACACGCAGTGGAAGCGAATGATGTCTTTGCCAATGAGGTGTGCCGATACGGGCCAGTTCTTTTCAAATGCTGCATCGTCAGTTCCGTAACCAACAGCAGTGATGTAGTTCGCCAGTGCATCAAACCAGACATAAGCAACGTGGCTGTTGTCCCATGGAAGAGGAATGCCCCATTTCAAACTGTTGCGGCTGACCGAAAAATCGCGTAGGCCTTGCTTGATGAAGCTCGTGACTTCATTCATTCTGAAATGTGGCGAAATGGAATTGGGGTGATCTGCGTACCACTTCAAGAGGCGGTCTTCGAAGCGTGACAGACGGAAGAAATAGTTTTCTTCTTCTACGTGTTCTACTGGACGCTTGTGGATGGGGCAGTTGCCATTATCAATTTCTTCTTCAGTGAAGTACGCCTCGCAGGCAACGCAATACAAACCTGAATAGGTATCGAGTTCAATGTCGCCGGCGTCGTAGCAGGCTTGCAAAAGCTTGGCGACGCCACGCTTGTGACGATCTTCAGTGGTGCGAATGAAGTCGTCGTATTGAATATTGAGTTTGTCCCAGGCCTGGGCAAAGAGAGGTGCAATGGAGTCGGCAAATTCCAAAGGTGACACACCCTTAGCATCGGCAGCCTGCTGAATTTTGAGGCCGTGCTCATCGGTGCCGGTGAGGAGGTGCACATCGTCGCCTGAGAGCCTGTGCCAGCGGGCAAGGGCGTCGGCAACGATGGTGGTGTATGCGTGGCCGAGGTGTGGCTGTGCATTCACGTAATAAATGGGGGTTGTCAGAGAGAATCGCGCCACAACATGAGGATACGAGCAATACGATGCTGACCGTGACTTTCCGCTTCGATACTGCAACGGCTGTGACGCCAATTGTGGAAAAAAATGGCTGCACCACCTTTTCGGCAGAAGTTTTTGACGGCTGGGACATTACGGGAAATGCCAACGGCGGCTATCTGCTCGCCATGATGGGCCGTGCGATGCAGCAACATTCAGGTCGCCGAGACCCGTTTACGGTGACTGCTCATTATCTTGCACCTGCGCCGGCTGGCCCGTTGGAAATTGAAGTTGACACAGTGAAGACAGGGAAACTTGTGAGTACCATGAATGCAACGATGCGCCGTGGCGATCGCAACATCATGCGCGTTCTTGGTGCATGGGGTGAAATGGGAGCAGTTGAACCACAGTTGGTAACGGCAATGCCGCCCGACATGCCTCCCTTTGAGGAATGTGCGAGTCGCGATAGCGACGGGGGAGACTTCGTCATTGGTCTTTTGCAAAACGTCACCAACCGACTGCATCCAGACGACTCCACTTTCATTACAGGTTCTCCATCGGGCATTGCACGCATGCGGGGGTGGATTGAATTTCCCGATGGGCGACCAATTGACACACTTGCATTGCTGCTTGCAGTCGATGCGATGCCGCCACCGTTATTCAACTTGCCTTATGAAAAAGGCTGGGTCCCAACCTTGGAACTCACCGTGCATGTGCGCGCGGTGCCAGTTGGCAAAAGACTCGCATGTTCGTTTCGTACCAAAGTGGTGCAAGGTGGACTGATTGAAGAAGATGGTGAAATTTGGGATGAGTCAGGAACACTTGTTGCCCTGAGTCGCCAAATGGCTGTTGCGCCGCGTGTTGTTTAGTTATTGAGAACAGCAACAAGTTCTTGTGGTGTTTCCGCAATTGCGGTAGCCCCGGCAGAACCGAGTTCTTCACGCGAGCCAAAACCCCACAGCACTCCGGCGGTGCAAGTTCCCACTTCTACACCAGCGTCGATGTCGTGATGACGATCGCCAATCATCCAACATGAAGTGAGCGGTGGAAGTTCGCCATGCAGTTCGTTCATTTCACGAAGAGCACGTTCCAGCAGTTGTGCTTTAGGAATTTCAGAATCGTCGTGAGGCCCAACAACAATGTCGAAGTAGTGGCGCACGCCGGTTGCTTGAATAGCAATGAGGGCTTGTGGTTCTGGTTTTGAGGTCACTATTGCGAGGCGCCATGTTTTTTTGAGTTCAACGAGCGCATCGCCCATTCCGGGGTTGAGCGGGGTTTGGGGAAGGTGAGTAGCACTGTAATTTTTGCGATATTCCGCAATAAACATCTGCATTTCTTCGGCGGGCACGCCACGGGGCGCAAAGAACGTGGGGAATGAAACCGATAAGGGAGGCCCAACAAAATGAGTGAGATCTTCGCTTGTCAGTGGTTGCAAATGACGTGCTTCAAGAACGTGGTTCATTGAAGCAAGGATTCCGGTTCCAGAATCGGCAACAGTTCCATCGAGGTCGAAAAAGAGTATTCCTTTTTTATTTGTCATTGGTGACTTCTTTGTTGTTCAAAAGGAGAGCGAGCGCGTAGACCACTCGCTTTGGTGCATTGGTTTTTTTCACAACGGCATCGACCGCATCGCGTGTAGATACCCCCGCAGAGAATTCGTGAACGAGGGCTTCTTTGATGAGGTCTTCATCTGCTGGTAGCGGTGCTTCTGCTGCTGCTAAAACAACAACAAATTCGCCCATTGCTTCAGCGGTTGCAAAATGTTGTGCTGCTGCACTCACCGAACCGCGCCACACTTCTTCGTGCATTTTGGTGAGTTCACGCGTGACGGCGATGCTGCGATCGGGGTGACATGCAATTGCGAGGTCGTTGAGTGTGCGAGAAATGCGATGCGGTGCTTCGTAGAAAATGACAGTTCGCATTTCGCTGGCTATGTCGGCGAGACGTTCTGCACGGTCGCGGCCCGAACGGGGGAGAAAACCCTCAAACACGAATCGGGTAGTGGGGATGCCGCTAATGATGAGAGCCATAATGAGAGCGGCTGGCCCAGGTACTGCAGACACTGAAAGACCTGCTGCAATAACTGCTTGCACAACGAGGCTTCCCGGGTCGCTAATGCCAGGAGTACCAGCATCGGTGATGAGCGCAACCGTTTTTCCGCCCAAGATGGCTTCGATGATGCCGTCACAGGCATCGCGTTCGGTGTGGTCGTTGACCACGATGTACTTGGGGGAAGTGATGCCCATGTGTTTCACAAGGCGGCCCGAGTGGCGAGAATCTTCGCAGGCAATGATGTCGGCTTGCTCTAATGCCATTTTCATTCGTTCAGAGATGTCGCCCAGGTTCCCAATGGGAGTTGCAACAAGGATGAGTTGCCCGCTCATGATGTGACTCGCGGATCTTGCGCAAATCGAATTTCAACGATGTCGCCTACTTGCAAGTTCCATCGTCGTGGAGCATCGGTGTCGGCTTCCAAAACACAACATGCCTTCACAACAGGAAGTGGAAGTCGGTTTCTTTTGAGCTCCTGAATTTTGACAACTTCACCACCGTGGTTGATGTAGAGCACAGAGAGAGGAACCTTCATGCCAAAGGTGTGCACCCATTTACATGGTTGAAGGAAAAGCGGTGTGCTGATGTGTTCTGCGCCACGAAGACCAAGGCGGCGTGCTTTACGCGACTGCGCACATGAAATGCTCGCTAACACCGTGTTGTCGCGCACGAGCCAGCCGTGAGAAACAGCTTCTCGAGCGGAAGGCGAAAGGTGCGAGGGAATTTTTTTCATAGGACTATTGCTTTCTGTGAGGTTAGTCGCATGCCTGTTCAACCTGCCGATACCGTATAAAAAGTGAAATTCGCAAAGTCGCTTACCTGTGTAGTGATTGCGGTTACCAGTGTTGTGAGCATGGAGCGTGTTGCGATGGCAAAACCTGTTGCCGGAGCGCCATGCCCGACCTTGGGAAGTGCACTGAAGGCGAGCGGTTTAACGTGCGCAGTATCGCCGCTCGATGCAACACAGAAACTCTGGCTTCCTACCTGGGGAGCCGATTGCACCAAGCGACTCCAGAAGTTTTGGAACATGCAGTGTGATTACATTTATGCCACTCGTGCACGTGAAGTATCGAGTGTTTTGGAATGGGATGTGGTGAGCATTCCCCGCATTGGGAAATTGCCGAAAGGCACCCCACTGGAAATTGCGCAACAGTTTGCGGTTGATGTGGGTGCGCTGTGGAGCTTGTCGAACGGCAAAAATTTCGTGACTGAAGGTAAGCCGTACATTGGTGGTTGCGATGGTTGGGCATGTTCGGGATATCACCCACGTATATATGCTTTTGTGTGGAAGAAATATGCTCGCGCAAAAGTAACTGTGCGTGTTGATGTAGCAAAAGGCGCTTATATTGCCCAGAAGTTCACGCCAACAATTCCTAACTTCGCCACCTGCTACAACTTGAAAATTCAAGGCTCAAATTTCGGTGCATTGCTTGACTACGGTCAGTATCAACGGGGCGGCGAAGCATATGTAGCCGCACCAGGAGTGTGTAAGTAACGCTAAACGTTGAAGCGAATTTCCATAACGTCGCCGTCGATGACTTCGTATTCTTTTCCTTCAGAACGTACTTTGCCAAGGTCTTTGGCTTTATTCCATGAGCCAATTTCTAAAAGCTCATCCCACGCAATAACTTCCGCGCGAATGAACCCGCGTTGTAGGTCTGAGTGAATTTTTCCTGCACATTCAGGGGCTTTTCCGCCAGCGTTAAAGGTCCATGCACGGGTTTCTTTTTCACCAGTGGTAATGAATGTGCGCAAACCGAGCAAGTGGTAGGCGCTGCGCACCATGCGGGGGAGCGCTCCTTCGCCAAGACCAAGAGCTCCCAACATTTCTGCTCGGTCTGCTTCGTCAAGTTGCGCTGCTTCTGCTTCCAGCTGAACACTCATACCAAGTACTTCCACTTCTGCGGCACTTGCAGAACCAGGGGGAGCGAGCTCGGCGCGAACGATTGCTTCTGCCTCGGGAATTTTGTCGAGTTCGTTTTCGCCAACGTTGACCACCGCTAGTACGCGACGGTTGGTGAGCAAGAAGTGAGGTGCAAGTGCCAAGCGGATGTCTGCACTGAGCCCGGCGCGGTACAGAGGAATTCCTTCGCTCAATGAGGCGAGTGCAACTTCAAGTGCATCAACTTCTTCCAACACCGACTTGTCGAGTTTTGAAGATTTTTGTAAACGCGGCAAACGTGATTCCACGGTTTCGAGGTCGGCAAGTGCGAGTTCAAGTTCAACAATGCGCAAATGTTCGAGCGGGTCTGACGGCCCTGGCACATCGTCGTCTTCAAAGGCTCGCAGGACGAAAACAGTTGCTTCAACTTCGCGAATGTTGGCGAGAAATTTGTTGCCGAGTCCTTCACCCTTGCTGGCGCCTTCAACAATGCCGCCAATGTCGACCACCTGCACAGTGGCATGAACGGTCTTTTGGGTCTTTGACATGATGGCCAGCTGTTCGAGGCGGGTGTCGGGTACGCGGGCCACGCCAATGTTGGGGTCCTTTGTGGCAAAGGCGTAGGGAGCAGCCAAGGCGCCGCCTCCGGTGAGGGCGTTGTAAAGAGATGATTTACCTGCGTTGGGGAGTCCAACAAGTCCGAAGCGTTCCATAGTGGTCGTGGCAGGCTAACGATCTTCCGGTCGGTTCAGGTTGATGAGGCCTGTGGCATAAAATAAGCCGACTTGGGTGGTGTGGACGTCGTGCTTAATTGTTACTATGACCGTAGTGTTAATTAGAGATGTAGCCGCATAGTTCGCGGCAGTCGAGGAGCCCCCCATGAGTACATTCGATCTTGATCTCAGCAAATACCAATTGGGTTGGAGCGACAATGTTGAATATGCCTTTCAGCCCGCCAAGGGCTTAGACGACGGCGTTGTTAAGCAAATTTCATGGTGGAAGGGCGAACCCGAATGGATGCGCGAAATGCGCCTGCGCTCGCTCAAAATGTTCGACCGTAAGCCAATGGCTAAGTGGTTTGCCGACAACATGCCAGACATCGATTTCCAAGACATTTATTACTACTTGAAGCCTGCCACCGAGCAGGTTGACGAGTGGGACGACCTGCCTGAACAAATGAAGCTCACCTACGAGAAGCTCGGCATTCCCGAAGCAGAACGTAAGTACCTTGCTGGTGTAACAGCGCAGTACGAATCGGAAGTGGTGTTTCACCGCAACCGTGAAGACCTTGAAGCTCAGGGCATTTTGTTCTGCGACATGGACACCGCACTGCGTGAATACCCAGACCTTGTAAAGCAATACTTCGGCACAGTCATTCCTCCTGGTGACAACAAGTTTTCTGCATTGAACACATCTGTATGGTCGGGTGGATCCTTCATTTATGTTCCACCAGGCGTGGAATGTGAAATGCCATTGCAGGCATATTTCCGTATTAACTCGGAAAATGCTGGTCAATTTGAGCGCACACTCATCATTGCCGATGAGGGTTCAAAAGTGCATTACATCGAAGGTTGCTCTGCGCCTGTTTACACCAGCGATTCGCTGCACTCTGCTGTAGTTGAAATTGTGGTGAAGCCAAGTGCTCGCGTTACTTACACCACCATTCAAAACTGGTCGCCAAACGTGTACAACTTGGTCACCAAGCGTGCTCGCG
>JBAXNF010000069.1:0-9637 GCA_037133935.1 bacterium
GTGCGCACCGGTGCGGCATTGGAACTCTTGCACGCTTTCGCACTCTTCCACGACGACATCATGGATGGTTCTTTAACGCGTCGAGGTGTGGAAACAACGCACGTACGCCACAGTGCTTTGCACAAAGAGCAATCGCTCGACGGCGATGCCACTCGATATGGCGATGGTGTAGCACTTCTTGTTGGAGACCTCACCTACGTGTATGCCGACGACCTCATGGCCGATACTTCTCGCGAAGCGCGGGCCATGTGGAGCGAGCTACGACTCGAACTCAACATCGGACAATTTCTCGACATCGTTGGGTCGGCTCGTCGCGAGCGCAGACAAGCCGAGGCTGAGCAAATATGTCGTTATAAGAGCGGCAAGTACACCATTGAACGGCCACTGCAATTAGGTGCTCTTGTTACCTCTGCCCCCTTGCCGGCTGGAGTTTTAGAACAACTCTCGGCCATTGGGCTTCCACTTGGCGATGCTTTTCAAATGCGCGACGACATTCTGGGAGTCTTTGGGGAATCGTCGGTCACTGGCAAACCTGCCGGAGACGACTTGCGTGAAGGCAAACCCACGCCACTGTTGGCCCTCACTACCGAGTTAGCGTCACCCACGCAGCAAGAAGTGTTGAACAAAGTAGGGCGCCCTGGCATGTCGGCAAGCGACATTGCCGACATTCAAGAAGTCATTCAACACACTGGTGCATTGCAGATAATGGAAGACCGCATTACTCAACTCACTGCCGAGTCGGTGAGCAACTTGTCGGGGCTCGCACTGGGAAATGAAGCCATTGAGCAATTCAAAGCGCTAGCGCACTTGGTGTCATGGCGTAGCCTCTAGCAATGATCATCCACGGCCGACTTCAGTGGGCGCTCGCAATTGGTGTGCTCGCGTTTTCGTTCGCAGCCGTCGTGGCGTCGTTATTGGGCGGAGGAGACGGTAGTACTGCGGCAACCACCACCACAACGAGTTCGGTTGCAGTAACGACAACTACCACTATTCCCGTTCCGCTGAAGCATGTGGTGAAAAGTGGCGAATCGCTCTTCAGCATTGCTCAGTTGTACTCGGTCAAAATGGAAGCAATCATTGAATTAAACAACTTAGATAACCCCGACAAGCTTGCAGTGGGCGATGAAGTCCTTTTGCCACAAGGTTCAATCGCTCGAGTAGCACCTGTCACAAGTACTTCGGCAACTAGCACTGCTCTAGTCACCACGAGCGCCCCGTAACGCTTTACACTTTCAGTATGGCAACAACTTTTTGGCCAACACAAGAACATTGGTCGGTGCAGATTCCTTTGCAGAGCTCTCACTACCGTGTGCCATCGCTAGCGCAAGACGGCGTTGTCATTCTTCAGCCCGCAAACTTTTCTGTGCCAAGTGCTGAATGGGAATCTCTTGAATATTTAGATTGGAAGAGCGGTGGCGATACCAATTTTGCACCGCTTGCTTCTGCCGATGGTGAACTCGATTGCAGAGGGTTTTGGGATAAAGGCCAACCTGATAAGGGCGCTATTTTCACTAGTAATGCAGCAAAAGCACCAACATTGTGCGACTACGTCACGGGTGTAGGCGCAAATTTTGGGCGTGTGCGCATTATTAAATTGGAGCCACAAGATCATGAAACTGCATTGCGCTCTATTCACCGCGACGACAACAATCGTATGAACCCAGAGAATGAAGGTTGGGTTGTGCGTAGTTGGTTTGAACTCACTGACAGCCCCAACAGTTACATGTTGCTCATGGACAACGACGCCGATGGATTACCCGATCGTTCAACTGAACGACGAGTGCCTTTGTCGCGCGGTGCACGTTTTGTTGTAGACACTCAAAGGCTGTGGCACGTAGTGGTGCACAATGCCAATACACCGCGTTATGCACTCATTACCAGTTTTGAAAGCAGCCCTCATTTCGAAAACTGGATTGTTCGCGAAAGAGCTTGAACTTACGAGCGCCGTTCGGCAACGAGATGTGCAATCTCATTCATAATGCGCGAGATGTCGAAATCTTTTGGTGTGTAGACCGCAGCAATTCCTTGACGCTTTAAGTTGTCGCGGTCACCTTCCGGAATAATTCCACCCAAGATGATGGGGATATCGAGTCCTTCTTTTTTCATGAGTTCCAAAATGTCAGTCACGAGTGAAAGATGTGAACCTGAAAGAATAGATAAGCCAATGACATCGGGGTCTTCGTCGCGGGCACTTGCCACAATTTGTGCAGGTGTCAGACGAATGCCGCTGTACACCACTTCCATTCCGGCATCGCGTGCCGCAACTGCAATTTGCTCTGCACCATTGGAGTGACCATCGAGCCCGGGTTTTGCAACAAGGAACTTCGGTGGGCCACCAGGGATAGATTTCACAAATGCTGCTACACCGGCAAGTTCGTGCGTACGGCGCCCGAGAGCGGCTGCAACACCGGTGGGAGCGCGGTACTCACCGAAGATGTCGCGCAGCGCGGTGCCCCATTCACCAGTGGTGCCACCGGCTTGAGCGAGAGCAATTGACGGAGGCACAATATTGTCGCCTTCCACCGCCGCACGGCACAGTTCTGCAAAAGCTTTTTCTACTTCGTCGTTATTGCGGGCGGTTCGCCAAGCGTTGGTGTCGTTGACGGTTTCGGCCTCAACTGCGGGGTTGACGGTCAAAATATTTCCATCACCGCCTAGTGGCGAGTCGGCGCTTTCAGTGAAGGCATTCATGCCCACCACAATTTGGTCGCCCGTTTCAATACGACGGGTGCGGTCGGCCATGGAAGACACAAGGCGACCTTTGAGGTCTTCAATTGCTTCGAAGGCTCCGCCTAGTTCCAGAATCTCTTGTAGTTCAACCCATGCAGCATCGCGAATTTCTTCGGTGCGCTGTTCGACAACATGAGAGCCATCAAAAATATCTGCATACTCCAACAAGTCGGTTTCAAAAGCAAGTACTTGTTGCATACGTAACGACCATTGCTGGTCCCATGGGCGAGGAAGGCCAAGAGCTTCGTTCCAAGCCGGAAGTTGCACGGAACGCGCACGTGCTTTTTTCGACAAGGTGACTGCAAGCATTTCCAAAACAATGCGTTGCACATTATTTTCGGGCTGTGCTTCGGTCAGACCAAGTGAGTTCACTTGTACGCCATAACGGAAACGACGTGCTTTTTCATCGGTGATGTTGTAACGCTCGCGACCGATGCGGTCCCATAACTCGGTAAATGCCCGCAACTTGCACATTTCCTCAATGAAGCGAATGCCCGCGTTGACGAAAAATGAAATTGAACCGAAAACCTGTGGAAACTGCTCGTCACTTACCTGCCCACTTGCTTTGACGGCATCAAGAATATCAATTGCGGTTGCTAATGAAAAGGCAACTTCTTGAACGGGGGTTGCACCTGCTTCTTGCAAGTGGTAACTGCACACGTTCATAGGGTTCCATTTAGGAGCATTATGAGCACACCATGCAACCATGTCGACAATGAGTCGCTTGGAAGCATCTGGCGGGAAGATGTATGTGCCGCGCGACAAGTATTCTTTCACGATGTCATTTTGAGTTGTTCCACGTAATGCAGTGGAAGGAGTTCCTTGTTCTTCTGCATTTGCCACGTACAACGCAAGCATCCATGCAGCTGTTGCGTTAATGGTCATTGAAGTATTCATTTGGCCAGGCGGAATATCTTTCAACAACGTACGCATGTGACCGAGGTGAGCAACTGGAACGCCGACTTTTCCTACTTCCCCGCGAGCAAGAACATGGTCGGGGTCGTAGCCGGTTTGCGTAGGAAGGTCGAAGGCAATGGAGAGACCGGTTTGGCCCTTCGACAAGTTGGTGCGATATAACTCATTTGAAGCAGCTGCGGTGGAGTGCCCTGAATAGGTGCGCATCAACCATGGCTCTTCGCGGCGGCGGGGTGCATTTTCAGACATAGGAACAGTCTCTACGATACGGGCTTTTGGCCGCTAATAGCCTCTGATAGCTGCCTCAAATACTGGTCTCGCGGTACTTCGATGACCCCTAGCGAGGCCAAATGGGGGGTACTCCATTGCACATCGAGCAGCGACATATTGAGGCTGCGCATGTGTTCTACCAAATGCATGAGCGCAACTTTGCTTGCGTCGCGTTGTAGATGAAACATGGATTCACCGGCAAATAATCCACCAACGCGAACCCCGTATAGTCCACCAACTAGGTGCCCGTCTTCGTTGTACGTTTCCACCGAGTGTGCCCATCCCAATTCATGTAGGCGTTCATACGCAGCAATAAACGGTGAAGTGATCCATGCGCCTTCACGTATTGGTGAAGCACATGCGGCCATCACAGCAGAAAAGTTGGTATTCGTGCGCATTGTGTATTTCTTTGCGCTTTGTTTCATAGAACGACTCACTTGCAAGTTTGGCAAGGGAAGAATTCCCCGAGGGTTAGGGGACCACCAACCCAGGTGTTTGCTGCCGCGGCCAATGCCCATGGGAAACATTCCCTGTGAATACGCATAGACGAGTGTGGATGGTTCGAGGTCGGCACCACCACCCACGAGGTCATCGTCGGCCCACTCTGCAGCAGGAGGGAATGCCCAGTGGCATTCGCTTACTGCTTGAGGTGTTGTTTCAAATAACACAACACAGGTTTAGTACGAATAGAACCCATTTTTCGTTTTTCGCCCAAGTTTGCCCTCGGAAACAAGTTGGCGTAGTAGCGGAGCAGGTTCATCTGCATCGTTCGGCGAGCTTTTGTGCAGTGTTTCAAGGATTGATAGTGAAGTATCGAGCCCCACCAAATCGAGCAGTGCAAACGGCCCCATCGGGAAATTGCATCCGCCTTTCATAGCGGTGTCAATGTCGCTCATGGTGGCTGTTCCGCGTTCGTACATTTTGATGGCGTTATTGAGATAAGGGAACAAGAGCGCATTCACAATGAACCCCGCATCGTCGCGCACATGAACTGGTGTTTTGCCACAGGACTCAGTGAGTGCAACAGCAAATTGAATGGTGTCGTCTGACGAAGTAATGGCTCGAACAACTTCTACGAGTGACATTGTTGTGGCTGGATTAAAAAAATGAATACCACACACTTTGTCGGGTCGTTGCGTAGAACGTGCTAATTCAATGATGGGCAAAGTGCTGGTGTTGCTTGCCAAAATGGTTGCGGAAGGCAAGAGCGAGTCGAGCTCAGCAAACAAAGCAACTTTCGTTTCAAGATCTTCAACGACAGACTCAATAACAACATCACAATCTCGGAGATTTTCCAGATGAGTAGTTGTTGTGCACAGCGCGAGAATGTCAACTTTCCGCTGCGCTTCAAGTCGACCGCGCTGTACTTGTTTTTCCAAACTGGCGGTGAGTGTGCGCAAAGCATCGCTGGCAGATTCAGCCGTTCGAGAGCGCAACACCACAGAGTGCCCAGCAGATGCAAAGACTTCAGCAATACCGGCGCCCATGATGCCGCTGCCCAGAATGCCGATGGTGTGGGGTGCCAAAGCGTCTTGCTCGCCAGATGACGATTGGGGGTGAGTTGGGGAAAGATTTGGTGAAGTCACGCAGGCGAGCATAGTTACCAATCAGTAACCCTGCCACATCCTGATTACGGTATCGGCGTGACCCATTCCACTCCCGCATCAAGCCCAGTTTCCACCGATGAAGCGTGGGCGCTTGCCACGCACCCTCACCGTCTCATAGGCATGGAAACATCTCATAACTTTCGCGATCTTGGCGGCTACCCGACGGCCAATGGGCATATGAAATGGGGTGTCCTTTACCGCGCCGACTCGATGCATCACCTCAATGATGTAGATCTAGCACTCATTGGGGCGCTCGATATTCGTAACGTGGTGGACTTACGTTCGGTTGATGAATTGGAAAATCGTGGCAAATTCCCCGTCGATAAGTACGAAGTGAATTTTCACAATCACTCCATTTTGGACATCACGTGGTCGGAAGATGATGTGCCCGTTACCGATGACCCGATGGAGTTTTTACTGTGGGCATACCCAGAAATGTTGGGTAATGGCTCTGCTCGTTTTGCCGCGGCGGTAGAGACCTTGGCCAATGCCGACGGACCAACTATTTTTCATTGTGCCGCTGGTAAAGATCGCACTGGGCTCTTAGCAATGATGGTGTTGGGTTCGCTTGGTTGCGATCATGAATACATCATTGCTGACTACGAACAAAGCGACTCAGCAATGGAGCGTTTAACGAATTGGGCAAAGAGTCATTCAAAAGAACTTGCAGATCGCATTGGTGTAACACCTGCATCATTCCTTCGAGCTGATGGGCGAGCAATGCGCATCATTATTGATGGGCTCGTTGCAGAACATGGTTCACTGCGCAATTATACAAAAGCAATTGGTGTGAGTGAAGCAACTCTGGCTGAGCTAGAGAAGAAACTCGTTCAATAATGGGTTTTTAGCTCTCGGTGATAGTGACCGAGGTAATGACTACGGTGCGACTAGGCACTCCGCCTAAAGCGCCACTGCCACTGCTGAGTGCAAGGATGTTTTTCACTACATCAAGACCAGACGTAACTTTTGCAAAATTGACGTAGGTGCCTTGGCCATCGAGCGCCGCAGCCTTCGGGCCAGCAACAAAGAACCATTGTCCACCTGCGCTATTTGGTGCGCCAGTGCGGGCCATTGTGAGGTCGCCTTCAACGTACTTGTATCCGCTGCCTTCGTCGGGAATGGAGTAGCCGGGGTCATCGGTGTTAGTGAGACCGCCACCTTGAATGATGTCGATTGACGTATCGGTACGAAAGACAACAGTGCCGTCGTAGTACTTGTAACGCGCAAGAGTGACAAAGTTGTTCACCGTTTGCGGGGTCTTTGCCGTGTCGAGATCTACAACAATGCTTCCCTCGGTGGTGTCGAAGGTTGCTGTGTACTTCTTGGCTGCATCAATACACATTGGCGGTGCTTTTTCGAATTTAGTAACACGGGCTTGCGAACCGTCTACAGCAGGGCACTTGGTATCGCCAGTGAGCGAGGCGCCCGGGGCGGTGACCACAGGGGTGGTT
This sequence comes from bacterium, assembly GCA_037133935.1. Taxonomy (GTDB): domain Bacteria; phylum Actinomycetota; class Acidimicrobiia; order Acidimicrobiales; family Ilumatobacteraceae; genus F1-20-MAGs119. The sequence goes on from JBAXNF010000069.1 coordinate 6,974, forward strand.
GCCGCTGGAGCGGTGGAATCGGTGGAGGCATCGACAGCGGTGTCTGACGTGGTGTCGAGAGCGGTGTCGGTTGAGGCCACATCGGCCGTGTCGTCGCTGCTGGTTACATTGAAAATGAGGACCACAAGCAAAATGAGGGCAACAAGACCCACCCCCTGCAGACTGCGCTTTTTAGTCTTGGAGCGACGTTGTTGTGCAGCGAGCTCGGTGAGTCGCTGCTGGCGGTTCAATTTCTGGCGTTCTCTTTTTTCAGTACCCACAAGGTCGGCAGGTTAGCCGCACTCCGCTAGCGTTTGACATCTGTGGGAATAGTTGTCCAAAAATACGGCGGAACGTCGGTTGCCGACCCTGAACGCATTAAGGCAGTTGCCGAGCATGTGGCTTTTACGCGCAGCCACGGCAACGACGTAGTGGTGGTGGTGTCGGCCATGGGCAAAACCACCGACAACCTCATTTCATTGGCAAATCAGGTATCGGGCACTCTCCCAGGACGCGAACTCGACATGCTGCTCACCACCGGAGAGCGCATTTCCATGGCACTGGTGTGCATGGCTCTTGCCGATATTGGCATCGACGCAGTTTCTTTCACGGGCAGCCAGGTAGGAATCATTACCGACACTGTTCATACCAAAGCAAAAATTCTTGAGGTCAGAGGCGATCGTCTACGTGAAGCACTTGCCGCAGGCAAAGTTGCCGTCGTTGCGGGGTTCCAGGGTGTGAGCACCGATAGCGAAATTACTACCTTGGGTCGTGGTGGCAGCGACACCACAGCAGTTGCACTGGCCGCTGCGGTCAATGCCGATGTGTGCGAAATTTATACCGACGTCACCGGGGTCTTCAGTGCCGACCCGCGCATTGTTCCTCAAGCTCGTAAATTACAGCGCCTCGATTTTGAAGAAATGTTAGAAATGGCTGGGGCAGGAAGCAAAGTGTTAGCGCTTCGCTCGGTTGAATTTGCTCGTAATCACAATGTTCCTTTACACGTGCGTTCAAGTTTTACTTGGGAACACGGTACGTGGGTGCTCGATATGAGCGCCTTTAATGCACAGCAGTCTTCAAAGGAGAATGCCATGGAAGATCCCATTATTTCTGGAGTAGTTCACGAAACAGGTGAAGCAAAAGTAACTGTGTTTGGCGTTGCCGATAAGCCAGGTATTTCTGCTGCCCTTTTTGAACCACTGGCCGATGCCAATGTCAACGTCGACATGATTGTGCAAAATACTTCTAAAGACGGCATTACCGACATCTCCTTCACTGTTCCCAAATCTGACCTTGCAACAGCATTGAAAATAGTGAATACGGTTGCTGGTGAACTTGGTGCTGCGGGTGTGACCCACGATGAAGCAGTGGCAAAAATTTCACTCGTTGGTGCGGGAATGAAGACGAGCCCAGGAGTAGCTGCAAAAATGTTCCGCGTGCTTGCCGATGCCGATGTGAACATTGAAATGATCTCTACAAGCACCATCCGTGTATCAGTTGTTGTTGGTGCTGCGAATACAGAAAAAGCAATGCGCACGTTGCACACAGCTTTTGGCCTCGACTCAGGCCAGGCATACTCTGCCCCGTTGCCCGAACGTAAATAAGCAATACTTAACTTCATGGTACAACGTCGTTCTCAACTCATCCCTTGGCGTGTAGCTGGCGGTGTCGCCGATGAACATGCAAACGCCGATCAGGTAGTGCGTGAAACCGGATGGGTGTTTAATAACGAAACTGGTGCTCAATTAACACTAGAAGACTTTGTCATGAGCGGCAATAAAGAAGTCAATGCGTATCTTCGTGTCTTTGGCATGAACGAAATGGATCTCGAAGAACTCTCAGTGCTCGAAGTTGGTTCTGGCATTGGGCGAATGACCGCGCGACTCACACATCGTTTTGCAACGGTCATTGCCGCCGATGTTGATGCAACCTTCTTAGAGCGCTGCCGTGAGACGGTTGCTAAACACGGCGTTATCAACCGTTTGCGCACGGCGCATGTCGCCGATGGGCATACGGTGCCGCTGGACAACCATTCTGTCGATGCAGTTTTTTCGTACATCACTTTGCAGCACTGTTCGCACGCAGATGCATTGTCGCTGACGAAGGAATCGTTGCGTGTTGTAAAACCACATGGTGTGGTGATGCTGAACTACCGCACATGGGTTCTTGCCGACATTTTTTTGCAGCCAACCGGGGCACTTATTCGCGCACTGTGGAAAACCAAAATTTTTGGACCCTGGCTGGCTAAGCAACGTGTAGCAACCCGCTTGGGGTGGCAGGCGAACCGGGTGGCAACGAGCGACGTTCTCGATGTCGTTCGTCTGTCTGGCCGCTCGTGCAGCGAAATTGTGCTCTTCCACCACCCTCGCCGCCGCAGGTCGTTATTGGCTGGCATTTCTGATCGCATCATTGGGGGTTCAGGCATTCAAGAACGCGTCTTGCCACGGGCCAATAAGAGCCATTGGTGGTTAATTCTCCGGCTTGGCGAATGACTCTCAGATAGCCTGCACGTTTATGCGAGTAGGTCTAGTAGGTGCAACAGGTCAAGTAGGCGGGGTCATGCGTGCTCTTTTAGAAGAACGCAATTTCCCAGTAACACAGATGCGCTATTTCGCTTCGGCTCGTTCGGCTGGTTCCTTACTGAAGTGGAAGGGTGCCGACATTGTTGTTGAAGACGCGGCTACT
>JBAXNF010000070.1:0-9322 GCA_037133935.1 bacterium
TTCGGCAAACAACGCGACCGGCGATGCAATAGCAATTTCCGCCCATGTTTTGCTGGGGCGTGGCGAGCCCACAACATGGAACGCACCAGTTGCTGCGTCGAGCACCACGTCTTCTGGTGCTGCCTCAAGTAGGTCAGCAGCCTTTTGGCGTGCAATTTCAATGACGTTTTCTGCCGCCATTTGAGCGGCGGTTCCGCCTACTTGTAACGAACGCGAACCGCCCGTGCCGTTGCCACGTTCAATATCGTCGGTATCGCCGAAGCGGAACTCAATTTTGTCCATCGGGATACCTGTTTTTTGCGAGACAATCATTGCCCACGAGGTGTGATGCCCCTGCCCATGCGAGGAAGCACCCGTGCGCACAATGGCCCCACCATCGTTGGTAATTTCCACGGCACCGTACTCACCACTACCCATGGGGTTTGTGGTTTCTACATACGATGCAATGCCAATACCGAGCTGCACCACATCACCACGGTCGCGGCGCACTTTTTGTTCAGCACGTAGTGCCTGGTAGCCAGAAGCACTTAACGCCATGTCGAGTGCTTTTTCATATTCACCCGAATCGTACGCAGCGCCCATTGCGGTGGTGAGCGGGAACGCTGATGGCTTGATGTAGTTTTTGCGACGCACTTCGGTGGAATCGAGGCCACAAGCTTGCGCAAACATTTCAATGGTGCGTTCAATTGCCGCCGTTGCTTCAGGCCGGCCCGCGCCGCGGTATGCCTCCATCGGTGTGGTGTTAGTAACAAGCGAATACGAGTTGTATTCAATATTGGCAATGTCGTAGACGCCGCCTGTCATCATTCGCGTCATGATGGGCAATACAGCACCAATACATGCATAGGCACCGGAGTCTTGCAACACCTCAAGGCGATACGCAGTAATGCGGCCGTCACGTGTTCCACCCATTTTTGCAATTTGGCGTTGCCCACGACCATGGCCCATGCCCAACATGTTCTCGCTGCGTGTTTCGGTCCAGCGCACGGGGTAACCCAACTTCTTTGCTGCCCAACCCACCAGAATTTCTTCGGGGTACACACCATTTTTTGCGCCAAACCCGCCACCCACATCGGGAGTAATAGCGCGTACATCTTCTTTGGCAAGGCCAAGTGCTGCTGCTAAACCATCGCGCGCGCCATGAGCTCCTTGACTACATGCCCACTGTGTAAGCCGCTTGCCATCCCAGGTAGCTGCTGCTGCACGCACTTCCATTGGCGCTGGTGCAACACGTTGATTCTCAATTGCTAATTCAACTACTACTTCGCAATCGGCAAAAATGGCAGGGTCTGCCGGAGTGGGCAAAGTAAACACAACATTTGTTTTTGCTTCAGGAAATAAAACAATTGTGTCGGTGAGTGCATCGGCAACGTCAAGCACTGCGGGCAATGGTTCGTAGTCAACCACAACAGTTTCTGCTGCATCAACACCTTGTTCTTTTGTTTCGCTAATGACCATTGCAATGGGGTCGCCAACAAAACGCACAACATCAATTGCTAAAAAGGGACGACGCATGTCTTGGTTCAACAAAGGAATTGAAGGCTTCGCTGGTTCCATATCAACATCGGCTGCAGTAAGCACCGCAATGACACCAGGCATCGACAACGCTTCGCTTGCATCAATGCCGGTTATTTTTGCGTGCGCCATGGAAGAGCGCACAAAGGAAATATGCCGCGCTCCTGGCAGATCGAGGTTGGCAATATATGTACCTTTGCCAGTTAGAAAACGGGGATCTTCGATGCGGGTTACGCGATTTCCTAAAATGCTCACCCCTGCATTCTGTCAGGGTGTCGGCCCCCGCGAACGACCGCAAAATGGCGCTCCTTCAAACACTAACACGATCGAAGAAGTACATGTATCACCGGTGATACACTGCCCATCATGAAGGAGATCACCGTGCGAGAACTACGCAACAACGGATCCGCGGTCATCAACCGCGTGTTGTCGGGTGAGAGCCTCTTGGTCACACGTGATGGTGCTGAAGTTGCAGAACTGCATCCAGTGCATCAACGGCCCACCCACATGAGTGTCTTGAGAAAAAAGTGGCAGGGCCTTCCCTCGCTTGACCCTGTGGCATTGCGTGGCGATATTGACTCCATCATCGATCAGAGCATCTCGTGACCACCGCTGCCGATGGGCTGCTTGACACCAGCACGCTCATCTTGCTGAATGAACTGGCCGATGAAGTTCAACTGCCAGAGTTTCCCGTCATCAGCAGCATCACGCTTGCCGAACTTTCCGTTGGGCCACTTGTTGCCAAAACAGAACACGAACGCAAAGTACGACAACTTCACTTGCAGCTTGCAGAGAGTGAATTTGATTCGCTTCCCTTCAATGAATCGGCTGCGCGCATTTATGGCGGAATTGCAGCTGAACTCCGCAATAGTGGAAGCAAGAGAAAAGCTCGTGCATTCGACACGCTCATTGCCGCAATAGCAATAGCTCATCAGCTTCCTTTATACACAGTGAACCCCAGTGACTTTGCTGGAATTTCCGATTTAGATGTGCGGGCAGTTTCCCACCCGCATCAACGCTAGAACTGCAACGTCACGACGGGCCGGAGAACATACCGCGGTATGTCTCTGGAGTGCCGATCACAGGGTCATCTTCATAACGAGCAATTTCTGCACGACCCACAACACTCCAGTGCACTTCGTCTGGCCCATCGGCCAAACGCAATGTGCGCTGGCTGGCGTACATACGTGACAGTGGTGTCCACTGTGAAACACCTGTTGCTCCGTGCATCTGAATTGCCTCGTCGATGATTTGGCAAACGCGTAGAGGGACCATTGCCTTCACAGCACTTACCCATACGCGTGCTTCAGCATTACCAAGTGTGTCCATTGCTTTTGCTGCACGTAACACCATGAGGCGACATGCCTCAATTTCAATGCGTGCTTTGGCAATTACTTCGGGGTTTTTACCGAGTCGCGTCAGTGGTTTTCCGAATGCTTCACGATGCAAACCGCGGCGCACCATAAGTTCCAAAGCGCGCTCTGCTGCACCAATAGAACGCATGCAGTGATGAATACGGCCAGGTCCTAAACGCACCTGTGAAATTTCAAAACCACGACCTTCGCCGAGAAGGATATTGTCTTTGGGAACACGCACATCGTTGAAGCGCAAATGCATGTGGCCATGTGGCGCATCGTCTTCACCGAATACATGCATTGCACCAAGTATTTCCACACCCGGAGTATTCATAGGAACAAGAATTTGTGATTGGCGACGATGCGGTGGGCCATCGGGGCTGGTCATGACCATCACAATCATAATTTTGCAGCGTGGGTCACCAGCTCCTGAGATATAGAACTTCTCACCGTTAATGAGCCACTCATCACCATCGAGCACTGCGGTGGTGGCAATATTCTTTGCATCAGACGACGCAACATCGGGTTCAGTCATTGCAAAAGCAGAACGAATTTCACCTTGCAGCAATGGTTCAAGCCATTCCTTTTTCTGCGCCGGCGTACCAACACGCTCAAGCACTTCCATGTTGCCGGTATCAGGTGCTGAACAGTTCAAGCACTCTGAAGCCAATGGGTTCTTACCCAACTCAGTTGCTATGTAGGCATAGTCGAGGTTTGACAAACCTTCACCAGTTTCGGCATTTGGCAAGAAGAAGTTCCACAAGCCATTCGCCTTCGCTTTATCTTTCACGGACTGCAACAGTTCAAGCTGACCAGGCGCATAACCCCAATGGTCGGCACGCCCTTCGCCAAGGGTGTAATACTCCTCAGTGATGGGGTCTACTTCGTTTGCAATGAACTCTTTTACTGCTTCATATAAAGGCACCACGTGCTCGGACATTGCCAAGTTCATGGCATCGTCTGTGGCTATTCCTGAATGCATCCCCGGCTTTGGCATCTTTTCCCCTCAATTATTCACATCGAAAACCCAAATTCCTTGGGTACATAGGAAATACTAATGATATGCGCCGAAACCTCTTAGCCGTAGCCGTAGGTAGTTTTATTTCCTTGACCGGAGTCATGCATTTTGCTTCTCCGAGCTTCTTTAACGACATCGTTCCCCCGTGGCTCCCCTTCAGCAATAGCTTTTGGACTTACGCCAGCGGTCTTGCCGAAATCATTGTGGGCGGGCTCATTTTGCGGCCTTCTACACGCAAATGGGGCGGCTACGCGCTCATCGCGCTCCTCATTGCCGTCTACCCCGCCAACTTGTACATGACCTGGGATTGGCGCAATCGCTCAGGAGGCGAGCAATTTATTTCGTGGGCTCGCCTGCCACTGCAGTTTGTGATGATTGCTGTTGCTCTGCGGTTGGCGCGCACTGCGCAACCCAAACAATTGGGCTAACTGCTATTTCGCTTTACCCAAAATGCCGTTCACGGCATTGCGCAGCGAGTCGATACCCACACCGCTCGACGCACTGACCCACATGACATCTTTTTGTGCCACTTCACAACCAGCTGCTAAGTCGCGCTTTCGTGTATCGCGTTTCGACGACTTCACCTTGTCGTGCTTGGTAGCAACAATGGTGTGTGGAACTTCATTTTCACGAAGATGCTCGAGCATTTGCACATCGAGTTTGGTGGGCCCAATTTCCCCATCGACCAAAACAAAAACCATTTCTAATTCTTCGCGTTCAAGTAGGTAACCAACAATCATCTTTTCCCACCCCGCACGAATGCGACCTGGAACTTTGGCGTACCCGTAACCCGGCAGGTCGACAATGGTTCCGTTACTGGGGGTCACAAACAAGTTGATGAGCTGTGTACGCCCCGGAGTGTTTGACACTTTGGCAAGTTGCTTGCGGTTGGCAAGTGCGTTGATGAGTGATGACTTGCCCACATTTGAACGCCCCACAAAAGCAACTTCCACAGGCGACTCGGGCAATGTAGACATGTTTGATGCCGAGGTAACAAAGGCAATTTGTAGCGGCGAGGTCACCTGCTTAGTTTACGCCAGCATTTTTCGATTATTCCTGATGGCTTATCTAATGACGCCTGGCGAACGTTGCCACATGAGAGATGCGTCGAAACTCAAGGTGTAATCGGGAACAAACTCGATAACTACACGATGCGGCGAGTCGAGGAACTTTTCAAACTCCTGTGCAGCCGTTGGGCTCTCGGGGCGAATATACGAAGCAAACTCTGGGTAGAACCAATCTTTAACATCACGGCCAGTGTGCACTATGCAGTTGCCTTTGTACGAGACCGTTTTCCCGCCACCAATTTTGCTGCCCATACTGGTGATGCAAATAGAGGCACGTGGGTGGCGCCGAATGGCCGAAATACGTTTGCGCGTTTCAGCTGCAGTCATCCAGATTTTTCCGTCTTTCGCCATGTATGCCATGACCACGCCAAATGGGTCGCCTGCCTTATTGACCCACATAAAAACACATTCTTGTTGCGACGCAATAAGTTGCTCTTCTAGTTCAGGAGTAAGAGCACAGGCACTGAGATCTTCATAGTTTTCCGACATGGGTAAAGAGTAACATTTGCTCAACTACCAATGTTTCGCGAACTGACTGAGCTGTGGCAAATACGCCAATTTCGTCGCCTGTTTACAGCGCGAGTGATTTCCAATATCGGGAATGGGATGACACCTATTGCTTTGGCCTTTGGTGTTCTTTCTTTGAAAGGCGCCGACGCAGGTTCTTTGAGTTACGTCACCACGGCGCAAATGGTTCCTCTTGTTCTTTTTCTTCTTGTGGGCGGCGTAGCTGCCGATCGGTTTGGCCGCTCACAACTCGTAGGTATTACCGACATTATTGGTGGCGTTGTTGTGGCGATAAGTGCCATTGCATTTTTAACTCATCATGCTTCTATTCCACTTCTTTGCATTAATGGTTTTATCTTCGGTGCCCTGAACGCATTGTGGTACCCGGCATTCAGTGGGCTCATGCCGCTCATTGTTCCAGAGACTCAGTTGCAATCGGCAAATTCACTTTTAGGTGTCGGCGCCAACTTAGGGTTCACTCTTGGCGCAAGTGTCGCAGGCATCATTGTTTCTTCCGCTGGTTCAGGGTGGGCCATTTTGTGCGATGCGCTGAGTTTCATCGTTGCTGGATTTTTGGTTTTTGCTTTGCACTTGCCAAAAGGAATGAACAACGATTCCACAACAGAACGTGTCACCATTTTCCAACAACTGCGCGATGGATGGTTTGAGTTTTCTTCACGTCGATGGATAGTCATTGTTGTTGTGTGTTATGCCTTCTACAACATGGCCTTCGAAGGATTCCTCGGCGTGTTGGCGCCTGTGCAATCAAAAGAGGCGCTTCACGGGGCCTCCGACATGGGCTACATGATGTTGGCATTTGGTGTTGGGGGAGTTCTTGGCATGGGCGTAGCGGTGAAATGGCGGCCCACTCACCCTTTGTTTATTGCCGTAGCCATATTGCCTGCGGCAGGACTTTGGATGTTGTCGCTTGCGGTGCCGCTTCCACTTCTTATGCTCATGCTTGCCGCCTGCGCAACTGGTATCGCGATGGACCTTTTCTATGCCCTGTGGCTCACCACACTCCATATGCATGTTCCACACGATGCTCTGTCGCGCGTTGGTTCATACGACGCCTTTGGGTCGTTGGTATTTGCCCCAATCGGACTCTTTTTAGCGGGTCCACTCACGCATCTCATAGGAGCGAAATCAGCACTTTTATGGGTAGGGGCCTTTGCGCTCGTGACTTGCCTGATCCCACTCTTTTCACATGAGGTGCGAACGTTAAAAAGTGGGCCAAACCCAGCCCATCGGCAAGAATAGAAACATGGCAGTTGCAACATCGGCTCAACAAGGCATCGTCACTCTCGACCTTGAAGGAGTGCTGGTGCCTGAAATTTGGATTGCCGTTGCCGAGAGCACTGGGATTCCCGAGTTGCAACGCACTACCCGTGACGAACCCAATTACGACCTCCTCATGAAAGGCCGCATTGAAATTCTCAATCAACACGGCCTCACCATGAGCCGCATTGAAGAGGTCATTGCTGGTCTATTTCCGCTTCCTGGAGCAGTGGAGTTCCTTGACGAATTACGCACGCGCACGCAAGTAATTATTCTTTCTGACACGTTCGAACAATTCGGTCGACCACTCATGAAACTGCTGAATTGGCCAACACTTTTTTGTCATCGCCTCATTGTGGAAAATGACCGCATTGTCGATTTTGAATTGCGCCAAGCCGACCAGAAACGACACGCCGTGAATGCATTCAAGGGTCTGAACTATCGAGTAGCAGCTGCCGGCGACTCGTACAACGACACTGCAATGCTCGGCGCAGCCGATGCAGGGTTTCTCTTTCACGCACCAAGCAATATCACTGCAGAGTTCCCACAGTTTCCTGCGCTCAATACCTACGACGAATTACTTGCACATCTCACCGCAGCACTGAACTGCTAAAACTTTTTACGAGGGCTTGTAGGTGGACAAGAAGTTGCCCAAGCGCTCAATTGCCTCAACCAAATCTGCAGCCCACGGCAAAGTAACAATGCGTAAGTGATCGGGAGTAGGCCAGTTAAAACCAGTTCCCTGAACTACAAGCACGCGTTCGGCACGCAGAAAATCGAGCACAAACTTGCGGTCGTCCACAATGGGGTACACCTCGGGGTCGAGGCGCGGGAAAACATATAACGCACCTTTCGGCTCAACACACGTCACCCCAGGAATGCTACGCAAAGTTTTTATTGCTGCATCACGTTGTTCCAGTAAACGCCCACCAGGAAGTACAAGATCGCGAATACTTTGACGGCCACCCAATGCTGTTTGAATTGCATTTTGTGCTGGAACGTTGGCGCAGAGTCGCATATTGGTGAGCATGCTGATGCCTTCAATGTAACTCGCGGCGTGTCGGCGCGGGCCCGTCATCACCATCCAACCCGAACGGAAGCCCGCAAGGCGATACGCCTTCGACAAACCATTGAAGGTGATGGTGAATACATCGGGAGCAATAGCGGCGAAGGTGGTGTGTACAGCATTGTCGTACAAAATCTTGTCGTAAATTTCATCGGCCATCACAATGAGCCCGTGCTCTACCGCGAGGTCGGCAATTTTCCGCAACACTTCTGGGCTGTACACAGCGCCTGTGGGGTTGTTGGGGTTAATAATGACAATTGCTTTTGTGCGCTTCGTAATTTTCGAGCGCATGTCTTCAATGTCGGGCATCCAATCACTCGACTCGTCACACAAGTAATGCACAGGCTTGCCACCCGACAAACTGGTAGCAGCGGTCCATAATGGGTAATCGGGAGCTGGAATGAGCACTTCGTCGCCCTCATCGAGCAGTGCATTGAGAGCAACTTGAATGAGTTCACTCACACCATTGCCGAGCCACACATCGTCAACATCGGTGATGTCGATACCGCGCTCTTGATAATGCTGAACAATTGCCGTGCGAGCAGACACCAACCCTTGAGAATCGGAATAGCCCTGCGACGTCGGCAGGGTACGTACTACCTCAACCAAAATTTCTGGTGGCGTCTCAAAACCAAAAGGCTGGGGGTTACCAATATTCAACTTGATAATGCGATGACCCTGGGCCTCAAGGCGCTTGGCCTCATCGAGCACTGGGCCACGAATGTCGTACAACACGTTGGCCAATTTGTGAGATTGCATGATGTCTTTTGGCATGGCGTGTTTCCTTATAGGGGTGAATGTCTCCCCTCACACTACGTCAGGCACTTCTCAAAATGCCCCTTATTTATGTCGCAGAAGTCTCTAGGAACTCCACCCAATTGCCGTCGGGGTCTTCCACCATGGCAATGGTGACCCCGGGGCGGATGGTGACGGGTGCTATGGCCACGTTGTAGCCAGCGGCGGCGCACTGATCGGAAATTTCCTGCAAATTGGTGACGTACATGGTGAAATAGCGGAGTCCGAGTGCCCCGGTAATGCCACCCTTCGCTGCACCCGATAGATCGCCTGGGGCGTGAATAATTTTGAGAAGCGAGGTGCCACACAAAAGTCGGTACATTTTTGCTCCACCTGGCATAGGCATTTCGCCTTGCAATGGGAACCCCAAAAGATCGCGGTAGAAGGCCAACGCCTTGTCGGCATCGCTCACCACAATGCCGAGGTCGATGGAGTCTTTTGAAAGCTGCACAAGAGTCATAGGACAACCTTAGGCGTTCAGCGCTTGCGCTAATTGTTCGAGGGTGACTTCCATATTTGCTTTGTTGTGGCTTGCCCTATCGGAGACTCCGCTGACCAACTTGCCCAACTTGTCTTGCCATGTCTTTCGGTGATCAACCCAACTATGGGTAACGCGAGAGCCGCTTGCTATTGGCTCAATTTCATAAACCCAGTCACACCAATTTGCGCCCATCACGGTGAGGGCAAACGAAAACTTACGAGGCTCATCACAGGCATTCAC